>CAZBCQ010000105.1:2019-5981 GCA_964490255.1 uncultured Terriglobales bacterium | reverse complement strand
CTCCCATTGCGCGAAACGCATGGATCTCCGCCGGAGTTTCATAGCTGGGCCCGGTCAGTCCGACGTACACGCCTTCGTGCACATCCAGTCCCAAACGCCTCGCCTGCGTCAGCGCCAATTCCCGATACTGCTTCGTATACGCGTGCGTCATGTCGGGAAAGCGAGGACCAAAGCGCTCATCATTTGGACCGACAAGCGGATTTGCACACTGCAGATTGATGTGGTCCTTGAGCACCACTAGACAGCCAGCCTTGTACTCGACGTTGATGCCACCCGACGCATTCGTCAGGACCACCGCTTTCACGCCGAGCCGCCCCAGCACTCGCATCGGAAACGCTACCTGGCGCGCCGAATAGCCTTCATAGAGATGTACGCGGCCCTGCATCACGGCAACCGAAACATCCTCCAGCTTTCCTGTAACCAGCCGTCCCGAATGCCCGGCGACCGTGGACTGTGGAAAGTGCGGAATGTCGCGGTACTCGATGCACACCGCTTCGCTTAGTTCATTCGCAAACGCACCCAACCCTGACCCCAGCACGACCGCGATCTGCGGTCGCACTTTCATGCGGGCGCGTATGTATGCCGCAGCTTCTTCCGCGCGTTCATATTCGCCTGGCCTCTGGGGAGCTTTCTCGGCCGCGCTCATGGTTTTGTGTTCCGTAGCTGCATCTCACTCCAGGTGTTCCATCATACTCATAACCGCGGCGCAGTTTGCGCAAAGTCGCGCAGTTCCTTATGCTCGTTAATCCGATCCAGTATGTTCGCCTCGCACGAAACTTCGGCACGAATACAATCAGCGCGCGCATTCCTGATTTTCGCGATTCTTCTCTTCGCGATAGCCGTACATGCGCAACAGGCAGCGCGATTTCAGATTTCATTTCCTGCTTCGGCGCATGCATCGCCGATTACCGGTCGCGTCTATTTGATTCTCGCCACCGCGCGTAACCCCGAGCCGCGCCTGCAGGTCGGGCCATTTGAATCGCGCACTCAATTCTTTGGGGTGGACGTCGCACAACTTGCTCCCGCGCAGCCCGTCACCATCAGTACAGGGACACTTGGCTATCCGCTCTCTGATCTCTCACAGCTTCCCGCTGGCGACTATTATGCGCAAGCCGTGCTCAACGTTTACACGGAGTTCCATCGTTCGGACGGCCATGTTATCTGGGCGCATCTGGATCAGGGCGAAGGTCAGCAATTCAACAAATCTCCCGGAAACTTATATAGTCCCGTTGCGAAAATTCATCTCGATCCAAAAACACCGGCCGAGTTCACCCTGACGGTTCGCAACGTGATTCCGCCGATCGAGCCGCCTGTCGACACCAACTGGCTAAAGCACATCCGCATCCAGAGCAAACTGCTGAGTGCATTCTGGGGACAGCCCATTTATCTCGGTGCAACGGTACTCTTGCCCCACGACTATGACTCCACTTCGCAGCCGTATCCCGTCATCTACGATCAAGGCCATTTCGGCGATATGGCGCCTCTCGATTTCTCCGACACGGATAACGATAATGAGGTGCAGTACGACCGGGCCGCGCAGTTCTCCACCATGTGGCGCAACGGCCAACTGCCACCGATGATCGCCGTTACGTTCCAGCATCCGACACCATACTTTGACGATTCCTATGCGGTGAATTCGGCCAATAACGGCCCGTATGGCGATGCCATCATGCAGGAACTGATTCCTTACCTGGAGAACCACTTCCGCATGATCCAGGAGCCGTTCGCGCGACTTCTGACCGGCGGTTCCACCGGTGGATGGGAGTCGCTCGCGCTGCAAGTCTTTCATCCGGATTTCTTCGGCGGCACTTGGACGTTCTATCCCGATCCGATCGATTTCACCCGCTATCAGCTCGTTGACATCTATGCGGATGAGAACGCATTCGATGTCCCTGGTTACAAGCCTCCCATTCCCCAGCGTCCGCTCATGCGCAGCGTGGAAGGACAGGTGACGCTCACTGTTCGCGAGATGTCGCAACTCGAGGAAGTCTTGGGAACGCATGGCCGCTCAGGTCAGCAACTCGAGGCGTGGGAGGCCGTCTACGGCCCAGTAGGTCCGGATGGTTACCCGAAGCCGCTTTGGGATAAGCGCACCGGCGCGATCGATCCTCAAGTCGCGGATCATATGCGGAGTTACGATTTGCGCGCCTATCTCGAAAAGAACTGGCAGCGCGTTGGACCCGAACTCGCCGGCAAAATCCATATCTATGTCGGCGACATGGACAACTACTATTTGAACCTGGCGGTTTATCGCATGCAGGACTTCTTGACCTCAGTGAAAAATCCCCCTGCGAACGCCACCTTCGAATTTGGCCGCCCCATGAAGGGTCACGGTTGGCAGCCCATGACCAATGCCGAGTTGGTTCGGATGATGTACGACAACGTGAAGCAACACGGCCCGCAATATGCCTCCGCGACACACTGAGAAACTTACGCCATCTCGCGCGGATAACCCGATCACAACTCCCCACATCGTAAAAAATGGGAGACTCCGACATGAGAAATTTCAAGATATTACGCGTTCCGGCGCTTGCATCGATGCTGATGCTCGCCCTTTCCGGCTTCGTCTGGGCAGCTCAGACAAAGACGGATGTTGACGAACGCCTGCAGGACGCTGCCAAAACACTCCGCGAGATCGAAAACGCTCCCGATAAAGGTATCCCGAACGAAGTTTTCAGCGGCGCAAAATGCGTTGCAGTTGTGCCAAGCATGATTAAAGGTGGCTTCATTTTCGGTGGACGCCATGGGCGCGGCGTTGCCACATGCAAGTTGCCGAATGGTACCTGGAGCGCTCCCGCCTTCTTCACTATCAGCGGCGGCAGTTGGGGAGCGCAGATCGGGGTAGAAGATGTTCAGTTGGTCATGATGGTCATGGACGAGGAAGGAATGCGTCACTTGCTCAGTGATAAGTTCCAGATCGGCGGCGAAGCGTCTGCCAGCGCAGGACCGGTAGGCCGCGAAGCTTCGGCACAAACCGGCTGGAAGCTGAATTCCGAAATATTGACCTATTCCCGTTCTAAAGGACTGTTCGCGGGCGTTGATCTGGGCGGCGCCGAGATTGAACGCGACGGCGACTCTACTAAAGCTATGTATGGGAAAGATCTCTCGAACGAAGTCGTTCTCGACGGCAAGGTGCCAGTCCCAGCGGCGGCTCACACTTTCATTGCCGCTGTGAGTAGAGCGAAGAAGGGCGAAACAGTCGCGGCTTCAAGCCAGAAGAAGTAGCACAGGTCTGACGAATCGTGCGCGGCTGGCCTACACCTGCCGCGCATTTTTTACCCGCTTCATTGGGGAGGACGGCGCGTTGAAGCTGTCTGTCGCGCCTGACTAATCTCAAGCGCGAGAATCATGTGATCCAGTGGTTCCCTTTCACAAAAATCTGTTTCGTTCGAAATCCGTAAATCATTCAAACCAAAGCACCTTTCACACCCGCATCGCCCGATCGAATTTTGCACAGGCAGCTATACTCAAGAACGCGTTTGAATGAATGGCACGATGGACACATCTCCCCGCTTCGATCTCACTGGACAGGTTGCACTTGTAACTGGAGCTGCGCGCGGTTTAGGACACGCCATCGCTCTCGCACTCGCCAATGCTGGCGCCGATGTTGCCCTCGGACTGCGCGACATCAAAGCCGAGGGCGACCTGCCGCATAAAATCACCGGACTGCGCCGCCGCGCTCTGCCGCTGCAGATGGACTTGATGAAGCAGGATCAGATCTCCCGAGCCATCGACGACACGGTGCAACACTTCGGGCGGCTCGATATTCTGGTGAACAATGCCGGCATCGCTCCCGGCAACCTGGCCGAGAATGTCACTGAAAATGACTATGACCTGACGATGCAGATAAATCTGAAGGCCACCTTCTTCGCAGCGCAAGCCGCCGGTCGCGTAATGATCCGGCAAAAGAGCGGACGCATTATCAACATGAGTTCGCAAGCGGGCTTCGTCGCGTTACCCAC
>CAZBCQ010000105.1:0-1919 GCA_964490255.1 uncultured Terriglobales bacterium | reverse complement strand
AGAGCGGACGCATTATCAACATGAGTTCGCAAGCGGGCTTCGTCGCGTTACCCACGGAGTCGATCTACTGCAGGACAAAAGCGGCGATCGTCCACCTCACCAAATGCCTCGCGATCGAATGGGGCAAACACAACATCACCGTGAACGCCGTCGCGCCAACTTTCATTCACACTCCCGGCACACAGGAAGCGCTCTCCGACCCCGAGTTCCATTCCGATGTAGTGGAACGCATTGCCGCCTTGCACCGGATCGGCAAACCCATGGATGTCGCCGGGGCTGTTGTGTTCCTTGCTTCGCCCGCAGCATCGCTGATCACCGGACACACGATCCTGATCGATGGGGGCTGGACCGCGCGGTAGCTTCCGGTCAACGCGATAACTCACAGCGTCACCGAACCCTACCGCAACACGAAGTCATGCTGAACGAGTGGAGTATCTATGCACTTGGACAAGCGCTTCCCAATTCAGCGATTTCCCGATGCTAGTCCCGGCAGAACCCTTCACCGGTACGGATCACGAGACAATTCTTCTTCTGGAGTAGCCACTTCATGCCGGTGTCCTGTCCGTGGCCGGCGTGAATGGTTTCGGTTTTGCCGTTGCGCTGAAACACGATGCCGCTCGGCGTCGAAGTGCCCTCGTAGACATCAGGCCCCTTGAGCGACTGATTCAAAACGGTGTAATGATCCGCGGCCTTTGACAATCGCAGGTAAGTGCCCTCGGGACCGATCCAATTACCTAACCACTGATCCGCAATTTGAGGCTGCTGAACCTTCGGGCTCGAAGTGCGGGACTGGCGAGCAGCGTAGAACAGCATTCCTCCTTCGACTACAGCTAGGACCGCAAGCACTACCAGGACGATGCGCCGCGGAGTCAGGCGCTCCTCGGGCATGATCATCGCGATCTTCCCGCCAAGCGCTCGATGCACTCTGCCAGCGCCCGAAACACAGTACTCCGTTCGTAGTCTCTGCAGACCATCGCGCGTCCGTTCGCGGCACGACGCTTCGCTTCTTCCGGATCATCCATGGCTTCGGCGATCTTCGCCGCCAGATTTTCGCAATTGCCTGGCTCATGAGTCCAGCCAGTCACGCCATCGAGGATGGTTTCGCGAAGTCCACCTACAGCAGTCGCTACCACGGGCGTACCGCACGCCAGCGCCTCCAACGGCGAGAATCCCAGCCCTTCGGCGCGGCTCACCTGGACGCATATGTCGGAAGCCTGGTAATACGTTGCCAGCATTTTCGTAGGATGCACGGCATCGCCCACGATCACGCGCTCGTGCACATCGAATTCTTTCGCGAGCCGAAGAAACTTCTCGTGGGCACCGGTAAGACATAGCAGCCATACGTCCCGATTAGCCTTTAGGAGTTCAGCAAGCGCGCCAAGCAACGTCGTCGTGTCCTTCTCTGGCGCAACTCTGCTGCTAGAAAAAATGATGGTGCCATTCGCGGGCAGTCCTAGTTGTGCCTTCAGAACCGATTTCGGCGTTGCCGACGGCTTGAACACATCAATATCCACTCCGTACGCCGGAATGACAGAAACATCCGCGCGAGCGCCATGCGATCGCACTACGGCCTCAAGGTGGCGGCTTAATACGATGTATCTGCCACCAGTCCGTGCATTCAGCCGCACGAGCGCTTGCAGCATCCAGCTTTCAAATCCGCGATATGGATTCTCGCTATCCCTCGCCGCCATCCGGCACTGGTAGTACTCCTCAGTGGCCGAGCAGACGAACATCAGCGTGGGCTTCCCCGTAAGCCTAGCCGCAGCATTCGCTGCGAGCGCAGCCAAACCGTATCCCTGGACAATGCAGACGTCGTAGTCCTGCCGCTTCGCGACCAACGTGCGAAACACAAGCTCGGCGAATCGCGAACGAGAACTCGGTCCCACCGTGATTGGCACCGGAATCGAGGGCTGCTGGCT
>CAZBCQ010000104.1:4837-14843 GCA_964490255.1 uncultured Terriglobales bacterium | reverse complement strand
TTTCGGCACCAAATTCCAATCCAACTCCAGCAACGGTTACATGGAGAGAGCCACGAAGAATCACTGGCACCTGCTCATACGAATAGTACGCCATTATGTCTGACATCGGACATACTTCGGGAGAAAATCGCGGGTAGCTTGGGAGTGTCTTAGGGATTCGCGGTTACGCGCAGCATGCGAGTTGGCGCCCGCCTGTCGGAGCCAGGAAGCCCCACCAGTGCTGCAGGGACGATTGAACCGTTCCGTTGTCAAGCCCCCATTTCCGCAAAAATGGCCGCAACTTACCTCACTTCACGATAAAAATAAATCTCGCCAAAGTGTCCAGTAGCTAACCGTCAATTTGTCACAATAGATATAGAACTAAATAACTGGCAGAACGCGCGAACTACTTTGTTTCCAATATCTTGACCTCTAACCCGTTTGTTCTCCCGCAACTGGCAGAACCTTCGCCAAGCTGCTGCTGCACAATAACTTAGTAAGCGGAGAGGGGAGGGGGTCCATCCTGATAGGGGTAAATTCGTGACCATCACACGGCGCAATGGAATCGGAAGCGGTTTGAAAAGAAATGACGAACGAAACCTCTGCGTCCTTCGCGTCCTCTGCGGTGAAAAACTATCTTCCCGCCAGATACTGCAACTGCACCGCTGTGCAGTCGTCGTTCAATGCGGTTCCTGCGCAGAACTTGCTGATCTCGTTCAGCAGTTCTTCGATCCCAGACACCTGCGGCACAACTTCTTTCAGCCGCTGCATTCCGAAGAACTCGCCCTGCGGATCCTCGGCTTCGGTGACGCCATCCGTCACCACCAGCAGCCGGCAGTCGCAGTTCAGATTAATCTCAGCATCCTCGAACGTCGCCTCTTCCAGCAGGCCTACTGGGAAATTTGAGTTAGTCAGCACCTGCACATCCGGCCCGACCAGCACCGGAGGCACGTGCCCGCAATTGATGTACTCCAGCCGTCCCGACGCATGCAGTCGCGCGATCAGCATCGTCGCGTACTTCTCGCCCATTACTTTTTCGCAAAGGAATCGGTTCGCCGTGGTTACCACCTGCCGGAGGGGAATATTTTGCTGTGTGAGTTGTGCGTACAGCAGTCCTTGCAGAATCGACGCCAGCAGTGCGGCTGAAATTCCCTTCCCGCTCACGTCCGTTACCACCACCGTCAGCGACTCCTGCGTGCGAATCACGTCAAAGAAATCGCCGCCAATCTCTTTCGACGAAATGTTCTTTGCCTGTATCTTCGCAAAGGGCACATCCGGAATGGTCACCTGCATCAGCCGCTTCTGGATGTCGGCGGCAATATTCAGTTCCTGCTGGTTCCGGCGCGCAGCTTCTTCCACCTGCACCAGGAAGGCGTTCTCCACCAGGCTGGCGGCTTCGGTTGCGATCGCCCGCAAAATGTCGTGGTTCACCTGCGACATCTTGCCGAACATGAATTTGCTGTCCAGATACAGAACGCCGCGCAGATCGCCGCCCGGATTGGAATCGCTACTCCCTTTCCCTTGTATCTGTGTTCTGCGCAGCGGAATGCAAATCACCGTGCGGAGGTTGTGCGCAACTACGCTCTCGCGGCTCGCCATCTTGCTGAAATCTTCGTTGTCGGTAACCAGGAACTCGGACGCGCTGCTGACGGCATCGCGCAAAATCGATCGCGAAATCGTGCTGTCGTCCATCAGCACTTCGCCACGATTGTTGCGACCGGCAACCAGTCGCAAGTCGCCGTTCTGTTCTTTCAGGAAAACGTATCCGCGCTCGGCTTTCGTGAGTTGGAGTGTCGAATCGATGAGCGTCAGCAGCACCTCTTCAAGAACCGTGCTGGTATTGAGCTTGCGCGCGGCTTCCAGGAATAGAGTCAGCGTTTCCAGTTCCGCGGCTGCGCTTGGAGCGCCCGTCGAACTGGGCGGCTTCCACATCGAGACCTGGCTCAGGAATTCGCGCGACCGGCTCTGCTGTTGCTTGTCGGGATCGAAAATGACGCACGCTTCGCCGCGCACTCCAAACTCCATGCGGTCGTTGCGCTGCAAGCGTTTCTTCTCTATTTTTTCGCCGTTTACGTAGGTTCCGTGCTTGCTGTTCAGGTCCTGTATGTAGAATCCATCGCCTTCCCAGATCAGAAGCGCGTGATCGCGCGAGACACGCGGGTCGGAGATCACCAGGTCCTTCTCGGTTCGCCGCCCGATGGAAAATGGCATATGGTCGAGCACCAGTTTGCGCTGCTCGTTGCCATTCACAAAAACGAGCGATGGAAAAGCTACTCCGGAAATTGTTTGCCCAATTGCCGTGGCCATTTCGCTGTATCGAGCCCCTCTATGGCAGTCTACGTCATCGCAAGTTCGGTAGTCGGCCCAGACGAAAGAAAATTCCTCAATTTCCTTCGCTTCTCTACCGGAGTCGCTGGGCGAGACGACCGGCAACTCCCGCCTTTTCTTGAATATACAGCCTAATCCGAAACTGTTTAGTTTTCAATCGAAGTGGAATCAGGTGCGGTAATCGGCATTGATCTTGACGTAGTCCGCGGTCAAATCGCACGTCAGATAAAGGATCTCGCGCGATCCGCGGTTCAGCTGGATGGTGATTTCGAATTCTGGTTGAGAGAGATAAGCGTGAGCGGCCGATTCCACAAAAGGCACAGCCATTCCGTTATGGCAGATCGGCAACTCGCCGAAGTTGATATCCACTTTGCCGATATCGACACCGACTCCACTCCTGCCAATCGCGGCCAGAATTCGTCCCCAGTTGGGATCAGCTCCAGCCCACGCAGTCTTGACCAGCGCGGAAGTCGCAATTGTCGCGGCGATCTGTTCTGCCTCTTTCTCGGTCCGCGCTCCTTGGATCTTCAGCTTGACCAGATGCGTTACACCTTCGCCATCTCGAACCATCTGCTCCGACAACGATGCGCAGACCTGCTCGACGGCAGCTGCGAACTTCGTCTGCGCTGCACGCCCTTCGATCCTGATACCCGACTTCCCGCTCGCCAGCAGCATCAGCGTATCGTTCGTCGAAGTGTCGCCGTCGATGCTGATGCGGTTGAACGTGCGGTTCACTATCGGCCCGAGAATTCGCGACAACTGCTCCGGCACCGCTTCCACGTCTGTCATTACATACGCGAGCATCGTCGCCATTTGCGGATGAATCATGCCCGCACCCTTGGAAACGCCAAGCACAGCCGCTGTCTTCCCGCGCAGCTCGATTGTCGCCGTCGCCATCTTCGGCCGTGTATCGGTCGTCATGATGGCGCGTGCAAAGCTCTCCGCATGAGATGGCGAATCTCCTACTGCCCCGACAACCGCACCGATTCCCGCAATCAACTTGTCTGTCGGAAACGGCACACCAATAACGCCAGTCGAACTCGGAATCACCTGCGCTCGCTCAATTCCGACCGCTTCCGCAACTGCCGCGCAACTCCTGCGAGCCGCCTCGAGTCCCGAGTCTCCGGTCGCGCAATTCGCATTCCCGGCGTTCACGATGACAGCGTGAACTCGCCCTTGGGACTGCGCGAGATGCTCGCGTCCGACAATGACAGGCGCCGCGCACAACCGGTTTGTCGTAAATACCGCCGCGGCCGCGGCGCCTTCCGGCACGTGGATCAATGCGAGATCAGGCGATCCGCTCTGCTTGATGCCGCACGTGCTCGCTCCGAGCCGAAATCCCGCTGGGATTCTGAATTGTTCGGTTGGAGATGTCATCCGCCCTGAATCGTCACCAGGTTCCGATTATTGCTGCGCCGCGTCAGTTCATGCAGCGGCACCCGGCCGTGCACCATGGCGATTTCGTCACAGCAATGTCGCCGCGGACACACGATGCAGTCCTTGTGAACCTTCTCTGGCAGCAGATCGTGCGGAACCACCGTGAATCCCATGCGTCCGAAGAATTCGGGCACGCGCGTAAACAGAAACACGCGCTGGACCTTGTGATATTTCGCCTCGGCCATGAGTCCCTTGATTAGCGTGCTTCCAGCATGTCTGCCGTGATACTCGATATCCACTGCAACCGAGCGGACCTCAGCCAGACTCAGCCCATAAAAATGCAGAGCGGCACAGCCCACAACTTTGCCTTTGTCTTCCACTACGACAAAGTCGCGCACGTTTTCGAAGATGTCCTGCTGCGTACGCGGCAGGAGCGTGCCGTCATCGGAATATTGTGAAATGAGTTCGTAGATTCTCGGCGCATCGGGGAGAATCGCTCTACGCGTTTGCAATATGTTCTCCCTTCAGGGCCTGTAGCCGTGTCTTTGCATTCCCGACCGCCGCACTCACATGCTGCGAAGCGGTTCCACCTGGAACATCATGGTGCGCGAGCACCGACTCCAACTTGAGACAAGCGTAGAAGTCGTCGCCAAATTCCGGCCGAATCCTGCGCAGCTCATCGATAGTCAATCCATCCAATTCACAGCCGCGCTCGATGCAAGTGTGCACCGCATTTCCAACCGCCTCATGCGCACGCCGGAATGGCACGCCTTTGCGCACCAGATAATTCGCGGCTTCCATCGCGTTCATGAAGCCCGTGGTCGCCGCCAGATTCATCGCATCCGTATTGAATCCCAGTTTTGAAATCAACTTCACTGCCACTTCAAGAGTCCCCGTAATCGCATCCACCGCATCGAACAGCGGCAATTGCAGCTCCTGCATGTCCTTGTTGTACGCAAGCGGCAGACTCTTCACAGTCATCGTTGCCTGCAACAAATCACCCGCCACGCGGCCCGCCTTCGCACGAAACAGCTCAGTCGCATCCGGATTCTTCTTCTGAGGCATTGCACTGCTGCCCGTACTCAAGCTGTCGGGCAGCGTGATGAACCCAAACTCGCGCGTCGAAAAGATCGTGATCTCCTCCGCCAATCGGCTCAAGTGGACGGCAATCAGTGACAGCACACTCAGCAACTCGATCTCGAAATCGCGATCGCTGGTCGCGTCCATGCTGTTCGCCGTGATGCCATCAAATCCAAGCTCCTTCGCCATGCCTGCGCGATTGAGCTTAAGTCCGCTACCCGCGACCGCGCCCGATCCCAACGGCAAGACGTTCACGCGCTTGCGACAATCGGCCAATCGGTCCGCATCGCGAAAGAACATCTCGACATACGCCAGCAGCCAATGCGCAGCGAGCACCGGCTCCGCCTTCTGCAAATGGGTATACGAAGGCATCGCCGTACTGCCCAACTCTTCTGCGCGCGCTATTAACGCCGCAATCCCCCGCGCCAGCTGGCAGCGGATTGCATCCGCGCTACGCCTCGCGAACAAGCGAAGGTCAGTTGCAATCTGCTCGTTCCGGCTACGCCCCGTATGGAGCTTGTACGCCGTCTCGCCGATCTCTTTTACGAGCTGCAATTCAACGAAGTGATGGACGTCCTCAGCATCGGCTTCGTCCATCACTTTGGGATTCGCTTGGCACGCTTTCCCAATCTTTTGCAGGCCCTCCACAATCTGCGCCACCTCTACGGAATCGAGGATGCCTGCGTTTTCCAGGGCCCGGGCCCATGCGGCGCTCGCCGCCAATTCATCGCCAAGTAAACGGCGATCAAAGCTGAAAGAGCGCTGCCACTGATCGAAATCCGGATCGAGCGGTTCCCGGAACCGTCCCGACCACATCTTCACGAACGGACCCCCACGGTCTCGCCCTTCTTCTCAAGCTGCTGGCGTAACCACGCCTGCGACCGCGCCGGCAGACCGAGAATGCGAATGAATCCTTCCGCGTCTTTCTGGTCATAACTGTCGCCCATGGTGAACGAAGCGATGTCCGTGCGGTATAGCGAGAAGGGTGACTTCCGCGAAAGCGTATTCACGTTGCCTTTGTACAGGCCAAGCTTCACCGTGCCGGTAACGTTTTGCTGGGTGCTGTTGATGAAGGCATCCAGCGACTCGCGCAACGGAGTGAACCACAGGCCGAAGTAAACCAGCTCGGCATATTTCAGGCTGACCTGCTGTTTGTAGTGCAACAGGTCGCGATCCAGACATAGCGATTCCAGTTCGCGCTGCGCCGTCAGAATCAGCGTGCCGCCCGGCGTCTCATAGCAGCCGCGCGACTTGATTCCGACGAAACGGTTCTCGACGAGATCCACGCGACCAACGCCATTACGCGCGCCGATGGTATTCAATTCTCCAACCAACGCCGCTGGCGAAAGCTGATGCCCATTCACAGCAACGGGCGAGCCGCCGACGAACTCGATCTCCACGACTTCCTGCTTGTCGGGCGCAGCTTGGGGCGAGACCGTCCACTGCCAGGTCGATTCCAGAGGCGCATTCGCCGGATCTTCCAATTCCCCACCTTCATGGCTCAAGTGCCACAGGTTGCGATCGCGGCTGTGGATCTTCTCGCGACTCGCTGTGATGGGAATATTGCGCGCCTCGGCATAGTCAATCGCGTCTTCGCGCGACTTGATGGTCCATTCGCGCCACGGCGCGATGATCCTCAACTGCGGCGCCAGCGCCTGGAACGCATGTTCGAATCGTACCTGGTCGTTACCCTTGCCCGTGCATCCGTGAGCGACCGCCGTCGCGCCCTCGCGCAGCGCCACTTCTACTTGCGCTTTGGCAATCACCGGACGCGCCAATGACGTTCCGAGCAGATATTTGTGCTCATAGACGGCGCCCGCCTTGACCGCGGGGAACACGTAGTCACGCACGAACTCTTGGCGCAAATCTTCCACCACGACCTTGGTCGCGCCAGTCTTCTTTGCCTTCTCGGCGACTTCCTGCATGTCGTCGCCCTGTCCCACATCGCCGACCATGGCGATCACTTCGCAGCCATAATTCTCGATCAGCCATGGAATGATGATCGAGGTATCCAGACCACCCGAATACGCAAGCACTACTTTTTCAGACATTCGCTTCTCTCTTCTTCGTTTTAAGATCTGCCATTCCGAGCTAGGGGCGCGATACCGACGCGCCCCGAGTCGAGGGACCTCGCATCACCGCTTCACGCCTGTGGCGCGAATCCACCGTTTCCCATCAACAGCAGCATGATCGCCTTCTGTACGTGCAGGCGATTCTCTGCCTCATCGAACACCACCGACTGTGGCGAGTCGATCACTTTATCAGTAACCTCATCTCCACGATGCGCCGGCAGACAGTGCATAAAGATCGCATCTTTGCGAGCGGCCTTCATCAGCTTCTCGTTGACCTGATAGGGAGAGAAAACGCTCTTGCGCATGTCAGCTTCGTTTTCGTGACCCATGCTCGCCCACACATCGGTATAGACCGCATGCGCACCAGCAACGGCGGAAACCACATCCCTGCTGACCTCGATCTTCGCACCCGTTTGCATCGCCAGTTCGCAAGCGGCGTTTACGACTTCGTCGTCCGGTTCGAAGCCGAGCGGCGTCGCCACCGCAATATGACTTCCCAGTGCTGCCGCGGTCAGCATCAGCGAATGCGCAACGTTATTGCCGTCGCCGACGTACGCCAGCTTCACCTTGCGCAGATCGCCGAACCTTTCGCGGATGGTGAAGTAGTCGGCCAGCGCCTGGCAGGGATGCTCCAGGTCGCTCAGTCCGTTGATCACCGGAATGCCCGCGCAGTCTGCCATTCCCGTCACCGTGTCGTGCGCAAACGTTCGAAGCACGATGCCATCGACCCAGCGCTCGAGGTTGTGCGCCACGTCGGCGAGCGCCTCGCGTTCATCGATGCGTGCCCCTCGCTGATCGACGAACAATGAGCTGCCGCCCAAACTGCGGATGCCCACTTCAAACGTCAACCGCGTGCGCAACGACGGCTTCTCGAAGATCAGCACGATCTGTTTGCCATCAAGCGCGCGCGAGAACTCGTTCGGATAGGTCTTCACCAGCCCGGTCAATTCCAGGATGCCCTCGACCTCACTCGGCGTCAGATCCTGGATCGAGATCAGATCGGGCTTCGACAGCCCAAAAGTCGCCCGCATCTTCTTCACTCCGGCTCTGCCGAAGGCGGGCTTTGAAACAAGAGGTTTAGTCAACGTGCTCATTGGGCCTCCAAACTGCCAAATATTGGCGCGATCACATTCATCGCCTCGTCCACATGCTTCTTCTGAAGAATGAATGGCGGCAGGAATCGCAAAACTGTGTCGTTCGTGCGGTTCAGGATCACGCCCTTCGCGAGCGCTTCCTTCACAACTGTCTTTGCCTTTTCGGCGGAAACCAATTCGATGCCGATCATCAGGCCTTTGCTTCTAATTTCTTTGACGAATTTATGTCGCTCTGCGAGTTCTTCCAGACGGCTCCGAAAATAGCCGCCAACCGTGACGGCGTTCTTCATCAAGCCGTCTTTTTCGATCGTATTCAGCACTGCCACTGCAACGGCCGAGGTCAACGGACCGCCACCGAAGGTCGTGCCATGCATGCCGGGATGAAACGCAGTCGCCGCTTCCGACGACGCAAGAATTGCGCCCAACGGCAGTCCGCCGGCAATCGGCTTGGCCAGCGCAACGATGTCAGGCTGAATTCCAACGTGCTGATACGCGAACCACTTCCCAGTCCGACCCAGTCCACTCTGAATTTCGTCGGCAATGAGCAGTGCGCCGCTCTTCTTAGTTAGTTCGCGGGCCCGCTGAAGAAACTCCTGGGTAAGCGGCCGAATTCCGCCTTCACCCTGAATTGGTTCGACGAGTACAGCGCATACGGTGTGGTCGAACTTCTTCTCCAAATCGGCCACATCGTTTAGCTTGACGAATCTCACGCCCGGCACGACCGGCTCGAACGGAGCGCGATACTTCTTCTGCCCAGTCACCGACAAGGCGCCGAAGGTGCGCCCGTGAAACGAATTGTCCAGCGCGATAATTCTCCACTTCGGACCCGAACCATTCTTGTTGTTGATTTGCGCATATGCACGCGCAATCTTCAACGCACCTTCAATCGCTTCGGTGCCGCTGTTCGTGAAGAACGCGCGATCGAGTCCTGAAATCTTGGTTAGCTTCGTCGCCAGCTCCGCCTGGTATTCGTGAAAGAACAGGTTCGACGTGTGCAGCATCTTCCCGGCTTGCTTCACGATCGCCTTCTTCACCACCGGATGCGCATGGCCTAAGCCATTTACGCCGATCCCGCTCAACAGATCGAGATAGCGCTTCCCATTCGCGTCCCACAGGTACACGCCTCGTCCGTGCGTGAGCAGCACCGGATAACGCTCGTACGTCGGAATGAGGTGGGCCGCTTCGGCCTTCTGCACAGATGCCAGCGTCATGCCACCACCACTTCTGTTCCGAGATCGATCTTCTTCTGATAAAAATCTGCCAATACGTCCGCCTTCTCCGAGGGAAATACCCGAACTCTTCCAACGCCGCCGCTCAATGCCTTCAGGCACGCATCCATTTTTGGCAACATGCCGCCGCTGATCACCGACGAACTCACTAGCGTCGGGACCTGCGTCGTCTCCAGTCGTTGGATCGGCAGACCTTCTGCATTGAGCACGCCCGCAACTTCCGTCAGGAAAATCAGCGTCTGAGCTTTGCATGCAATGGCGCACGCAGATGCCATCTGATCGGCATTCACGTTGTAGTACTCGCCATCGGTTCCGAGCGCGACGCTGGCGATCACCGGCACGCCGCCCGCACTCCAGATCGCTTCCAGCCAGCGCGTCTCTACCTGGCAGATGTCACCGACGAATCCCAGATCCGGCCCACCGTTATTGCGTTTGCGAGCGAGGAACACCGGACCATCGCCGCCCGACAATCCAATTGCTCCAACACCGGTGCGCGTCAAGGCGGCAACGAGACCCTTATTCATGAAGCCGGCCAACACCATCAGCGCCACGTCGCGCGTCTCCGCGTCGGTCACGCGCAGGCCATTGATGAACTGGCTCTGTTTGCCAAGCTTCTTCAGCGTGCGAGTCAGCGCGGAACCACCGCCATGAACCACCACGAGTTGGTGTCCATCCTGCACCAGGCTCTTGATGGCCCGAACGCAGCTCTGCAGAGTCGCCGGATTCTCCAGCGCAGCTCCACCGATCTTCAGCACCAGCTTCATGACAATCCTTCTTTCTCGCACCATCCGTACATCACATTCATGTTCTGCACAGCCTGCCCCGACGCGCCTTTTACCAGGTTGTC
>CAZBCQ010000104.1:2474-4737 GCA_964490255.1 uncultured Terriglobales bacterium | reverse complement strand
TCCTGCGTCGGCGCTTTCCCCGCACCCGAAACGCCTGACTTCGAGTCGCAAATCACGCCCCGATCTTTATCCACGCAACCTGCTTGCATGAACGGCGCCAGCGCCAAAATGATCGACGTCGGATAACATCCTGGATTCGCGACCAGCTGCGCATTGACTAGATTGTCGGAGTTCAGCTCCGGCAGACCGTAAACGGCTTCGTCGTCCAGCTTTGCTCCGGCCGCTTCGTCTTTGAATCCGTACACGGCGCGGTTCTCCGCCGCTTTCAGTCGCCACGCGCCGCTCAAGTCAATCACGCGCACTCCGCGCGCAATCGCTTCCGGCACAAACTCTCGCGAAAACTCATGCGGTGTGGCCAGAAACAGCAGATCGAGTCCAGCCTGTTCCGCTCTCGCCCAAGAAAACGGCTCGAGCGAATGCGTGCCGTTGCCGGAAATCTGGGGATACACGTCACTCAAATTCCGCGGACCGCATTCTGCTTTCTCGCGCACAAACAACACCGGGCTCTTCACTCGCGGATGGCGGAACAGGATCTTCAGCAGTTCGAAGCCGCTGTAGCCTGTGGGACCAATCACTCCGACTTGAAGCTTCGCGTTCAACCTTCCACAATCTCCCGAATCCGCTCTGCCAACTTGTGACAAATCGCTTTACTCTCCGCGATCACCAGGATCGTGTCGTCCCCGGCGATGGTGCCGATAATCTCTTTCCAGTTCGAGGAATCCAGTCCCGCTGCAACCGGCTGCGCGCTTCCCGGCGTTGTCTTTAACACCAACTGGTTCTCCGCCTCGCGAACGTCCACGACGAATTCGTTCAGCAGGTGGGTCAGCGAGGGCAACGGCGAACCACCGGTATCATCCTGCGTAGGCAGCGAATACCCATTCGCCGTCTTCACTACGCCGATCTCCCGCAAATCCCGCGACAGTGTCGCCTGATTTACCTGGATTCCCTTCTGCGCCAAACCCTTACGTAGCTCCTCCTGCGTGTAGACCGGAGCCGCTGAAATCATGTCGCGAACCAGGTTTTGCCGTGCCGTTTTCATACATGCATATCAGATGCATAACTATCGAGGACGGCGCATAATTATGCAAGAAAAAAGTGTACCTTCCCCCCTTTTTATGCACTTAAGTACATGCATAGGAAATGCACATTATTCAATGCAGATTGCTGGCGCGCGGGACTGAAACTGGACTGTCGCTATGGAAATATTGTGGGGGCTGAAGCAGCTCTTCCAAGCAAAGAAAAAGGGCAGCCCTGGGGCCGCCCCCTGTTAATCAAATTCCCTGTTTTACTTGGATACTGAAGCGAACAGATCCGAATGTAGTAGCGACTGGAACTTGCTGTCGTCGGTCTTGAATTTCAGTTGCAACAGTGAGCTGTTCGAATCAACGGTCACGCTATCCAATGCGAGCTTTTCCGTCGCGCTCGCGTTCATCTTCCGGAAAAGGACGCCGGCCTTGATCAACGATGACAGCGTCGAGGCCGTAATGCTGTCCGATGTCACGACGTCCAGGTTGAAGTTCACGCCATCGTTGAAGTCCATGATGTAACGCGATCCAATCAGCCGTTTCTTCACCGTCTCGAAGTCGCCCAGTCGCGCGGCATCGCCCAGGGTAGAGCGCATCATGTTTTGCGTTCCCAGTTGATCGAGCACACTCCACACAGCCCCTTCCTGCACCGCGTTCACCATGTCCGTCATCTGGCTGTTGGTGTTCAGGCTCTCGGTGTAGCCATCACGCGCATCCAGCGCCGATTTGACTGCGCCACCATCGCCGAATAAGAGCGTGTAATCGTCGATGAACGACATCTGCATGCCATTGTTCATCGGATAAATCACCGACTGATGATACTTCGTGCCAGAGATCTTCTTCAGCTTCATCTTGGCGTAGATCTTCTTCGTAGGGAACTGTCCCTGTGCGATCCCGACCGTACGCACCGAATTATCTTTCACGCGGAAGGCGGCAAAGGTCAGCTGCTCGATCTCGTCGTCGGTCAAGCCAAACTGGTGCAACTGCGTCTCGAACTGCTTCAGGCTGTCCGGCAGGACGCGATCCTTCAGCGCCATCGCCGTCGGCGAATTTCTCAGGGCGCGATAATCGACCGAAATAACCTGCTGAATCTGACCTGGGATCACCGTACGGGCAGACGTGCCCAGCGCTGCGCCAAACGCGAGGCTGCTCCCGAGCACAAGAACACAAACTGCTGCAAAATAACGCTTCATGAGACCTCTTGAATGTTCCTGCTGATTCAGATGACCTGCACCCAC
>CAZBCQ010000104.1:0-2374 GCA_964490255.1 uncultured Terriglobales bacterium | reverse complement strand
GCATTCGCCAGCGCTTTGCTGACCGTCAGATCCGACGCCATATTCGGATTCGTTATCGGCCCCAGCCTCTCGGCGATTTTTTCGACCTCTTTCGCACGCTCCGCCACTCCCGTCGGAACCAGCGTCGCCTGCTTCAGTGCGCCGTTGACCCCCTGTTGACCGGTGGGCGCGTCCTTCGCCGCCTTATATGCCTTGATGACGGTGTTGAAAGCCTCGGTGTCCGCCTCAATCGCCGCCTTCAACTCCTCCCGCAACACATTCAGTCGCGCGATCGCCTCACTCAGCTGCGATTCATATTGCACATACGCTTTCTTTCCGCGCGACATCGTTGCGACCATAGTGGCCAATCCCGCCGCCATCGCTCCCGCAGCGGCCGAAGCGCTTCCACCTCCCGGCGCAGACGTCGGCGCAGCCAATTGCTCGATGAAGGGTTCAACTCCGGCGCGCAGTCCACCTACCGCCATCTTGCCGCTCATCACCGCGCTCAACCGGTTCTCCAGGATCAGCGACGAATCGAAATTCTCCACCTGCAGGAACCACTCCGCCGCATCTTCCAGTGCCTTCTTTGGAATGAGTCCTACGATCTCGCTGCTGGTCGGCATTACGCCGTAGCGGGCAGCCTCGCGCTTTACGAATTCGAATACGCGCGCGATTGGCGTCTGTTCGAAGTCCGTCAGGTTCATCGAGACCTGCGCTTGCCCGCGCACGGGAAACCCTGCGCCCTTCACGTAACGCAAGCCCCCAGATGAAAACCGCACTGCCTTCGCAATCTTTTTTGCGATCTCCACATCGGTGGTATTCAGGAACACGTTGTACGCGATCAGCGCCTTTCGCGCTCCTACCACCGTAGCGCCCGCCGTGGGATGCACACGTGCCTCTCCCAAATCCGGCTTGCGCGCGGGATTCGTCTCGATCTCCGCGCGTATTCCTTCAAACTGTCCGCGCCGGATATTTTCCAGATTCTGCCGCTCTGGACTGTGTGCCGCAGCCTCGTAGAAATAGACCGGAATCTCATATCGCTTCCAGATCTCCTGCCCGACCTGCCTCGCGATCTGCACACAATCTTCGAGCGATACGCCTTCAATCGGAATGAACGGCACGACGTCCGCCGCGCCCATCCTTGGATGTGCGCCCTGATGCTTGGTCAGGTCGATCAATTCTGCAGCCTTGCCGACCCCGCGAATTGCCGCTTCGGCGATCGCCTCGCGATTGCCGACCAACGTGATCACGCAGCGGTTGTGATCGGCGTCCATCTCTCGATCGAGGAGATACACGCCTTCGACCTTCATCGCCTCGACAATCGCATCCACCTTCGCTTTGTCGCGGCCTTCCGAAAAATTCGGTACGCATTCAACAAGAGTGCTCATAAGAATTGGTTCACCCGCGCCGCCCACCTACTTGAAAAATGTATACCCCAGCCGAAAATGCACCGATGCGTTGATCCCCGGATTGTGGTTCCCGAGGCTCGCATTCGAGATATGGATAACCTGCGTCGAAAACGTGATCGCCCGCTTCTCTTTTATGAAGTAATGAAATCCACCCTGCACGCCCGACATGAAATTCACTGCCGATGTATCCGGTTGCGGCACATCCTGTGTCGACAACAGTACGCCCCCGTTCGCCTCGACGAAGGGAGTGATCTTTCTGTTCGCGGTGAAAAGGAACTTCAGCACCACCGGATTAAAACCGCCGCTATACACCCACCCGCCCTGTCGGAGCTCCACCAGGTATACCGGCATGATGTCGCCGGCGTACTCAAACCGCCACCGAAAGCGACCAGCGCCGACTTCCGGAGTGATGATCTTTCCGACGCGCACACCCGTCTCAAAAAACTTGAAATCTGAAGTCGAGCCAACTCCCGTCCCTCCTCCAACCCATGGAGTGATCTCGACTGCGCCGTTCTGAATGTTCGGATTCGAGTTTTGCTGGGAAAATCCGGTGGACGTGAGCAATAACAATATGACCAGCAGACGTTTCATGCAGAATCCAGAGCGCTCCATGCTGAAACACTTCACTGTAATTGGAGCAATATGATCCCGGCGAGGAAAAATCGTGCAATGACGCGCGACCGCGCTGGCGAGAACGTGCGCCTCTTCAGTTTGGTTCGCACCCGGCTCCGCCGCGTTCGCACGTCTGCCAAACCGAACGTCTAGTCTTTCGCCGGCTTGTACCCTGCCTTCACGGCATCGGCTTCCGTCATGAACTTCCCTTCCTTCGTCTTGCCGTACCAGCGGCCGCTTTTGTGATAGGTACCGCTTGCGGTATTCACCCATACCATGCCCGGCTGGGGAGGAGTCTGCGCCGGCATCGGTGCGCTGGTTTTTGTGGTCGTCTTAGAGGCGGAACTCTTGCTAGTTGTCGTTGTGGAAGTCGT
>CAZBCQ010000103.1:11161-14850 GCA_964490255.1 uncultured Terriglobales bacterium | reverse complement strand
GGCGATACCTGGAAGCAGGGACCGCAATCGATGTGGCCGGTTCACCACGTGGCCATGATTCATGGACGCCTGGTTGGACTTACGGACTTCGACGGCGTGATTGCTGAAGCAGGATTCAACGGCAACGAAAAGAGCATGAACGCTGGCGGCGGACTGAACTAGCAAACAGTTCAACTCGACTAGAGACGGAGGCTTACGAGCCTCCGTTTTTGTTGCATGCTGCGTTATGCCCGAAGAGGACCTTACTGCCGCAGCACGGTGGGCTCGGGAAGTGATGTCCCTTTTTGGAACTGAAATGTCGGAACAAGACAAGAATGGTCGTTTGAGTGTCCATGGAATGTGGTAGCTAATCCACAATTCATCGACAGGCAACATTTACGAGCCAAAAACTCCATGCGCCCGAATTCTAAAAGTATGCGTTGGTCACTCATTTGCGTAGATTCCTGATTCTGGAACAAAGAACGGAAACGCCAAGCTGGGGCGTCCATCTTCTTTGACAATAACGGGAATATGTCGAAGGGCAAGGCGCGCGCAACTTCGGTACAGGAGCCAGTGGCCTGGGAGTTGCAGGACATTCTGACGATGGCACTGGAGAGTTCGCCTCATGCCGTCATGCTGGAAGCTGAAGGCCGCGTGACGCATGCGAACCAGGCGTTCGCGAGACTGATGCGCGCATCTTCGGTCAGCGAAATTGTAGGATCCAAGGTCTGTACCTTTTGTGGCGGGGAAGACTGCAAACGGGGTACGCCGACCCTCCATCCAGGAATCGGAAAGCATTACCAGCACAAGTTGGTGGAATTGAACGCGAATGGCAGAAAACTGCGCATTCATCTGGCATTCGACGTGAGCGAGCGGCGGAACCTCGAGAAAGAACTTTCGGATACCAGAAAGTCACAGTCGTTTGGATTGCTGGTAGGTGGAATTGCGCACGACTTCAACAATGTGTTGACTGCCGTCACTCTGCATGCCGGATTGCTGTCGGCGCAGCTTGAGAAGGAAACCTGGGCATGGCGTCAGGCAGACAGCATACGCGGCGCGGCTGAGCGTGGAACCTCTCTCGTCGGACAGCTGCTTGCGTATTTGCGGGAGCAATCTCCGGACCCGGAGGAAGTGAATGTAGATCATGTGCTGCGTCAGATGGAAACGATCCTCCGTCCATTGATCGGCGAGCAGATCGAGTTCGTCGTAGCGACCCATTGTGGAAAGGCAACAATCGTCATGGTTCCGAGCCAGTTGCAGCAGATCGTGATGAATCTGGTGATCAATGCCCGCGATGCAGTGGAGGGCTCTGGGAGAATAGTGCTCGAAAGCGGCACTTGCGTTTTAAGTGCGGACAATCGACATAAGCTTCCAGCGGGACACTATGTTCAGCTGACGGTTGTGGATAACGGCAGAGGCATGGACGCAGCGACCAAAGCCAAAATGTTCGAAGCGTTTTATTCAACCAAGAAGTCCAGTAATGGAACCGGCCTGGGTCTATTCACAGTGCACAGCATCGTGCGCAAAAGCGGCGGCGCGATCAACGTGATGAGTGAACCGGGGCGGGGCGCGCGGATAGAAATTTTCCTGCCAAAGGCGCCGACATTGCACTCCTAAGTCTCACGAAGCCAGCCTTTTATGCGATTTTCTGTTGTGGCGTACGTCACAGCGTTCCATTCCCATTTTGATGTAGCGTTTTCTCGACCAATCTCCATAGGGCGTTTTGCGCTTGTAAAGCGAGAAGAGCCGGGCGAATAGCGTTTCGCTGAGAAGAGGTTGGCAGCGGCTGCACGAGAGGGGCATTGAGATGCAAGGTACTCAGGCGGCACCTGGAGCTCGCGAAGTTTCGGGAGCGAGTGTCCTGAATGTATTGATCATAGATGATGAGTCTCACGTGCGAGAGAGCTGCCGGGAAGCCGCCGAGTTGCTGGGATTCCGTTCGTTCGCGGTTGACACGGCCGAGCAGGCGTACAAGATCCTGGAAAATCAGAGCATCGACATCATATTGCTGGACTTGCGACTACCGGGCGCAAGCGGCCTCGAAGCTCTGCGAGAAGTGAAAGCGCGACGGCCAGACTCCGTGGTGGCCATCATTACGGGTTATGCGACGGTCCCTTCTTCCGTGCAGGCCATGAAGCAGGGCGCCTTCGATTACATCACCAAGCCATTCAATTTGGACGAATTGCGCAACCTGCTGGAACGCGCTACGACCGAGCTGAAGAATACCGCACAACGACGAGCACTACGCGAAACCATGCGATCCAAGCAAGGATTTTCCTCCCTGGTAGGGAAATCTCCCGAGATGGAACGGCTGTACCGGATCATCTCGAAAGCCGCTCAGAGCACGCACCCGGTACTGATCGTCGGCGAGAGCGGCACTGGGAAAGAACTGGTTGCGCGGTGCATTCACTTTACCGGTCCCAATCGGGACAAGCCGTTCATCCCGGTCGACTGCGGCTCCCTGGTTCCTACGCTGATCGAAAGCGAGTTGTTCGGTTATGTGAAAGGCGCGTTCACGGGCGCGACCCGAAACAAAGATGGGCTGCTCTGGATCGCCAATGGTGGAACGGTTTTTCTCGACGAGATAGGAGAGCTGCCGATCGATTTGCAGGCAAAGCTGCTGCGGGCGATTCAGGAGAGAGAGATCCGCCCGGTGGGGAGCACCAAAGCACTGCCGATCGATGTGAGGATTCTCGCGGCGACGAATCGCGATCTGGAAGCCGCGGTTGCGGAAGGAGATTTCCGCAGAGATCTCTACTTCCGCTTGAACGTGCTGGCATTAAAGATTCCACCTCTGCGCGAACGTAAGCAGGACATACCTCTTCTGGTAGAGCACTTCCTGGAGCGGTTGTCGCGCACCAGTGGCGCACGCCGTTCCTTGAGCGAAGACGCTTTGCACGCGTTGCTCGAATATGAATGGCCAGGCAACGTGAGGGAATTGGAAAACTGTATCGAAAGGGCGTGGGCGATGAGTTCGAATTCAAATCTGAACGTAACCGATCTGCCGACTTATATTCGAAATGCGCTGGCCCCAGCCAAGCCTGGAAACAGCGAAGGTCCGAAGATCATTCCTCTGGCGGAGTTGGAGAGGGCGGCAATTCTGGGCGCGATTGAGCAATTGAAAGGCGACAAATTGCTAGCGGCTAAGATGCTGGGTATCGGAAAGACGACGCTCTACCGGAAGCTCAAAGAGTACGCGTCCCAGATGTGAACTGTATTCCCGGAGTGAAGTGCCGATTCCGGATAACCTTGGGTTTTCTGTATCGACAAGTGGATTGTTTTCTATCCTGTATAGGTGGCCGAGGAATTGCACCTATGCAGGACATGATTCTAATCGTTACACCTTCCGCAACCGGTCCTCAATGCGCAGAGCTGATAACTAAGGCTCTGAACCAGAAGTCCACCCTTGTAACCACAATTCGACAGGCAATTGCGTCTGTAAGAGGCGCAGAGTATCGCGTGATCGTGATGGATGAAGACCTGTTCGAAGCCAGCCCTACGGCAGCTGCCGGAGTAGCCGAACTCGCCGAAGGCGCAATCACGGTGTTCCTGAATTTCGGGATAGCGAGTTCCGACCGCGTCATACGCGAAGTGAAAGCAGCCCTGCGAAGGAGAGAGCGCGACGAAGCAACAGCGCGGCACAGCGCCAGCCTGCAGCTCCAGGGAGAGCTGAGCAACGATCTCACCGGAATTCTGGTGAGCGCACAAAC
>CAZBCQ010000103.1:0-11061 GCA_964490255.1 uncultured Terriglobales bacterium | reverse complement strand
AGCTCCAGGGAGAGCTGAGCAACGATCTCACCGGAATTCTGGTGAGCGCACAAACTGCGATGAGCACGCCCGACCTGCCGCCTCCAGTTCAAGCACGGCTTTCGAATCTGTATGAAATTGCGAGGAAACTGCAGCTGCGCTTGCAGGCGAGTTGATGGTGCAGGTTGGACTCCCACATCTGCCAAAAGAGGGCAGATTATGGGGCACCGGATCAGCCTCCCACATCTGCCAAACGGCCGCAGATGTGGGGGACCGCAGATGTGGGCACGTCTGCGTCTCGCTACCCGACCTATGGGGATGTCTGGCATCTGGGGATCAAGCGTCAACTTGCGCCACAAAAAATCAGAGTGTCCGCGCAATTCTCTGATTCGAAGCTGGTTGCAAGGGAAAGTAGGCATCCCAAGTAGGTAGGCCATCTTCTAACCCAGCACACGGGCGAAACCATCACCCGTGCTAAAGCTGATGGCACCTCAACTGCAGCAGGCACACGAATCTGAGATAACCACCTCTGCCAAGTCACCGGTTGCACCAGTTCTGGACCGTGATGGTTTGATGCGGCGCATCGAGCAACTCGGGGAATGGTTTCACAACCTCGACTTACATGGCGTGAAAACGGCGCCGAACCACTTTCTGGGTGACTTTCCCAATATCAAGTGGAGATACATTTCTCCGGAAATCCCTGCGGACCTGACCGGAGCCACGGTGCTCGATATAGGGTGCAATGGCGGCTTCTATTGCATTCAGATGAAGCAGCGCGGTGCAGAGCGAGTGCTTGGCATTGACGTGGACGACCGCTATCTGAACCAGGCACGTTTTGCCGCCGAGCAACTAAATTTAGAGATCGACTTTCAGAAACTCTCCGTCTACGACGTGGACAAAATCGCGGGCCAGTTTGACTTTGTCTTGTTCATGGGCGTGTTTTACCACCTGCGCTATCCCCTATACGCATTGGACAAGATCATCCAGAAGGTTCGCGGACGGCTGGTGTTCCAGACGATGATTCGCGGTTCGGAGACGCCCAAGCGGTGGGAGAGCAACTATCACTTCTGGAACAAAGACATCTTTGAGCAACGCGATTTCCCCTGCATGTATTTCGTCGAGAACCGTTACGCGGATGATCCCACCAACTGGTGGCTTCCGAACGCCAGCGCGGCCGAAGCGATGCTGCGCAGCTCAGGGCTGGAGATCGTAGCCCATCCAGAAACCGAGACCTGGATTTGCGTTCCCAAGAGCGTGACGCGGGACGGCAAGTACATCCTGGAAATGGAACTCGACGGCTCACTCTGAACGGAAGATCTCTGAAAGGCAGCGAACGAATAATGGTTGAAGCGGTAATGCTCTGGAACGAACCGAACAATCTTTCTCACTGGGACTTTAAAGCGGATCCGGAGTGGAAGCGGTTTGCGGAGATGACGATTGCGGGCGCGAAAGCGGCGCGCCGCGCGAATCCAGCGTTGCCGATTGTGCTAGGCGGAATTTCGCCAATCGATCCAAATTTTATGCAGCTCATGGGATCGCACGGAGTGCTCGATCACGTCGACATTGTGGCCGTGCACGGATTCCCACTCGACTGGAATCACTGGAGCATTCACGAGTGGCCACAGAAGATCGCGGAGATTCGAGGTGTCACCAAAAAGCCAATTTGGGTTTCTGAGGCCGGCGCGTCCTCTTTCGGAGCAGAAGAAGTTCAGGTGTTCGGGTTGCAGAAGACGGCAGAACTATTGTTGCCGCTGATCGAGAGGGTGCACTGGTACAGCCTATTCGACCTGCCCGCGACGTGGACGGCAACGACCCGGCACAAGGAGTCTGAAGGGAGCGCGTACTACCGGCACTATTACATGGGCCTGGTGCGTGAGGATATGACGCCAAAGCAGGCAGCGGGTAGTTTTCCGGAAGGGCTAGGCATTTGCCAATGGTTCCACTTCGAGGATCCGCGTCTGGATGCCGGGGTGGAATGGTTGCAGCGATTGGGTGTGCGTTACTTGCGGACCGGCGTTAGTTGGGCAGACTGGTTCCGTCCGAACTCTGAAGCATGGTTCGATCGGCAAATGGAAGCGCTTGCACCATTCGAGACCACTCTGACGTTGTGCTTCACGCCGGAGCACCTGGGGATGGAACGGCACTACACCAGTCCTCCCCGTAAAGGGGAAGATTTCGCAGAGTTTGTCAGTTGGGCGGTGGGCCGGTACGCGCCACAGAAGCAGATTTCTACAGCAGTTAGGCATAGCGAACGAAGCAAAGTCGGGGCTGAGAACTAATGGCAAAGAAGATTCTGATCACGGGCGGCGCTGGTTTTGTCGGATCGCATCTGGCCGACGCGCTGATTAACGCAGGTCACGAAGTGCGGGTCTATGACAACCTGACGGCGCAGGTGCATCCCGAAGGAATGCCCGATTACCTGGCCAGAGAGATCCACTTCGTGCACGGCGATCTGCGCCATCTTGATCAGTTACGTGAAGCTGTCCGTGGCGTGGATGTGATTTTTCACCTCGGCGCTGCGGTCGGGGTTGGGCAATCGATGTACGAGATTGCGCACTACATGGGATCGAACACCCAGGGGACGGCGAATCTGCTGCAGGCGCTGCTCGATACGGAAGTAAAGCTGGAGAAGCTGATTGTCGCTTCCTCCATGTCGATTTATGGCGAAGGTAAGTATCTGTGTGTACAGTGTGGCGGAGTTGCGCCGAAGGAACGCAGTGCAAAGCAGTTGAAGGAAAAGAAGTGGGATCCGGAATGTCCCACCTGCGGACGCGAACTCACACCCATCCCGACGAATGAGTCGAAGCCGTTGCAGTGCAGTTCGTTCTATGCGCTTTCAAAAAAAGATCAAGAGGAGATGGTCCTGCTGTTTGGCAAGACCTATGAACTGCCGGTAGTGGCGTTGCGCTACTTCAATATCTATGGAGTGCGGCAGTCGCTTTCGAATCCCTACACCGGCGTTGCGGCGATCTTCGCGTCGCGACTGCTGAATGGCCGTGCGCCACTGGTGTTCGAAGACGGCATGCAGATGCGGGACTTCGTGAGTGTGCACGATGTGGTGCGCGCGAATCTGCTTGCGATGGAAAAGACTGAGGCGAACGGCATGGCGGTGAACATTGGATCCGGCGAGCCGATCTCAATTCGTGAAGTGGCTGGCATTATGGGGTCTGCGCTGGGGATAGAGATCGAACCGGAAATCACAGGCAAATATCGTGCCGGCGATATACGGCACTGCTTTGGCGACATTACGGTGGCGAACAGCCTGCTGGGTTATAGGCCACAGGTTCGTTTTGCGGAAGGCATGCAGGAATATGCAAACTGGCTGCGCGAGCAGCACGCGGAAGATCGGGCGGCGGAGATGGTGCAGAAGCTGCACGAATACCGGCTGACGGCTTGATGCGAGAGAGATTTGGAAATCCGATGAAAACCATTTCACAGCGACGAAATGTTCTGATCTTCGGCGGAGCTGGATTCATCGGGTCCAACTGGGCCCATTGGCTACTCCGAAATACAGACGCCAACATACACATATTTGACAATCTCTCGCGACGGGGAGTGCGGTGCAATCTCGAATCGCTACGTGCAGAGGCAGGCAAATCCGGCAGATTACAAGTGACCATTGCTGACGTTCGCGATGTGGCCGCAGTAGAGAAGGCAGTACGGCCAGCAACGGAGATCTACCACTTCGCCGCTCAGGTTGCAGTTACTACTTCGTTAGCTGATCCCAGGCTCGACTACGAAATCAACCTTGGGGGCACGTTCAACATACTCGAAGCAGCGCGTCGCGCCGGAAATCATCCATTCTTATTGTTCACCTCAACCAATAAAGTTTATGGCGAACTTGGGATGCATCAACTAGTGGCCGAGAAGTCGCGCTACCGGTTCAAGCATATCCGCGGAGTGACGGAGGAGCAGCCACTGGATTTTCATTCGCCGTATGGTTGTTCCAAGGGAGCGGCTGATCAATACGTCCACGACTATGCGCGCATGTTTGATATTCCAGCGGTTGTCTTCCGGATGTCGTGTATCGCGGGGCCCAGGCAGTTGGGCAACGAAGACCAGGGCTGGGTCGCGCACTTCCTATACTCGGCCATTCAGCATATCCCACTGGTGATTTACGGCGACGGTCGGCAGGTACGCGATGTGCTGTGCGTGGATGACCTCGTCTGCGCGTTCGAGGCGGTGCGAAAGCACGCCTCGATAACGCGGGGGCAGGTGTACAACGTGGGCGGCGGAATCGAGAACACAACCTCGTTGCTGGAGCTGGTCAGCGAAATTGAGCGGCTGACCGGAACCGCGGTTGAGTACGTACTGGACGAGCTCCGTCCGGGAGATCAATTAGTCTACGTAACGGATTATTCGAAGCTGCATCGCGACACCGGCTGGAAGCCGAAGCTGAACTTGCGCCAGACGCTGAAACGCATTGAAGGCTGGTGGAAAGAGAATCACGACGTGCTGGCGCCGGAGGAAGTGCAGGAACCGATTGCGGGAGCGACGCTGCAGAATTTACCGGGTGCCGCATGAAGTATGCACTCGTCAATCCGAACTGGGATTTCAAGGGATCGACGTATTTCGGCTGCCAGGATCCGCACTATCCGCTGGAGTTGCTGTTCGCTTTCGACAAAATTGAAGAAGCTGGACATGAAGCACTGCTCATTGACGCGCAGAATGATGGACTGAATACGCTAGAAGTGAAGCGCCGTGTTGATGCGTTCGGACCGGACTTCCTGGTGATTCCGACGGCGCCTTCCTATCTATTCTGGCGATGTCCGCCGCCGGAAGTGCGGATTCCGAAGCAGTGGTTTGCGGAAATCGGCGGAAAGGCCGTGAAGGTCGCGATCGGGCCTCACACTTCGGCCACACCAGCTGCCGCATTGCGGAAGATGCAGTGCGACGTCGCGATGCGGGGAGAACCCGATCAAACGCTACCCCAACTGGCTACGAAGCCGTGGGGCGAGATCGATGGCTGCTGCTGGCGCGATGATGACGGCATGCACTTGAGCCCGTCACTCGGCGTGACGGATATGAAGTCACTACGCGCGCTCGATTTTCGCAACTACAACGTGGAGCGGCACAAGCATCGCCATCACGTCTTTTTCGGCGAAGGACATGGAGCAGAGTTGGAGTTTGCACGCGGATGTCCGTGGGCATGCACCTTCTGCAACAAGACTTTGTTCCGGAACAAGTTCCGCGAGCGCGAGGTGAGCGACGTACTGAAAGAAGTAGATCGCGTGATTGCACGGGGCGTCGACTACATCTATTTCATTGACGAAATCTTCGGAGTCGGAAAGAACGTGCGAACGCTGCTGGAAGGTATCGCCGAGCGGAACGTGAAGATCGGCTTCCAGACGCGCATCGATCTGTGGAATGAGGAATCACTGGATCTGCTTGGGCGCGCACAGTGCATCTCGCTCGAATGCGGGATTGAATCAATCACCGAAGAAGGACGCGACGAACTCAATAAGAATTGCCGCATTGGGACGGATCGGATCAGCGAACTATTGATTTATGCGAAGCAGCGGATTCCTTGGGTGCAGGCGAATCTGATCCTGACGGATCATGACGACAAGGCTGATATCAAGCGCTGGCAGGAGCATTTGAAAGCACACGGCGTATGGGTGAGCGAGCCGGTTCCGATGTTTCCATTCCCTGGGACTCCCCTTTACGTCCAGCTGTTCGGGCCACCGGATGACGAGGCGTGGGAGCGCGCGCATCACTACTACACGGCCACCTTCGCGGATAAGGGCTTCAGCGATATCCAGGAGCAGCAACCGGCCAAGATCGAGGATCTGGAATGCACGTGTTAGTCACCGCCGATACCGTGGGCGGAGTCTGGACTTACACAAAAGAACTGGTTACCGGACTGGCACAGCGAGGAATACAGGTCACGCTGGTGAGCTTCGGGGAGATCCCTAACGCAACCCAGACCGAATGGCTCACGCGGCTGAGCACGGTGGATTTCTATCCCACTGCTTTTCGTCTGGAATGGATGCAGGAGGCGGGAGACGATCTGAAGGCATCGTCCGATTATCTGCTGCGGATCATCGGCGAGAAGAATCCAGACCTGTTGCACTTCAGCCAGTACGCCTACGGCGCGTTGTCGGTGGACATACCCAAAGTACTGGTGGCGCACAGCGACGTGATCAGCTGGTGGGTGGCGGTGCATGGTTGCGAGCCAGGAAGAAATGACTGGATCGACTCTTACCGCGGCATAGTTGCGCGTGGCCTGATGGGCGCGGATGTAGTGGTTGCGCCCAGTCGGTGGATGCTGACTGCAGTCGGAGAGTATTACGGCAGAACGCAAGCAGGGAAAGTGATTTACAACGGCAGGAATCCCGGGCTGTTCAATGCGCACACCACTAAAGAGGATTTGGTTCTTGGTGTCGGGCGCGCATGGGATGCAGGGAAGCAGTTGCGATTATTGTCGGAAGTACAGTCTCCGTGGCCAGTGGTGGTTGCCGGGTCGAGTGAACATCCTGACCGGGAGTATCGGCATAAGTTCACGGTTGACGGGTCGCTTTCGTTTCGTGGAGAGCTGAGCGAGGCCGAGTTGCGCCATCTGTTCACGCGCGCATCGATCTTTGTTGGAACGTCGCGGTACGAGCCATTTGGACTGGCCCCACTCGAAGCTGCGCTCTCACGCTGTGCACTGGTGCTAAACGATATCCTTACATTCCGCGAAATCTGGGGGGAGAGCGCCTGCTACTTTCAAGCAAATGACGCAGCCGACTTAGAGCGCACACTGGCGAGGCTTTGCGAAGACCGTCAGCTGCGGTTGACCTATGCGAATCTTGCCTACCGCCGCGGGTTGAGCATGTACACGGCACATCGCATGGTCGACCAGTACGTCCAGCTCTACCGCGCGCTGGTGCCGGAGAAAGTGGCGGCGGCATGAGCAAACTCAACATTCACATCTTTGCTCACTCGTGGATTTCCGATTGGAATCATGGTAATGCGCATTTTCTGCGCGGACTGGCACAGGCGCTTATCGATTCCGGACACCAGGTGTGCTGCTATGAGCCGCTGGGCGCGTGGTCGCTAACCAGCCTGGTTCGAGAAGAGGGTCGGCTCGCAGCGATGGCAATCGACCAGTTTCGATGCGAGTATCCGGCATTGGACGTCCAGTTTTATCAAACAGGCGAGCGCTTCGAGGAGTTTGCTGCCAAAAGACTGAAGGATGCCGACCTGGTCGTGATCCATGAGTGGAACGAGCCGGAAATCGTGAATACGATTCTTGGGCTGAAGCAGAAGCTCGGGTTTCTAGCGCTGTTTCACGACACGCATCATCGTGCATACACGAATGCGGGCGAGATTTTACGCTTGCGGCTCGATTTGTTCGATGGAGTGCTAGCGTTCGGGGAGGCGATTCGCAGGATTTATGTCGACGGGTTCGGAATCGCGCGAGCGTGGACATTCCACGAAGCGGCGGATGTGGATAAGTTCAAGCGCCTGCAAGCGCGCAAAGAAGTGCAGCTGGTTTGGGTGGGAAACTGGGGCGACGAAGAGCGCACACGAGAGCTGCAGGAATTTCTGATTGAGCCCGCATCAAAGCTCACTTCCGCAGGTGGCAGAGCCATAGTGCACGGGGTCCGATATCCGCAAAATGCGCTGAAGGCTTTGGAACGCGCCGGTATTGAGTTTCGTGGATACCTGCCGAACCTTCAGGCGCCTCTCGTGTACGCCGCGAGCACGCTGACGGTGCATGTGCCTCGCCGCCAGTATGCGAATGGGCTGAGCGGCGTCCCGACGATTCGTGTGTTTGAGACCCTCGCCTGTGGCATTCCACTCGTCTGTTCGCCATGGGAGGACGCGGAGCAGCTATTCCGGCCCGGCCAAGATTACCTTCGTGTTCCAAATGGCGAAGCGATGTATGCCGAGATTCAGCATCTACTAAGAGATGAGAAAGCGCGCGCGCAATTATCGGCGAGCGGTCTGGAAACAATTCGCCAGCGGCATACGTGCCGGCACCGCGCCGAACAGTTATTGGGTATTGTCGAGGAGCTGAAAGGATGAAGATATTCGTCTTCGGGTCGAGCCTGACGTCGTCATACTGGAATGGCGCAGCGACCTATTACCGCGGAATCTACAAATGCTTGCGGCGGCTGGGACATGAGATCACGTTTGCAGAGCCTGATATCTACGACCGGCAAAAGAATCGGGATGCAGGAGAGATCGACTACGCGCAGGTGATTGTTTATCAGACTCCTCGAGATCTGGACGAACTACTGTCGCGTGCGATGAAGTGTGATCTCGTGATCAAGCACAGCGGTGTGGGTGCCGATGACGATCTGCTGGAACGCGCGGTGCTGGATTGTGCATCGTCGCGAACGCGAGTGGCCTTCTGGGATGTGGATGCCCCGGCTACGCTGGCACGAGTGGAACAGAACCCGACTGATCCGTTTCGCGCGCTGATCCCGAAGTATGACTTTATTTTCACCTATGGCGGCGGAACGCCGGTCGTCGACCATTACGTGCGGCTCGGGGCAGCGAACTGCCATCCGGTGTACAACGGGCTCGATCCTGAGTGTCATTTCCCTGTTGAAGCGGATCCGAAGCTGAAATGTGATCTGGCGTTTGTTGGGCACCGGCTGCCTGATCGCGAAAAGCGGGTTGAAGAGTACTTCCTGCGGGCTGCGGAGTTAGCGCCTGAGATGTCGTTCATTCTAGGAGGCGAGGGGTGGGGCGGTAAGAAGCTGCCGTCCAACGTACGCTGGATCGGTCATGTTGGCACGGGTCAGCACAATGTCGTGAACTGTTCGGCGCGGATGGTGCTGAACCTGAATCGCGAATCGATGGCGAAGGTTGGATTTTCCCCGCCAACGAGGGTTTTCGAAGCAGCAGGAGCCGGAGCGTGCCTGATTACCGACGAATGGCCGGGAATCGGCAACTTTTTCGAGCCGTGGTACGAAATCCTGGTTGCGTCGTCAGCAGACAGCATCGTGCATTGGTTACGCAGCGTCAGTGCTGAGCGAGCGCGCGAAATTGGCGCGGCGATGCGCGAACGCGCGCTGACTGAACACACGTATGAGCTGCGCGTGAAAGATGTCGAGCGCATTCTGACTGGTGCCGAGCTGCGAGATGAGCAGCCAGCACCGCTGGCGGCAGCGTAGGAGGCCGGATTGAAGCTGGTGATCTTCGGATTATCGGTCACCTCGTCGTGGGGTAATGGGCACGCGACGACCTTTCGCGCCTTGTGCAAAGCATTGCACGCGCGCGGCCACGAGATCTTGTTCTATGAACACGACCTGGAGTGGTATGCCTCGAATCGCGATATGCCTGAGCCGCCATTTTGTCGAGTGCGGCTGTTCGATGAATGGGCAAGTATTCGCAGCGAGGTGAAGAAGGAGCTGAGCTCAGCCGACGTCGCTCTGGTGGGATCGTATTTTCCGGACGGCCTAGCCGCGATTGCGGAGGTAGCTGACAGCCGAGTTCCGGTCAAGACTTTCTACGACATCGATACTCCGATCACAGTCGCGCAACTTCGAGAGAGCGGCGGCAGCGACTACCTCAGAGCGGACCAGATTCCTGAGTTCGACTTGTATTTCAGTTTTACGGGTGGACCGATGCTCGATGAGCTGGAGCAGAGTTTCGGTGCCCGCAAAGCTGTACCGCTCTACTGCTCGTTCGATCCCAACGAGTATCGGCGATTCAGCGTGAACAAGCGTTTTGCCTGCGACCTGAGTTACATGGGGACCTATGCTCCCGATCGCCAGCGAAAAATCGAAGAGCTGCTGTGCGAACCGGCGCGCAAGCTGCCTGCGAGTAAATTCCTGGTCGCAGGACCGCAGTACCCGAAAAGCACAGAGTGGCCCTCCAATGTTCGGAGGATCACTCATCTGAATCCGCGGTGGCACGCGCGGTTCTACTCGTCATCTCGGCTTACTCTCAATGTCACGCGTCGTGACATGGTTCGCGCGGGTTTCTCGCCGTCAGTGCGGCTGTTTGAAGCGGCCGCTTGCGGCAGCACTCTGATCTCCGACAATTGGCCTGGCCTCGATACATTTTTTCAGCCAGGACGAGAAATCTTGCTTCCGGTTTCGGGGGAAGATGTTGTTCGTTATCTGACCGACCTGGACGAAGACGAGTTGCGGAGAATAGGTCGTAATGCGCAGGAGCGCGTGTTGGCAGAACACACCAGCGAAATTCGCGCGAAACAATTCGAAGATTTCATAAGTGCTGCCGCCCAGACATCCAAGGCTGCCGAGCCCAAAGAAAAAGCACTTTCTCCCGTGTCCGTTTGAGTGCAGTGCACTCAATGTCGATGAGTGCTTTCTGCAGAACAGAGAAGTTTCGCCAACCGTGGAGAACAACGATGCATCTGATTTTATTACTGCCCAAGATGTGTTCGTCCGTGCGTCCCGTTCTCGCAGTATAGGAGTCCAATGAGAGTTGCACTGGTCGTTCCTCCTTTCATTCCTGTTCCCCCACGGCGTTATGGCGGGACGGAATTGTTTGCCGCACACCTGGCTGAGGGGCTCGCAAAACTTGGCATCGATGTAGTGTTGTATACCAATGGAGAGTCCACGCTGCCGGTGGAGCGGCGATGGCTGTATCCCAAAGGGCAGTGGCCCCTGGAAGGCGAAATTTTCGAAAACCTCAGCGACATCAACCACGGAGCATGGGCGGTGAAGGACGCTTCGGCATCGTGCGATCTCATTCATGTGAGCAATGCGCCCACTCTCGTGCATTCGCGATTTGTCGATGTACCTTTCGTCTACACGATTCATCACCCGCACAGCGACAGTCTGAGTGAGTTCTACCGGCATTATCCAGATGTACATTATGTAGCAATCAGTGATGCTCAACGAAAGAAAGAGAGCATGGCGCACCTGCGTACGATTCACCATGGCATTGATCTGAGGGCCTACATGGCTCCACGCGGAAAGCGAACTCACCTGACCTTTCTTGGCAGAATCGCGCCGGTAAAAGGGACGCACGTTGCGATTGAAGTGGCGAAGCAGTCCGGGATCCCGTTGAAGATCGCGGGAGAGATTCAGCCGATGTTCCGTGATTACTACGAAATGCGAGTGAAGCCTCACGTGGATGGCGAGTTCATCGAATATGTGGGTGAGGCCGACCTCG
>CAZBCQ010000102.1:12430-15275 GCA_964490255.1 uncultured Terriglobales bacterium | reverse complement strand
TCGTAAGTACCTTTTTTCTGCAAACTAGTGCGATTCACCGGGACGATGTCATGATGCGCGCTGTAGAGCGAGGGGCGAATGAGATCGTTCATGGCCGCATCGACGATTAGGAACTGCTTGCCGTCGTTCTGCTTGTGATAGAGCACGCGCGTGAGCAGCAGGCCGGCTGGTCCGACGATGGACCGTCCGGGCTCGAGCAGAAGCGTCACTCCGAGATTAGCTAGCGGTTTGAGAACCGATTCCGCGTAGGCCCGCGCCTTTTCGGGGAAGCTGTTCAGCGAGGATTCGTGATACTGGATGCCAAGGCCGCCACCGGCGTCGACGAACTCGATCTCGTGACCATCGGAGCGGAGGGTGCGCACGAAGTCTGCTACGCGCTGCATAGCATCGCCAAATGGACCGACGCTCGTGATTTGCGATCCGATATGCACACTGATGCCGGCTGCGGTGAGATAGCGATGACGCGCAATGGTTCGATACAGCGCGCGGGCCTCCTCGATGGGAACTCCGAACTTGTGCTTATGCAGGCCGGTGGAGATATACGGATGCGTTTCAGCGAAAACGTCGGGATTCACGCGAACGGCCACGCGCGCACGCTTCTTCAGCTTCGAGGCCCGTTCGGCGAGCAGTTCAACTTCCGATGAGCTCTCGACGTTGAACATCAGGATGCCGGAGCGCAGAGCGAGATCCATTTCAGGCGCGGTCTTGCCAACGCCGGAGAAAACGACCCGGGAAGCACCGCGCTTGTCGGCAGCAAGAACCCGCTCAAGCTCGCCACCCGAAACAATGTCGTAACCCGATCCTAACTTGCCCAGCATCCGCAGAATCGACAAATTCGAATTCGCTTTGACTGAATAGCAGATCAGGTGAGGCGCGGCGGCGAACGCGGCGTCGAAGGCCCGGTAGCGATCGCGAATGGTTGAACCGGAGTAGACATAAAGCGGCGTGCCGTACTGGTCGGCCAGCTTGCTCAAGGGGACCTGTTCACAATGCAGAGCGCGGATGTTGTTTGAGCGCGACTCGGGAAGATAGGGGAATGCGGGGGGCCGTCCTTCGAGGTGAGTAGATTTTTTCATTTTTGGGTGCGGGACTTGGCGGAACCTTTCACCTTGAGCGCTACCACGGTCTGATCGTCAAACTGTTCGGCACCGGCGGTGTGATCTTTTACAGCCTGAAACAGCGTCTTTACCAGATCGTCGGCACTCAGGCGCCAGTTCGCTTCCACGATTTTCTCGATACGGCCGCGGCCAAAGAGAACGCCTTCGGGGCTGGTCGCGTCGACAAGGCCGTCGCTGAAGAAAACGAATACGTCGCCGGGAAGCGCATTGAAGGCAATCTGTTCGTGCTCGACTGTATCAAACAGCCCGAGCGGCAGGCCCACCGCTTCCACGCGTTCGATTTTCCCTTGATTGCAGTAAATGGGACGCGGCAAGCCCGAGTTCGCGACCTGGAGATTCCGATCCTCGTCCTTCCAGATGGCATAGGCGAGTGTGACGTACTGTGCCTCGACTCGACGTTCCGCGAGAGATTTGTTGATTAGGAAAAGCATCTCGGCCGCACCCGGACGCTCGCTCGCATGGGAACGCAGGAATCCGCTGACCAGTGCAGCGTAAAGCGCTGCAGCGGGGCCTTTGCCACTCACGTCGCCGATGGCGATGCCGAGGCAGTTGGGGCAGCTGCCCGCTGGGCTGGGGGGATATTGCAAGAAGTCGTAGAGATCGCCGCCGATCGCCTGTGCGGGGTTGAACCGCGCTGCGAGTTCGGCATTAGTAAGGGAAGGGAATTTCCCCGGCAGCAGACGAAATTGCAAAGTTCGCGCGAGGGCCAAGTCACGCTCGAGGCGCTGCTCCTGAAGCGTGACACGCTCATACAAGCGAGCATTTTCGATCGCGATCGAGATCTGCGCGGCTAGCGTCGACATCGTGCGCAGATGATCTTCGGTAAAGAAGCGGCGCTTCGTGTGCTCGAGGTCAAGCACGCCGACCACGTTCCCCTGATAAATGAGCGGCACGATCAGTTCAGAGCGCGTCTCCGGATTCAGCTTGATGTAGCGCGAGTCCTTGGTGACGTCGGGTATGAGCAGCGGCTCTTTGTGCTGGGCGGAGTAGCCAACGAGGCCTTCGCCCATAGGAATCTGCTGCTTGATCTGGACCTTCTCGTTGAAGCGCAGCGAGAAGCGGTGTTCGAGCTTTGTGCCCGTGGGATCGAGCAGCAGGATACTGAACATCTGGTAATCGATAATGCGCGTGAGCTGTTCGCCGATGCGCTTCAGCAATTCGTCGAGGTTGAGGATCGAAGAGAGATCGCGGCTGATTTCGTTCAGCAGGGTCAGCGTGCGCGCCTGACGTGCGACACGGGTGTACAGTCGCGCATTCTCGATGCCCACCGCAATGCGAGATCCAACGACTGTCAACAGTCGAGAGTGCTCGGGCGTGAAGTAGTTCGGATGCGTCGATTCGATGTCGACGACCCCGATAACGCGATTCTTCACGATCAGCGGAATTGCCAGCTCGGAGCGAACCTGGGGGAGCGCTTCGATGTAAGACGGTGTATTGTGAACATCTTCCACCAGAATTGGTTCGCGTTTTTGCACGGCCAAACCCGTGACACCTTCGCCCACCTTCACGCGGGTCTTCTCGACCGTCTCGGGCGTGTGGCCGATGGCGAAGCGAAAGCGCAGTTCTTGCGTTTTTTCATTCAAGAGCAGGATGGCAAAAATCTGATAATCAATGACACGACGAATAATCTCAGCAACCCGGCGCAAAAGCGTGTCGAGATCCAGAGTGGTGTTGACGACGTCGGCCACTTCCAGAAGGAATGACTCGATGCTCACATTCGGCTTGGT
>CAZBCQ010000102.1:5177-12330 GCA_964490255.1 uncultured Terriglobales bacterium | reverse complement strand
TGACGACGTCGGCCACTTCCAGAAGGAATGACTCGATGCTCACATTCGGCTTGGTAGTAGTTCCGCTCATCCTTGGCAAGTCTTTGGTCATGATAACAGTCGGGTTTGCGGGAGCGAACGTGTAAGCGCGCGAGGTGCGGACCAGGGGAGGATCGATCACCCATGTAGCTTCGCGAACACCACGAGTCCTACTGTGCGTCAGGTGGAAGGACGCACACATCCGGCAAGTTTCGGTAGCGTTCGTTGTAGTCGAGTCCGTAGCCGACGACAAATTCGTCGGGGATTACGAATCCCACATAATCTGCGTTTACCGCAGCGGTGCGACGGGACTCCTTATCGAGAAGAGCCGCAATTTTCAGGCTGCGTGGGGCGCGATGCAGGAAGAGTCGGCGCAGGAACTGTAGCGTGAGTCCGGTGTCGAGGATGTCCTCAACGAGGATGATGTTCTGGTCGCTCATGGACTGATCCACATCTTTGTTGAGCCGAACCTCGCCGCTCGACTGCTTGGTGCTGCCGTAACTGGATACGCTGATAAAGTCGAAGGTCGTATCGAGCTGTATCTGGCGCGCAAGGTCGCTGAGGAAAATGGCGGCGCCTTTGAGCACGCCCACGAGCACCACGGACTGTCCTGCATAGTCCCGCGTAATCTGGGCGGCCATTTCGGCCACACGATCGCGGATCTGATCGCGAGCGATCAGTACTTTCAGTCCGGCTGCGTGTGGAGCGGAGTGCATGACGAGATTCATCAAAGGTAAACGTCGCGTCATTATACGGTGGATGCAAATTGCGGGAGCGACTGCGGGCCGTTAAAATGCATCTTCCCTTGGGTTGTGCTGAAAGGTGAATTATGGATTTGAACGGAATCAAGCTGACGTGGCTGGGGCATGCGACGTTTCGGATTCAGACGAAGCGCGGTACCACCATCTACATCGATCCGTGGGTAATGGGGAATCCGAAGTGTCCGGAATCTGACAAGGATGTCAAGAAGGCCGACGTGCTGATCTGCACGCACGGGCATTTTGATCATATTGGCGACGCCGTGGAGATTGGCAAGAAACACAACTCGAAGGTCGTCGGCATCTTCGAACTGTGCGCGTGGATGCAGAAGAAGGGCATACAACAGATCCTGCCCATGAATAAAGGCGGCACACAGCAGGTTGAGGATATCCGCGTCACCATGGTGAATGCGGTGCATTCCTGTGGAATCCAGGATGACGACGGGTCGATCGTGTACGGCGGTGAGGCATGCGGATATGTGATCCAGTTCGAGAGCGGACTGAAGCTATACCACGCCGGGGACACAGCAGTGTTCGGTGATATGAGAATCATTCATGAGCTGTACGCGCCCGATGTTGCCTGCCTTCCGATCGGCGATCACTTTGTGATGTCGCCGCGGGAAGCGGGATATGCGCTGAACCTTCTACAGCCAAAAGAGGTGATCCCGATGCACTTCGGCACGTTTCCGGTGCTGACGGGAACGCCCTCGGAATTACAGAAGTACGCACCCAAGTCGGTAACCATTGTGCCGATGCAGCCAGGACAAACACTCGAATAATCATGAAATTCAATCCAAGCGATTATCCCGATGCACAGGTGATCACCGGGGAAGCGGTGGAACGCTACCTCTACGCAATGTTGCCGCCGCGCGATGCGGTTTTGCAGGACATGGAAGAGCAGGCTGCACAGCGCAGCATTCCGATTGTGGGGCCGGTCGTGGGCCGAGTCTTCATGCAATTGGCGCAGATGATCGGCGCCAAGACGGTGTTTGAGGCCGGATCGGCGATCGGGTATTCGACGATCTGGTGGGCGCGCGCCGTGGGTGAAGGCGGGGGCGTGATCTATACCGACGGCGATCCGAAGAAAGCACAGGAGGCGCGAGGCTATTTCGACCGTGCCGGCGTTAGCGAGCGGATCGATGTCCGAGTCGGAGATGCGCTGGAGATCCTGTCGGAAGAAAAGCGCGAGTTCGACATCGTCTTCTGCGACATTGATAAAGAGGATTATCCGCGGGCGTGGCGCCTGGCGCGTTCCCGCGTGCGGAAGGGCGGATTGTTTGTCGCCGATAACGTGCTCTGGAGCGGGCGCGTGGCGTACGCGGCAGGGAATCCGGCGATGACCGCTTCGGAACAGCAGAGCACCAAGGCGCTGGTTGAGTTCAATAAGGCGCTGTACGAAGCACCGGATTTCTTCACGACGATCTTGCCGATCCGGGATGGAGTGGCGGTGGCGAGGAAAAGCTAGCAATGCGCAGTTAGTCGCCGGGAGTTATGCCAGTGATTGACCTGTCCCGCTCGGGGGCGAGCGACGACTGCGTTTGATCTCAAATCGACTTCACCGGAATTGCCGTGAGGTCTTCCACCAATCCCACTTCTTTTTGCAGGAAGGGCTCCGCGTGGGTAACTCCAACGAGCATGCCGTAGAAGCGTGCCATTGAGTCCACTCGCGTTCGAATTTCCGCTGAAGCAGGGAAGATGTCTTTGCCAGCCTCCTGGTCGCTGAACTGTGATTTGTAGGCGAGGATGGATGCCAGCTTCGCTTCGAACTGCTGCGCGATGTCGACGACGAACGTGGGACGAACGTCATAGTAGAGCGTGGCGTAGAGAATCTTGAACGGCCGATGGGGTAACTTGTCCGTTGCCAGTTGCCAGGCGTCAGCAGGATCAAGATTGACTTGCAAACTGTCCCGCGAAACCGAGCTCAAATCCAGCTTCGTTAGTCCGGCCAAGAAACAGGCTTCGTAGCCGAGAGTCGAGCAGGTGTAGTGGTCGGGGTGACGGCCCTGCCAGTAGGGAAGTATCACCACGCGCGGACGGGTGAGGCGGATCACGCGCGCGACCTTCAGACGATTGTCGTAGGTGTTCTCGACCCGTCCGTCGGGAATATCGAGAGCTGCGCGCCATGTGGCGCCAAGAATTTTGGCCGCATCCACGGCTTCGCGTTCGCGGTCTTCGGCGGTACCGCGCGTGCCCAGTTCACCGCGGGTGAGATCGAGGATGCCTATACGCTGGCCACGTTGCGCCATTTTCGCGAGCGTGCCGCCACAGGTTTGCTCCACGTCATCGCGGTGCGCGGCGATTGCGAGGACGTCCAGTCCAGCCGTACTCACTTTTTTCTTTCCACCAGGAAGTGCGCCAGGGATTTCAGGGTTTCTCCCCGTGAGCCGTACGGTTCTAGTTGCTCCAACCCAGTGGTCACCAGGGTATCAGCCTTTTTCAATGACTCATCAATACCAAACAGAGCGGGGTAGGTGGCTTTTTCGGAATTCTTATCCTTGCCGGCGGTTTTGCCCAGTTGCTCGGAAGATTGCGTCAGGTCGAGCACGTCATCGACGATCTGGAACGCAAGGCCAATCGACTGCCCGAAGCAGCGCAGCCGGCGAATGTCGTCCGCGGTGCCACCGGCGTAAAGGCCTCCGGTGACAAGGCTTGCGGTGATGAGGGCTCCAGTTTTCGAGCGATGGATGTAATCGACAGTCTTCAGATCGGGTTTGTGGTGTTCGGCTTCGAGATCCATTACCTGCCCCCCAATCATGCCTTCGATGGTGCCAGTTCCGTGCGCGAGTTCGGCAACGATGCGCACCCGGGCTTCAGCCGGACAGCGCAAGTTCGCCATCACTTCGTAAGCGTAGGTCTGAAGGGCGTCACCGGCGAGAATGGCGGTGGCTTCGCCAAAGGCTTTGTGACAGGTGGGGCGTCCACGGCGGAGATCGTCGTTGTCGAGCGCGGGAAGGTCATCGTGAATCAGGGAATAGGTGTGCAGCATTTCGATTGCTGCGCCGAGATCGGCGACGCCATTGGGCAGCGATCCGGCGGTCATGCGAGCTGCTTCCATGCAGAGAATAGGACGCAGGCGCTTGCCTCCGGCAAAAACGGAATGCCGCATGGCCTGGTGAATCGAAGGCGGGTATTGGGTTCCTGGGGGCAACAGGCGTTCGAGAGCTTCGTCTGCGAGTTGCTGCCCCTGTTCGAGAGTGTCCTTCAGCATAAAAGGGCAGTATAAACGAGGCACTTACCTTTTCCGGGTGATGCATTAACCGAGATGCCAGCGAGCATCCAAAGAAGCATGGGCGCACCTACGAAAAACGCAAAGGCAAAGCAGCAAACCAAATCGGCCACCCAAGGGGCGATTCCAGCTGAGGAACTCGAACAGCCATTCCCGACACTCGATCTGCTGATTCATCCGCCATTCCCGCCGATGGAAGCCCGATCCGCAGACGAGATCCCGGCCGGCGAGAACTGGCTATACGAGCCTAAGTGGGATGGGTTCCGCTGCCTGGCATTTCGAAAGGGAAGCGAAGTACTGCTGCAATCGAAAAGCGGTCAGCCGCTGGGACGGTATTTCCCCGAGATGGTTGAAGAGCTAAAGCAACTTCCACAGAAGCAATTTGTGCTCGATGGTGAGATCGTCATTGTGCATGGCGGCAAACTGTCGTTCGACGATCTGTTGATGAGAATCCATCCGGCGGAGAGCCGAATCCGGAAGCTGTCGAAGGAGACGCCCGCAAGCTACCTGGTTTTCGATCTGTTGGTGGACGAAAAAGGCCGCTCACTCATCGAGCGTCCCTTGTCAGAACGCTGGAGTGACCTGGGAAAATTCTTCGAGCCCGTTCGCGATCATGCAATTCGGCGCTCGCCGTCAACCATGGACCTGGAAGAGGCGCAACGCTGGATGACCGAACTCTCGGGCAGCGGATTTGACGGAGTCGTGGCGAAGCGACTGGACATGCCCTATATGTCCGGCGAGCGCACCGGGATGGTGAAGATCAAGAACATACGATCCGCGGACTGCGTCGTAGGTGGCTTCCGGTATGCGAGCAAAGGAGGCGGGATCGGGTCGCTATTACTGGGGCTCTACGACGAAGAGGGAAAGTTGAACCATGTGGGATTTACTTCCAGCTTTAACAGCGAGATGCGAGCAAAGCTGAAACCGATTGTTGAGAAGCTGAAGGGCGGATCAGGATTTACTGGGACTGCGCCGGGCGGTCCAAGCCGGTGGTCGACAGAACGCAGCGGAGAATGGGAACCGCTCCAGCCGAAGCTGGTATGCGAAGTGACGTACGATCACTTTTCGGGCGGACGGTTTCGCCACGGCACGAAGTTTCTGCGATGGCGGCCGGATAAGGATCCGAAGCAATGCACATATGAGCAGCTGGAGTCGAAGCGCGCAAGTTCCTTGCAGGAGTTAGGCCTGACAGCGTGAAAGTTGGGTCCCACACATCCAAACGTCGGACGTGTGGGGCACCCCAGATCGATGGGAATTAGGCGGCTTTAGCGCGAGCCTGCGGAATGAGCGAGCGTTCCGCGGCAGATAGAATTCCGGGAATGTCGTTGGCATTGCAGCAGTCTTCTGCGCCGGCTCCCAGTACCTTAGTCCAAAGAGTCTCGTCGGCTAATCGATGCGTACAAACGACACGAACATTACTGAGTTCACGGCAGAGCGCTTCTACTTCGGGTAGCGGTATGAGTTCGAGATCAACGACTGCAAGGGAAGCGCGCGCCTGAAGGATCTCCGCGCGAACATTTTCCTTGCGCTGGGTCACAGAGACGGTGCGGAATCGTTTGCGCAGGGTGGCAGCCAACTGGCTGGCGGTCCCCAAATCGGGCTGAGCAATGACTACGGCGATCGGTTGCATTTCGATCTCCCTGTCTGGCTGCAGCTGCGGTGGTCCGCAGGCTACGGGGTTGGCAAATGTAGCGTCCGGGCGACGCTATTTACGCGTTTCCACCTTGTCGTTCACAGTCTCGAAAGGCTCTGCCTGCAATTTGCCATTCTGTTTAAGAAGAATCTCAACTTTGCCTTCGGCATCTTCGAGTTCCTTCCGACACGAGTTCGACAGCTGAACACCTTCTTCGAAGAGTTTGAGCGCCTGCTCGAGGGGAATATCTCCCTTTTCTAATTGATCCACTATCTTCTCGAGTCGATCCAGGCACTCTTCGAACTTTGCCAATGTCCTACCCCAAGTAAGATTCTAGTCCAATTCAACAACGATCGTGCTGTGAATATCTGTTTAAATTCCGTTGGACCGAATCAAGAGTAAAACGGTTTACATGAGCACATTCCGTGAAACTGCTATGTTTGATCCCGGACGCAGAGGGACGAGAATACGATCACGAACCGCTACCCGCCAGGGCTCGTCCGCCCTGTGTGCCCAGGGATTCAAGCACGTCAACTGCAGCGTTGTATTTCCCAAATGGCGCGCTGATCTGTGCGCCTTGGACCACGTCCCGAAGACGTAACAGCATTTCGCGGGCGATGGCGACTCCTTCGGCGCGAGCCTCCTCGGCATTCGTGGCTTTCGCCATCCGGCGCATGATTTCGTCGGGAACAGACACGCGAAGTTCGTTCTTCATGAATTCCGCATTGCGCAGGCTGGTGAGCGGCCATATTCCGGCGATCACCGGAATACGGACGTGCTCAATGTGACGCAGAAAAGCTTCCAGAAGTTCCACGTCGAATACTGGTTGCGTGATGACGTACTCAGCCCCGGCTTCGACTTTGTACTCAAAGCGGCGAATCTCTTCGTCAATGTCGGGCAGCCCGGGATTGGCACCCACGCCTACAACAAAATTGGTTCCCGTCCCGATTGGATTGCCACCGATGTCGAGGCCGCTATTCAGGTTGCGAACGATGTTCACGAGTCCGATGGAATCGACATCGAACACGGCGGTTGCGTCCGGATAGTTGCCGAGCTTCGGCGGATCGCCGGTGATGCACAGGATATTTCGGAGTCCGATGGCGGACGCGCCGAGCAAGTCCGACTGAATGCTGAGCACGTTGCGATCGCGACAGGTATAGTGCAGCACCGTCTCGATGCCGACCTGCTGTTGCATGAGAATCGACAGCGCCTGATTGCTCATGCGTGCCGATGCGCGTGGACTGTCAGGAATGTTCACGGCGTCGATGCCAACTGACTTCAGGTACTTTGCACCCTCGATCTCCTTGAGAATGTCGGTGCCCTTCGGTGGCACGATCTCCACCATGGTCGCGAATTCGCCTGCGGCAAGCTTCTGCCCCAGAGTAGAACGTTGCGACAGCGGAATGGGTTCGATGGCGACGGCTGCCTTGGGCTTGGTCACAACATGAAAGGAGCTGTTCCGAGCTTCTCCCATGCGCAGAGCCGACTTCATGGAGTGGATGTGCTCCGGAGTGGTTC
>CAZBCQ010000102.1:0-5077 GCA_964490255.1 uncultured Terriglobales bacterium | reverse complement strand
GCTTCTCCCATGCGCAGAGCCGACTTCATGGAGTGGATGTGCTCCGGAGTGGTTCCGCAACAGCCGCCCACGAGGCGTACTCCTGCCGCTACGAATTTTTTCGCGTAACTCGCCATGTATTCGGGAGAACAGAGATAAATGTTGCGGCCGTCGACTGACCGGGGCATGCCTGCGTTCGGTTGCGCGGACAGCGGGCAATCGGTCACGGCGCGGACACGCTCCAGCGCATCAAGCATCGCCACGGGACCGACGCTACAGTTACAGCCGATCACATCAACTCCCCAGCCCGCCAGCTTGGAGGCGAATGTTTCTGGAGTGGAACCGTCGAGGCAGTTACCGTCTTCGTCGATGGTGACCTGCGCGACCACGGGAATGTTCGGCGTTACTGCGCGCGCGGCGCGAATAGCCTGATGCAATTCCTGCAGCGAGCCGAAAGTCTCCAGGATGAGGAGGTCGGCACCGGCTTCCACCTGCGCCGTGATCTGTTCGAGGAACGATTGGTAGGCTTCATCCAGTGCAACTTTGCCCAAGGGCTCAATCCGAACGCCGAGTGGCCCCACGGCTGCGGCGACATAGGCGTCGAAACTCTTGGCAGCCTCGCGGGCGAGGCGAACGCCCGCTGTATTGATCTCGCGAATCTTGTCTCCAAGACTGAAACGTGAAAGCCGAAACGAATTTGCGCCGAAGGTGTTTGTTTCTACGATCTCCGCTCCGGCCTGCAGGTATTCCTGGTGAACACCTCGAATCAGGTCCGGCTGCGAGAGGTTCAACTCGTCGTAGCAGCGGTTGATGAACACGCCTTTGGAGTAGAGGAGCGTACCCATTGCTCCGTCACACAGGATGGGTGCTTGCTTGAGTCGGCTTAGGAAGTCGTTGGGCATTGGGTATTGGTCTTTTCGAACAGATGCAGGGCGAAAACATCCCTGTTGGAAATGTAAATGACGGCGACCGTGCGCGCTACTCTACAGGTTGGTACGTGACGGCAAGAGTGCGATTTCACTCTGCTATAATCAGCGTTTTCAACAACATTCCTTCGCTTCGTTGGTCGGAGTATCTTTTGAAATTTCGTTCGTTCGCGTCATTGACTGCGGTCCTGACACTCTTCTTCTTATTATCGTGTGGCGGGGGAAGTTCTACTCCAGCTCGACCAAGTGGATTAACCAACCGAGTCTTTATATCTACACCATTGGTAAACCAAGGCCAGATCTACATTATCGACGCGACGAAGGATACAGTCTCTCGCAATCACCCGGCGATCGGCGTTTTTAACGCTGGACTGATGGCGACCACTCCAGACAAAAGCAAGGTGGCGGTATTTGCCGCCTCGCTAAATACGATTTCCGTAATCAACACTCAGACCGAGGCCGTGGTCGGAAGCATTGGGCTCGCCGGGCCAACTGAGAGCATGGCGACCATGCCGGACAACACCACGCTCGTGGCGGCAGAGCCAACGGCGCCGTTCTCCGGATCTGTTCAGAACGGACTCATCCAATTCATGGATCTCACAAGCGGCGCAGTGACGGCTTCGCTTTCGGTTCCGCAAGCACGCAGGCTGGTGCTCAGCCACAACGGCACGAAAGCGCTGGTATTCAGCGACGACTTCTCCGTCCACCTGGTCGATACGGCCGCGAAAACAGTAACGGGGGTCACAAGTACGAGCTTCGATCGTGCGGTCAATGCCGTTTTCAGTACTGACGACAGCACCGCCTACATCTTGAGTTGCGGCGCTGAGTGCGGAGGGACCACAGCGAATGTCTCGGCGCTGACCATCAGCAGTGGCGCGGTAGGCGCACCGACTGCAGTCACAGGAGCAACGGTCGGAATCATCGATAGCTCGAACCGGTTGTATGTGGCAGGGAGTCCGACTTCGGGAGGATTCCTCGATATTTTAGATCCAAGCAGCCTTACCGTCACAAAGTCTGCGATTCCCATCGGGGATGGCTATCACAACGCGATGGTCATCACTTCAAAGGGTCAACTTTTCATCGGCGCGCAGAATTGTACGAATGGACTGTGCATGACGATCCTGAACACGTCGTCGCAAGCGGTGTATATCAATCCGTGCGTAGCGGGAACATCGATGTGTCCATCAGGGAACGTGACAGGCATGCAACCGCTGGATAATCGTGCCCTGATCTACGTGCTGCAAGGCGGAATTCTTCACATCTACGACCTGACGAAGGACCCGCCAACCGAAAATCTTACAGTCGGTATCCCCTTCCTCTCACTACTGGGGAATCTTTCCAGTGTGACGCAGGTGGATTAGTCCTCGTCTTCTTCATCGTGCTTCGGGTGATTTCCGAGCAGGCTCTGGAGAAAGCGGGTGACCTCCGCAGTGTTGTCGAACGCCCAGTAGCCGCCTAGAGCTTTGAATGCTGAGTTCTGCGCCGCAAGGCTCTGATGGTCGGCCCATTGCAGGAACTTGCGTACTTCCTTTTGCAGGGTGGTCCGTTCGTCTGAATCGGCGTCGGCAAGAAATTCTTCCGCAGCTTCGTCGGCGCTGTCGTATTCTTCTGCGGCGTCCTGGTGCAGGTAGCCTCGCAGGAATTCAGAGAATTTCGGGTAGTCGGTACGAGAAACGCTGGGGGCGGTTTTTCGTTCGGTCATCGGCACTCCGGATAGCTTGTAAGGACGTAGTAGCGATTCGGTCCGGCCCACTTCAATACCACAACCGCATTGGAACAGGGAATAGAATGCGATTCACCGCGATTCAGCACGCGCCCGACAGGTTGATCGCCGTGATAATCAAGCACCAGGTTCGGATGTCCCCCGGGACGCTGAAGCCAGCGTTGGATGCGATCCTGATTCTCTTGAATGGCTTCTGCGACCGCATGCTCGGCGCTTGCGCGATCAGTATAAGTGGACGCTGCAGAAATGTGGCGCTCGCGTTCGAGCCGCTCCTGTAATTCGGCGTCGGTTCGACCAATGTGTCGTTCCAGGGTATGGCCACCGAATTGCTCATCCACTGAGAGGTCGTGGGCGCTATTGCTCATCTGCTTAGGAGCAGGCGCCGGGCTCGATTCCGATCGCGGTTGAGGCGCCTGCGTGCACGCAAACGTGCTGAAGCAAAGCGCTGCAACCAGGCATTCACGAATTGAACGGGTCAGGTCGAACAAGGATGAACCGCCAGGACTGTAAGGAAACCAGAGTACTTCGTGGTTGTAAACAAAATGTCAAACGTTGACGGGAACTAAGGTTTTTCGCGCTACCAGAGAGATAGTCTGGAACCATCTCGCAACCAGAACCCTAAATTGGGGTTCCAATAGTAACGTAAGATAGTATCCTTCGGGACATCCTCAGAAAGTGGTTCTGCGGGCATAATCAGCGTTCGTATGCATCGTTCTTACAAAATTACGGTATTCCTAATCTTCTTCGCGGTTTGTTCAGCCTATGGAGCCGATATTCGCCCCACAGGACTGGAGCTTGGATACCGTGACATGTACAACCTGCAATTCGATCAGGCGCACAGCAAGTTTGAAGACTGGCAGCGGACACATCCGGCGGATCCAATGGGGCCGGTATCGAACGCTGCGGCGTACCTTTTCTCTGAGTTCGACCGGTTGCACATCCTGGAAAGCGAATTCTTTACCAACAATAATCGGTTCGAAGGTCGGTCGCGCCCGGCCGCCGATTCCAAAGTAAAACAGGCGTTCCAGGCGCAGATCGACAAGAGCAAGCAGCTTGCCGCGATCGCGCTGGCGAAGAATCCAAACGATGCGAACGCACTGTTTGCTTCGGTGATGATGCTCGGATTGCAGGGAGATTATGCGGCTCTGATCGAGAAGAGAGACTTAGCAGGATTGGGCTATCTGAAGGATGGCAGGGTGATGGCAGATCGCCTGCTGCGCGTAGATCCGAATTGCTATGACGCATATATCGCTGTGGGCGTGGAAAATTATCTGCTTAGCCTTAAGCCTGCTCCGGTTCGCTGGTTCCTACGCTTCGGTGGCGCCCAGACAGACAAAGAAACGGGCCTGAAGAATCTCCAGTTGACCGCGGAAAAGGGTCATTACCTGTTACCCTACGCGCGACTTTTGCTGGCGGTGGCAGCGCTTCGAGATCAGGATCGGCCAAAGGCCCGAACCTTGCTGGCCGGCCTGGTGCAGGAATTCCCCCTGAATCATCTCTATGCGCGTGAATTGAATCAGTTGCAGTGACAGCCCGCGGGCATTTCATTATCATTGCCAAAGCTCCCGCTTTTGAGAACAATGCCTGCACAGCTTAGAGTGTGACTGGTCTGAACCTATCCCATGAGAATTGCTAATGCCGCAAGCGCTTTTCCAAAGAACTCTTACGATCAAGCAACGATAAGCGGAGCCTTATCGGGTTTCTGGCGAGATCAACTCCCCAACCCTGACTTTCTTGACCGGTTGCACGGTCGTACCGGCGTCGATTGCCGGCATACCGTCATGCCACTGCAGTCGTACGTGCGCGCAAACACGTTCGGAAAAACAAATAACATCTGGATCGAAAATGCGCAGGAGCTCGGATCGGAAGCCATCTGCAAGGCGATCACGCCGCTCGGCTTGGAGCCGAAGGATCTGGCTGCCTTCTTTTTCGTGTCAGTGACCGGAGTCGCAAGCCCTTCCATCGATGCGCGTCTGGTGAACAAGATGGGGCTCTCACCGAACATCAAGAGAATCCCGATTTTCGGCCTCGGATGCGTTGCTGGCGCGGCCGGCATTGCCCGGGCTGCGGACTACGTGCGCGCATATCCCGACCAGGTTGCGATCCTGCTTTCAGTGGAAATCTGTTCGCTGACGTGGCAGCGCGAAGATCTTTCGGTGGCGAACCTGATCTCCACGGGGCTATTTGGCGACGGCGCGGCGGCGGTCGTCGTGGCGGGCGCGAATCGTGAGTTCGCGGGCCCGGAGATCGTGGACACACGCTCGGTCTTTTATCCGGGCACCGAGCAAGTGATGGGCTGGGACGTCTCCGAGCGCGGCTTCCAGATCGTGCTGTCACCGGAAGTGCCAACCATGGTGGAACTGCATCTGCGCGAAGACATCGATACGCTTCTCGCAGAACATGATCTGACGCGCAAAGACATCAGCAGCTGGATCATCCACACAGGTGG
>CAZBCQ010000101.1:0-15308 GCA_964490255.1 uncultured Terriglobales bacterium | reverse complement strand
AGGTAAACCGGCGCGTGGATATCGTGGTGCTTTATCTCAGAGCCCGGAACATCGTGGCAGGGAAGTCTGTCAGACCCCAGTTGAAGACTTCCGCCTATAGAACGAAATAATGTAGCGAAAACAAGAAAGCGCGATAGAGAGTTCCGCACCATCCCGCTACCAAGGTGAACGAAAGATTTGGCGGACGCAAGAATCCGATGAAGCACGCGCCTTGCTTGCCGATTAGATAACCGTTGGCGTGCACAACTATGGCCATTGCTCCGCAAGAACTCGCAAAACACATCCAGCAGGTGGAAGCGATGCCGAGCGTCTCGGCGATCCTGCAACCTTTGATCGGCCATCTGCAACAGCCACTCGAAGAGGTCGACACGCAACGAGTAGTCGACCTGATCGCCAGCGACAATTCGCTCGCGGCGCAGTGTCTGCACATGGCCAACTCTCCGTTGTTCGGGCGTTGGCAAGCTATCAGTTCAGTACGGGGAGCCGTCATTGCCCTGGGTATGCAGAAGATGCGCGACATCGCGCTTTCCTGCTCCATGATGCGCATTTTTCCGATGAACGGTTCAAAGGGGCCAGTGGTCTGTTGGGAGCACTCGTTGGCCTGCGCCTTGCTAAGCCGGCGGATTGCTCGGCGCATCGGATATGATCCCGAAAACGCCTATATCGCGGGACTACTTCACGACCTTGGCATGGTGTTTCAGGCGTGCACATTTCCGCACGAGTTCGAGGCCGTCCTGCAACTCTGCGCAGAGTCGCAAGTTTCAGTCTCCGATGCCGAAATGAAAGTCCTCGGCTTCACGCACACCGATACCGGACGTATGCTTGCGGAGAGTTGGAACCTCGGGCCTCCCATTGTCGACACCATTCGGGCCCATCATTCTTTGAGCAGCATGGTGGTTGAACCAGAACTTGTGGCCATCGTTCATCTGAGCGACCGATTCTGCCGGGCGCGCGGCATCGGCTACGGCGTAGCCGAGAAAGCCTGGTTCGATTCGCCCAACGAGCCATCACTCGATGACTTGAAGCAATACTGCTCCCTGCTCGCCTGCCTCAACACGACAAGGCTCGAAGCAGAGATGGAAACCTACATTAGAGACGTGCGGAGGCTGGTGACAACCATCTACCGTCTGCAGTGAGAACGAACGCCCCAGGTTCCGCAACACCTCAAGTCTTACTTGAACTTTTACCAATTAATCCAGCAGGTAAAAGCTCCGGAACTACCTTTAGGACTAGTACGGTTTTCTGGGTTAACCATAACGCCGCGGCCACGAACCTCGCATACAATATCCGTGACAATCCCGGAGACTCTGCATGACTTACAGCTGGAAGCAGTGGGAAGGCCAGATCGTCGACGGAAGATTTCCGCTGCACCAGTACCTCGGCGGCTCGGACCACGACGTGGTCTTCCTGACGGAACGTGCCGGGCAGACACCGACTCGCGCCGCGATAAAGCTGATTCCCCTCGAGTTCGTGGACGCAGACCGGCAGCTCGCATCTTGGGAAAAGGCGGCTCAGCTCTCTCACGGAAACCTGCTGCGCGTCTTCGAGCACGGCCGCGCGCAGATCGACGGCGCTGAGATGCTCTATGTCGTAACGGAATACGCTGACGAAGATCTTTCGCAGATTCTTCCCTCGCGCCCCCTCACGGCGGCTGAATGCACCGACATGTTGCAGCCCGTCGTCGATGCCCTCGCGTACATACACAGCCGCAGTCTGGTAAACGGACACGTCATGCCCTCCAATGTAATGGCAAGCGACAATCAGGTGAAAATCTCGAGCGAGAGAGTCCAATCTCCCGGACCGCGCCTCGTGAAACGCAGTCCCGATTCAGCCGCATACGATGCGCCGGAATTGGCCACCAGCGGGCTGTCCGTCGCCACGGATGTCTGGTCTCTCGGAGCGACCGCACTCGACGCTGTAACGCAGAACCCTCCAGCTGCGGACGAATCAACTGACCCGGTGATTCCGCAGCTACCCGAACCTCTTTTCAGCATTATCCGCAACTGTCTTCGGGTTGATCCGCAGCAACGTTGGACGCTTGCGCAAATCTCGACTTCGCTGCGACCGGCACCTGCAGCAAGCAAGCCCGCCCCGACCGCCGCAGCACAACCGGCGGTTGCTCCCAAACCGGCTGGGACTCGCGGCTCCGCAGCCGTTCTCCCTCTGCCTTCTCCGGCCAAACGAAATCGGACTCTGCTTCCTCTGATTGCTATCGGTCTAGTCCTCGCAGCCCTGATCGGTTACTTCTTGACTCGGAGTCCCCATTCCGACACCGAAGCACCTGCATCGCAACCTGCAACTGCTGCGGAATCGCCTGCCCCTGCGAGCGCCGCTCCGGCAAGCACTTCCGTTCCCCCACAGCCGGTCACACCTCCCACTTCCTCCGGAAAAGGTCGGGTGATCCATCGCGAAACGCCTGAGATCCCCGCAGCCGCCCGCAAGACGATCCATGGCACAGTGCGCGTCAACGTGAGGGTCTCGGTTGATCCCGCGGGAAGAGTAACCGCGACTGCAATAGAAAATCACGGCCCCTCGCGATATTTCGCTGGCTTGGCGCGCAAATCCGCGAGCGACTGGAAATTCGCCCCTCCGCAAGTAGACGGTAAGAGCGCGCCGAGTGAGTGGGTGCTGAAATACGAGTTCCGCCGCGGCGGGACTACCATCGTGCCGACGCAGGAAACGCCGTAGAGCGCCGCATTCAACGGTTAGGTACCTGCGCAGAATCAGTCAGTTAGAAACCTGCCCCGGCCGTGTCCCTCCGAATCGTCCGTCCACTCTCACTCATCTATATAATGTATTCGTCTGGCGATATCTGCCGGACGCTGTCTCGCTGTTCCGTTCCTCAAAATGGGGGCGCCACGGCTTCGACGGAGATCGTTGCGGTTGAGAGGCATACCGGGGTGCACACGCCCGTGACTGTGGCAAAAACAATACTTGCCAACCAACAGCTGGCATACGCTGCTTAATTAGTTAAGTAGCCGTCTTCCACGGCTTCGCCTACGGGCCGTGAGCGGACGTCGCACAGTAGGCTGGTCTTCCGATGCGGTCCGAGTCGGAGGACGAGACTTCCGGACTAGTGGCTTGCGTTTCTTGTCGCGTTCTGACCGCGAGCCGCGAAAGTTGTGGCTAATACCCACGGCGGGAATGCGACTACGTATGTAGGCTCTCGGCTGACTACTTCTTCGGACAGGGGTTCGACTCCCCTCGCCTCCACCAATCTATCTCCACGGACCGCTTAATCGCTTCGGCCCGTTTCACTGCTATTTACTAGTGCTCGACTGACACGTCTTCGAAACGTGCTTCATACTAGTCACTGTCAGTGTCGGTTGTTGTGCTCCACCAGCCTGCGACCCCATACTCGAGCTTGTCGCGCCAGCAGCAGATGTCGTTCCTGTAACCTTGACTTCGTGTCCCACGTGGTCGCTCAGCTTCGATGTGTCGCCTTGCAGCTGGTACGTTGTCCCGGATTTGTCTGTCAGTGTGTAGGTCCCGTTTGAACCTTGTAAGCAGCCTTGCACTGTCGTCTGACCCGCAGCGGCGCTCCCTGTCTGACTTGAACCTGATTGTGATGGGTATCCTTGCCCAAACAACCACGCTGCCGAGCAGATGAGTGTGCACGCGAAAAGCAGTGTCCTTGTCATTGGCGTACTCCTTCCTGCATTTTTCGATACTCGCGCGGCACTGTAAGGTTTCCCGACAGGATCATCCGCATTAGGTTCCTGTCTCCTTTTCGTGTTTCGCGTCGGTCACCGACATACGGGGGCATTAAGGGTGGATAAACACAGCGGGTTCTTCGCCAACGGTCTGAGAAGCAGCGAGTTAGCAGTCGAATTCGGATGGGTTTGGAGCCGGCGAGCGCGAAAGAAGTACTCACTCCAGCACCGAATTCACAACTTTTTACTTCTTTTTACTTCCTCTTTGCACATGCTGTAATGCTTTTCGGTATTGTCCCTGAAGCGGTAACAGGGTGACTGGAGACCAATGAGATGAAGCTAAAACGGTTTTGGAATGAGCGGACCCGTTTAATGCTCACCCTGGAACTCGCTGTCGTTTTGCCGGCAGCCGCACTCATCGCCGCCAGTGTCTATCACCTGACTAGTATCCAGCGTGAGAGCGCGGTCGAGGCCCTGATTCAGCGTGACTTCGCTCATGTGCTCTTAATCGCCGAAAAACACATGAACCAGAAGGCCTACGATCTCGTAGATGACATTAAAGGCGAATTTCCTCGCCCCGACCTTATGTGCACTGGGACTCTGGACAAGATTCTTTCCACTCATCCTTATGCTTCGAGTGTTTTCCTTTATCGTCTGAGTAGCGGCCTGATGTTTCGTGCCCAACCTGACCAAATGCATGACCCGGACTTCGCCAAACATTCAGCTGAACAAAGCAAAATGTTCGAGGGCTGGTTGAAGATCGATTCCGACGACGTTTTCAAGATGATCGAAAAGGGAGAGAAGAAAGGAGTCCCATACTACTTCGAAGGTGGTTCCACGCAAAAGGGAGACAAGCACCTTTACCAGTCCTATGCCATGTTCGTTGTAAAGGACGATAAAACCGGAGAAAAGGCAATCGGTGGCATGGCTTTCGATCCTGACTATCTGCGGGATCATTTCTTTCCCGAGATGTTGGACTCGGAGATGAGTCGGAGTGCTTCCGAGCCGAATAACGCCGGAAACCAATCGGTCGTCATGCTGCATTCGAAATACGACTCAACTCCGATGATTGTGTCTCCAGGATGGGACGACGGCGCACCTGAAGTAGAGCGGAATTTGGAGGGCGCATTCCCAAACCTGACCCTGGCAATCAAGCTGCGCGGTACCACTCTTAAAGAGGTTGCGTATCGCTTCATGCGCACCAACTTCCTCATCCTCGGCGGCCTAACTGTGTTACTCGCCGGAGGACTGGGTATTACTTACCGCAACGTAAGTAAGGAAATGGCGCTGGCCAAGCTCAAGTCGGATTTCGTTTCCAACGTCTCGCACGAACTACGCACTCCTCTTTCCCTGATTCGCCTTTACGCCGAGACACTTGAAATGGGCCGCATGGTCAGCCCCGATAAATACCAGGAGTATTACCAGATCATCCGCAAGGAGAGCGAACGTCTCTCGGCGCTGATCAACAACATTCTCGACTTCTCGCGCATTGAAGCGGGCCGCAAGGAATATGACTTCCGCGAGACTGACGTTTGCGAACTGGTGCGGAATACCCTCGAGTCGTACCGCTATCAGATCGAGCAGCAGGGCTTCGCTTTTGAGGAAAAGATCGAACCGGTACCACCGATGCGCGTAGATCGGGAAGCGCTGGCGCGCTCGCTCGTGAACCTGGTCAACAACGCGCTCAAGTACTCGCAGGACCGGAAGTTCATCGGCGTCAACCTCTATCGTAAGAACGGCTCGGTCAAGCTCGAAGTCGTGGACCATGGCATCGGCATTCCCTCTCAGGAGCAGGACCGCATTTTTGAAAAGTTTTATCGAGTGGGCGATCCCCTGGTTCACAACACCAAAGGCAGCGGCTTGGGACTCTCTCTCGTCCGCCACATCGTGAAGGCGCACGGCGGAGACGTATCGGTAGACAGCACACCCGGGGAAGGCAGCAAGTTCACTATCACCCTTCCCGTCGAACGGCAACAGGTAAGCAAAGCGACATCGGCCTAAAGATTACTTCGGAGAGCACGACAGATGACGAAGATTCTGATTGTCGAAGACGAACCCAACATGGTCGCTGGTCTGCGCGACAACTTCGAGTTCGAGGGCTATGAGGTCATTTCCGCTCCCGATGGAGTTGCTGGCCTCGAGCGCGCTGTCTCTCAAACGCCAGACCTCGTCATTCTCGACGTAATGATGCCTCGCATGAGCGGCCTCGAGGTTTGCAAGCAGCTCAAAGCGAAACGACCGGGAATCCCGATCATCATGCTCACCGCTCGCGGCCAGGAGGTAGATAAGGTCGTGGGCTTGGAGTTGGGCGCCGACGACTACGTCACCAAGCCATTTTCGATTCGCGAACTCCTCGCGCGTGTGAAAGCCGTGCTCCGCCGTGCGAAACCCGCAGCGCAAGATCAGGAGCGTCGCACGTTCGGAGATGTGGAAGTGAATTTTCGCACCTGCCAGGTGTTTAGGAAGGGTAAGCCTCTTGAGTTCTCGGCCAAGGAGTTTGAGCTCCTGAAGTATTTCGTGAGCCACTCAGGCGAAGCGCTCAGCAGGGATCGTCTTCTCGAAGAAGTCTGGGGATATGACAGCTTTCCCACAACCCGCACGGTCGATGCGCACATTGTCCGCTTGCGGCAAAAGTTGGAGTTCAAACCGGACGAACCGCATTTAATCCTGACCATCCACGGGGTCGGCTACAAATTTGTTGGCTAACTTGCTGATTAAACAGTTGGGAGTGATCTGTGAAAAGGGCGCGAGACCAACGAAACTTCCTCAGACGCTGCGGCGAACCGTCCGTGCCAGTGACCCGTCCCGAGCTTCTCGGCGAGATGATCCGTCGCAATCGCGTACTCCAGGCTGAACTCTCTGACGCAATCACCGAGCGTGACGAACTCAGGCACGTGATGTTCGAAGCCGCACAGATGCAACGCCGTCTCTGCGGTCCGCGGCGCCTTCATCGGGGTCAGTTCGAGTTCGCCACTGAGCTGTTCCCTGCCAGGCACCTCTCCGGCGATTTCATCAGCCTCTTCGACTGTGGCTCGGAGATCGCGTTCGCCATCGGCGACATCACCGGCAAAGGCCTCCCTGCTGCAATGTGGTTCACCCACATGATGGTTTCCGTGCGTGACCAGATGCTCGGCAACTTCACCCCGAGTAAGGCCATGCAGGCAATTAACAATGACCTGTGCAGTGTGCCTTTCGCGGCGCCACTCACTACCTTGTTTCTTGCAAGACTGAACCCGGTGACCGGCAATCTCTTGTGGTGCAATGCTGGACATCCGCCCGCGCAAATTCTTTCGGCAGATGGCCGGCTTCGTTCGCTTGAAGATGGCGGCCCGCTTCTGGGCGCGGTTCCCGACGCTCCGTTCAATTGTGGTGGCGCTTACCTTGCCCCGGGCGATTCCCTCCTCGCCTACTCGGATGGCGTTCCGGAGTGCCGCAACACCGCAGGAACAGAATTTGGCATAGAACGCCTTCTTAAAGCCGCAAAAATGTCGATTAGCCCCGTCGCATCCGTCGTCCTTTTTTCGGTGCTTGCGGCAGCGCAGGAATTCACTGTCAACCAGCGCCGCGAGGATGACATGGCAATGCTTGTGGTAAGCCGGAGTGCCAACAAAACCAGCACTCGCTTGGACGCACAATGACTGTGGCTGAACTTACGCAAACTCGTGATGTAGCAAACTGGACGAACGGCCTGCAAAAGGCGCCTTCGAGCCCGGGCCAGCAGGAGAAACGGGAGCAGACTCGCCTCGACACCGACGATCTGATCCGCCGCGCCCAGCAGGGCGATGCCGGCGCCTTCGAAGAACTGATACGAAACTACGACCGCGCCGTGCTCGGACTTGCCATGCACCTCACCAAGTCGAGAGAGGACGCACAGGACATCTACCAGGAGGCGTTCCTGCGGGCCTACAAGAACCTTGGCCGGTTTCGATTCGAATGCTCTTTCTACACGTGGATGCATCGTATCGTCACCAATCTCTGCCTCGATCGCCTTCGCTACAATCAGCGCCGCTCTCGTGCAGTCGAGCCGGAATTTTCCGACGAGGGCGAGGAGCAGGACCCCATTGATCGCCTTCCTGATCACCGCCCCGGCGCCAGTCCGGAGCGTTTGCTGATGAATCGCGAGTTGCGTGAGCGGGTTGCCCGCGCGCTTGGAAAACTTTCGCCAAAGGAAAGAATTGTTTTCGAGCTGAAGCACTATCACGGCTTGCGTCTGCGAACCATCGCCGGCTTCTTTGAGACCTCGGAAGGAGTAATGAAGAACACTCTGTTTCGCGCTACGCACAAACTTCGTGCCGCGCTCGTTGAATTCAGCTGATCTCTTTTTTAGTGGCTCTGATCTTGACGGATCGCGCGCGGTCGTTGTTGATCTCACTTCGACCTCGCGCGAGAAACTCCGCACTTCTTTTCCTCATTGCGACAGCATGAGAACCCTCTATTCATGCCTGTTCCGCGCAATCGCTTACCTTGTCAATTTCTTTTCATCGGACGGGACGCTCTCATCTCTTCCCGCTGTGATGACCAGCGTTGACAAATATTGATGGACGGCTAGAATGTGCGTCGACTCTTCAACGACGATTCCACTGTGAATACTCTGATACCCCAAGATACGCTGCTGAACACCAATTTCCCCGATCTGGAACTTTTCGCCAGTGGCAAAGTTCGAGATATTTACCGCGTCGGCAAAGACCGGTTGCTCTTTGTTGCCACCGACCGCATCTCCGCGTTTGATTACGTACTCGCTTCCGGCATTCCCCTCAAGGGAACAGTTCTCACCCAGACCTCTCTGTTCTGGTTTGAATTCCTGAAGGGCATCGTGTCCAATCACGTGGTCACCGCGAATGTCGACGAATACCCGGCTGAGCTGCAGAAATACCGCAATCAGCTGCGTGGCAGGTCCATGCTGGTCGTGCGCGCTGACATGTTCCCCGTCGAGTGTGTCGCGCGAGGATACATTTCTGGTTCCGCCTGGAAGGAATACAAGGCCAGCGGCGACGTCTCCGGAATCAAGCTGCCCGCCGGCTTACGAGAATCCGACAAGCTCCCCGAACCGATCTTCACGCCGGCTACCAAGGCGACATCGGGCCACGACGAGAATATCTCCTTCGAGCAGATGCAGGACATCGTTGGTGCGGACCTCGCCACGAAGCTTCGCGATCTCACATTGAAGATCTACAGCTCTGCCCGCGACTACGCGGCGGGGCGTGGCATCATCATTGCCGATACAAAGTTCGAATTCGGTCACACGGAAAAAGGAATCGTTCTGGCGGACGAAGTTCTCACTCCTGATTCCTCTCGTTTCTGGCCGGCAGACCAGTACAAGCCCGGCGCGACCCAGGAGTCATTCGACAAGCAGTATGTCCGAGACTTCCTCGAACAGATTCACTGGAACAAACAGCCACCTGCCCCGGCGTTGCCGCCGGAGGTTGTGGCCAAGACCAGCGAGAAATATGTTGACGCGTACCGGAAGCTGACTGGGCGCGAGTTGAGCTTTTAGATTGGATCGCCGTCCGAAGTTGCGGTGAGACAAGCGGCCCAGGATTGGATCCATGACAGTAGCAGATTGGTTGATCGTTGCAGCCATTGTGCTCTCTTGCGTACAAGCTGCAGCGCAGGGCTTTTTCACCGAGGCCTTTGCCTTGGCGGGCACAGTAATCGGGTTCCTCGTAGCAGCCTGGGAATACCCGTGGCTGGCTGATGGTGTGTTGTCGTCGGTAAATCCGCGTTGGGTGGCCGACATTGTCGCCTTCTTCGTAATCTTTGTTGCCATCGCGCTGCTCGCCGGGATCGCGGGAAGAATTACAAGCTGGGCCGTCCGCGAAGCAGGATTGAAGTGGATGGACCGCTTTCTGGGTGCGGTATTCGGAGTCGTGCGCGGCTTCCTGGTAGTCACGGTTGTCTGTCTCGCAACCGCCGCATTTGCGCCGGGTGCGCATTGGTTGAGCCAGTCGTCTTTGGCCCCTTATTTCCTGGTGGTAGGAAGAGCTGCTACTTGGCTCACGCCGGCTGATATTCGGGCCCGGGTACATGATGGAATGAACTTGCTGCATCATGCAAAGGACCAGGCGGAAGATGCAGCCCACGGGAAACCCAGTTCCGCCATCGCTCCGCCGCCGGGTCCAACGAGTTCAGGAAAATGAGTGCCTTTATAGAAGCAGATCAGAAAGAGAGATACATCGTGAAGGACCAGCTTGAAGCGCTTGTCAGCCAGATGTTCAAAGGCGGAATCCTGTATTCCGAAGCTGTGCGCGAATTCAAAAAGCGATTCATCATAAACGTTCTCCAGGAAAGCAATGGCAATCAGTGCCGCGCTGCACGCCAGCTCGGCATGCATCGCAACACGCTTTCCCGCACCATTGACGAGCTGAAGATTGACATGCGCGCACTGCGCGACGCCAAGCGCCCCCCTCGCAGCGCCCGCCCTGCACTTGCCCTCGAGAAGAAAGCCGCGCGCTAAGCGCCACCGTCACACACGTTCTAATCTGCTCTGAATAAGAAAAAGGCAGCCTGCGAAGGCTGCCTTTATGTTTCCTTGAAAACCTCGACTACACCGCCTTTACTGCGGCTTGCGATGAGTCGGGGCGGTCCTCTTTGGCGTTTCCGTCGGCAAGTTGAGCAGAACGCCCTTATCCATATGAATCATGAACGGATTGGGGTCGTACGTGGTCGGATTGCCCTGGAAGTCGACAGTCGCTCCATCCTTCGGAACCTGCCGAGTCGGAATCGGATTGGCCATCGTCAGTTCGATATCAGCTTTACTTGCCTGGATATCGTCATAGCTGCCGGCGATCATCAACTTGGTTGGTGTGCCCGAAATCAGCTTGCCTTCGATCTTGATCGGCTTATCCTTCAGATCGTTCCACACTTTGGTCGCTGCATCCTGATTGCCCGATGTGAGAACCATCTGGATCTGGTCGAAGCTCATCTGCGTCACGGGCGTCGACTGCACCAGCGTAGCGGCCTGCTCCGCTGGAGTGGGGGCCGGCTTAATGTTGAAGTTGGCCGGCTTCGTCGGCGAAGCTGCCTGCGCGAGGATATCTGTCCAGCCGTCGTCGCCACCGTGATACTTGATGTATTTGCGGCGGCCGTATTCAGAGATTTGTTGCTTGTATTGCGGCGAGGGCGCCAGGTTCGCAGCGCGCGCAATGTACCACAACCCATCGATGTAATTTGGTTGCGGCGCATCCAGGTTAGACAGCGCCAACTGATAGGTCGTGGCGAAGTCAGTGGGATTCGCGGCAGCAGCTACCGCCAGGTGAGACTGGGCACTGGCATAATCCTTCGTTTGCAGTGCATTCAGACCGACGGATGCATTGAAGATTCCCGCCAACTGCGTCTTGAGCTGAGCGAACTGGTCGTCCGTCATCCCTTCAGGCTTCTGATACGTCTGCAGGGCAGTGATTCCCTTCTGACCGTAGTCAGCTGCCTGTTGCAAACTCTGTTGCGCCGCCGCACCCTGGGAGGAGAGCGCCTGCATGCGCTTGGAATAGCTCAGCAGCGCCAGAGCTGTCACATTGTTGGGGTTCGCCTGTAATAACCGAGTCGCTGCATCTTCCGTCTTCGGGAGATTATTCGTCTGCTGGTAGGTACGCATCAGCAGTTCGAGCGCATCTTCCTTCATGACTGACTCTGGATAGGTCTGAAGGAAGGCTTCCAGTGCCGACGCTTTGGCCGTGGGATCCGTTTGTTGGATGGCGCCCATGTAGGCGTTATATTCGGCGGGGTTCTTGATCTCTTTCTTCTGCTGCGCTGGTGCAGCGGACCCTTGCTGCGCTGGTGCAGCAGACCCTGCTTGTCCGGCCGCCGGCTGTTGTGGCGCGGCCTGCACAAGTCCTGTAGTCGCAAACATGAGCACAAGCATCACAAGCGACTTCTTCATTCAGTAGCTCCTTAACTTCCGGGAAAGGTCATGACGCAAGTCACTATGGCACGCACAATGGTAAATGAAGCCTGCGCGGTAGAATCACCCACCCACGCCATGCGAGCCTCGATACAAATCTTCCGCCTGCCGGATCTCGCAACAAAAGTGATACGGAATAGTCGGACGCTGGATTATATGAATCAGAGTTCATCTAAGGCAAGTGATGTAAATACAAGGACCACTATTCTCGCTGTTAGGCACCTTGTAAGATGCCTCACAATCCTGCAGTGTTGCCGATTTTAGCCGTCCAACAAGCGCTCCGGTGAATCCAAGCTCGGCAGAGAGGATCTCATGTCGAATCCCCAGTTGCAGAATGGAACTGCCCTTGTAACCGGAGGTGGCCGCGGCATCGGTCGAGCCATCGCTGAACGGTTGGCGCAACTTGGCGCGACCGTCATAATCACAGGTCGCGATCAGAACCTGCTCGAGCAAACCGCCAAAGCCATTCAATCCGCCGGCGGTAAATGCCACCCGTTGGACTGCGACGTGACAGACCTGAACTCCGTCACCAATGCGGCTCGCCAGGTCCAGCGGGAATTCGGGGGACTTCAGATTCTGGTAAATAACGCCGGTATTGGCGGCTTCTCGGCGCCTCTGCATGAGCTTCCTCCCGAGCAGTGGGACGCCATCCTGAACACGAACCTCAGAGGCGTTTACTACTGCATCCGCGCCTTTGCCCCCATGATGATTGCCGCCCGCCGGGGCGACATCATCAATATCTCTTCGCTTGCGGGCAAAAACCCTTTGCCCAAAGGGGCGGCCTACGCTGCTTCCAAGTGGGCGCTCAACGGCCTGAGTTATTCGGTGGCGGAAGAACTGCGGGCCTACAATGTTCGCGTGACCGTCATCTGCCCAGGATCGACCAACACCGATCTGAGCCCGCACGAGGGCAAGAACACCTCGAAGATGCTCCAGGGCGAAGACATCGCCCATGTGGTCGAGATGCTTGTGACTCAGCAATCGCGGTCTTTCGTCAGCGAGGTCCTGATTCGGCCGCTGGCAAAGCCCTGAGCAGCGGTCAATGAACAAACGCCAGCACTCGCCGCAGGCCTTCGGCGAACATCCCTTGTGGCGTGATAAGGCTCAAGACGAGATATCCTTCGGAATGGAAGTCGAAAAACATCCCCGGATGAACCACCACCGACTGCCGTTCCAACAACTCAACCGCGAGTTGCTCGTCGGATCGCGTTGCGGGCACCCGCAAGGTCGCATACCAGCCGCCCTGGACTTGGAGCCGCTCGCACAAATGCTGGCCATTGAACTGACGGTCCAACTCCGCCAGATTTCCCCGGATACGCACCATGAGCTCCTGCTGAATAGTGCGTCGGTCCTTCAGAAAATCCGCGGCAGCGTGTTGAACCGGCGTGTTCGGCGACAGGTATGTATCTGCGATCACCTCCAGCCGCGCCAGTGATTCCCTCTTCAGTTCTTCCGGACCAGACGCAGCCAGCCAGGCCAGCTTCATTTGCGGCAACGCGCAAATCTTCGAAAGGCCGCTCACGGTGAACGTCAAAGCTTCTGTATTCCCAGCAAAACTTGTGTGAGCTGCCCCATCAATCGGAAAATCGAGAAACACCTCATCCACTACCAGCGCGAGTTCGTATTCCGTAGCGATCGCGTTCAATTCCGCTCGCTCGCTCTCCGACAGATAGGAGCCAGTCGGATTATTAGGATTGACCAGCATGATTGCTCGCGTACGCGAAGTCAGCTTCTGCCGCAACGAGTGAAAATCGATCTGCCATCCATGGTCGTACACGAGTTCGTAGGACACCAACTGAACGTCCTGGATCTCGGCCAGGTACTCGAATAGTGGATAGCCAGGAGTCCCAACCAGAACTTCTTCTCCCGGATTACACAGCAGCCGAAACAAGTATGAGTACGCCTCGCTCGTGCTGGCCGTCACGATCACTGACTCCGGCTCGATCTGAACCGGCGTTGCTGCGTCTTTGTAATAAGCGGCAATCGCCTCTCTGACGCTCTTCAGCCCCCTCGGATCCGGCTCATAGATCAGCGCCTCTGGTTTCGACAAGGCGCACAAAATAGCTCGCTCGTTATACTTCAATCCAACCGTCGTCGGATTGGACGCGGTCAAGTCAAAGATCTCCATTCCTGATTTTCGTCGTGTCTCAAGCGCAAGGGAAAATCGATTGGCCTGAAGATTCCACCGCGTTCGGTCGGCAAACATGAGCAACACTGTAACGGCTCACGCCAAGGATTTCCAATCGTGTTCTGTCACGGCAGCAAGCTGGCGCGAAAACATCAGTCACGAAACTTGCATCGTTTTGAATGAGCGGCAAATCTAACTAAACTGAATATCGCATAACGATGCTTGAAGCTCGCCAGCTTCATGCGTCGCAATTAGGAGGTGAACTTTGGGTAACCCTGTCATCAGAATGCCGGCGGGGTCGGTTACGACAAACACAACGATTCCGCCGGAAAATCGGGCGGAAGTCCTCTTGCAGCCGATCGCTGCGCCTTCGATTCTTGGTCTTTACGGATTCTCAGCAGCTACCTTCATGGTTGCTGCGAATATTGCACATTGGTACGGATCGTCTACGACCGCGCTCTACTTGGCGCCGTTCGCCGCGGCTTTTGGCGGCCTCGCCCAATTCCTGGCCGGCATGTGGTCCTTTAAAGCTCGCGACGGACTTGCAACTGCAATGCACGGAATGTGGGGTTCGTTCTGGATCGCCTACGGAATCCTCAATTTGCTTTTCGCAACCCACAGTTTGGCTGTACCGACGGGCGCGTTTCCGGCGCTTGGCTTCTGGTTCATTGGATTAGCAGCAATAACCTGGGCTGGAACGGCAGCTGCAACGGCCGAAAGTAAGGCGCTGACCTCTGTTTTGGCATTTCTCGCGCTCGGATCAACCCTGTTCGCCATCGGACAGATCACAGGCAACGACACCATCAGTGTTCTGGGTGGCTGGAGCTTCATCATCTCCGCTATTCTCGCCTGGTACACCGCAAGTGCGCTGATGCTGGAAGGCACTTTTGGACGTAGTGTATGGCCTGTCGGCAAGACCGAGCGAGCTCGCAATAGCGCTGCTTTCAATTTCGGTATGGGAGAACCCGGAGTAAAACACGGTCAATAGCGACCAGCAAACATTCGTGCGTGCCCCACATCTGCCGGTTTGGCAGATGTGGGACCCTGAATGACACAATGGCCGAATGGCACTCCACGGCTCTTTACCGGTTCCGCGCCATAGCCATAATCTCGAAGCGTCCATTGCGAAGCAGCGGACCAGAGCCGATGAACGCGCGTGCTGGAAGATTTCCGCTGAAATAACTTCTGTATCTTTGATTAAAGTGCTCGAACAGCGAAAGATCAGGACAGAAGATCTGCACATACACAAGGTCGTCCATGCGCATTCCAGCATGCTCAAGCACGGCCTTGATTCCGTCGAGCAGGTAGCTGATCTCCTGGTCGATATCATCGGGCGCGTATCCGGTCTTCGGATCGATTCCGATCCGACCGGACAAATAGAGCGTATCACCAACCAGAACTCCGTCGCTGAAAGGCAGGTCTTCACGACGATTAGGCAGATTAAAGTACTGCCGCTGCGGCTCACTCATTCGATTGCACCCTTCCTTACACAGTCACTCGTTTTCTCAACTCAGCGTAGCACGACGCGCTTCCTAAAGTGGCAACCTCACACCTGTACTTTGGCTTCTAGTCTTCTTTGAGCTAATTCTTGGTAGAGGCATTCATGATTAAGGAGCTGTTGTCTCGCTGG
>CAZBCQ010000100.1:4937-15320 GCA_964490255.1 uncultured Terriglobales bacterium | reverse complement strand
TTCGCGATAACCGCAAGCAGCGGAATCGCCCTTCAAGGTGTGAACCGTCCGTCGGATTCCGCGCACAATTTCGGCGTCGTCCGGGTGCTGCTCGAGTTGCAGTCCCTGGTCGTTCAACGCCTGCAGCAGTTCCTGCGCGCTCTCAAAGAAGAGCTGACGAAGTTCCGCGGCGCGTTCATCCGAGAAGAAGCTCACAGCTCCACCTCGATTCGCTGGTAGGCCGTGCCATTGTTCAGGTGGATCATCTTGAAGCGATCGCTCAGGCCAAACAGGCTTTCGGCGTGTCCGACAAAGAGATAACCATCAGGATTCAAGCAGCGATAGAACTTGTCGATCAGCCGCTTCTGCTCGGCTTCGTCGAAGTAGATCATCACATTGCGGCAGAAGATGAAGTCGTTGCGCTGCGGCAGGAACTCGGTCTTCAGGTTGTGAAAATCGAACTGTACGATTTCACGGACATTCTTCTTAATCTTGTAAGTCTCGCCGATCTTGTCGAAGTACCGCAGCCGGTACATGTAGTCGATCGGCTCCATCTGCGGCTCGGTATAACTGCCCTCCTGCGCGGTGCGCAGCGCCGAGTAGCTGATGTCGGAGGCGACGATCTCCACGCGCCACGGCGGAGGGATCAACGGCTTGGGCGTGGGCATGTCAAATGGCAGCGGGTTGCGCAAGTAGTAATACGCGAGCGCATCGCAAATCTGCATTGCCAGCGTGTATGGTTCCTGACCGGTGGAACAACCAGCGCTCCAGACGCGCAGCGTCCAGTCGCGGCGATCCTGCTTTTTATGCAGCATTTCCTCGAGGATCGTCTTCTGGAATAGCTCCAGCTGCGGCTTGTTGCGGAAGAAGCTGGTTTCGTTGACAGTGAGAATTTCGAGCAATGTCGCGAGCTCAGCGCGGCCTTCACGGCTGGTGAGCAGACGGTAATAGCTGTAGAAAGAATCCAGCCGGCAAGCTTTCAAACGGCGTTGCAACCGGTCCGTTAGAAAATGGGCCCGCCGTTCGTCGAAGTACATGCCGCATTCCTGGTACACCAGGGTTTGCAGCAGTTTCATTTCTGGCTCAGTGAGCTGGACGGACGATGTCGCCATGCCTTCTCGCAATCCTAAAAAATCGTTTTAAGTTCATGCGGCGACGGCTCTTTTGTGCCTGTACGCCCGACACGAATCCTGCCTTAAGTCGGCAGGAAAGTACCACTCGACTTCAGTTCGCAACTTCCTGCGTTTCCAAAGCTTCGCCGATCTTGCGCAACTCGCCGCGCGTAAGCACTTTCTGCAAATCGACAAGAATGATCAGGCGGTTGTTCAGTTTGCCTACGCCGGTCACATAAGTGATTTCGTTTTCGGCAAACACGTTTGGAGGTGGCTCGACCTGCGATACAGGTAGCTTCATGACTTCCGAAGCTGCATCGACGATCAATCCAACCAGCCTGCCCGTGTTCTCGACTACGATTACGCGATTTTTCTTGTGTGGCTTGATTTCTGCTTCGCCGAACCGCTTGCGCAGATCGACGACAGAAATAATCTTGCCGCGCAGATTGATGACACCCTCGACAAAATCAGGTGTCTCTGGAACCTGCGTGATGTCGGGCACGCGCACGATTTCATGTACCAGCGAGATGGGAACCCCGTACGTCTCATTCCCGATCTTGAAGCCAACGATATGGAGGTCTTTAGTCATGAGAGCCGCCTCTAGACACGTGCCAGTGCATACGCCGCGGATTGGTCCTTGCTGGCGCCATTTCCGTTGCCGTATCCGTCTCCGTTACCCGCGCCCGGGGAGTAGTCGAATGCGTTTCCTCGGCGGGGCTGGCTTTGTGACTCCAGCGCAAAGCGATCCATGCTCTCCATCAGCATCCGCGACATCTTGGTCATCTGTTCCGCCGAGGCTGCCAGTTCGGTCGATCCAGACGTGAATTGCTGCACCAATTCGCGCATGCGCTCCATAGCCATCACCACCGCTTGTGCGCCCGAAGCCTGCTCTTCCACAGCGGAGTTGATTTCGTGCGTGATTTCGTTCAGCCGCGTGGTTGCCTTCGCGATCTGTGAAGAACCATGCGACTGCTCATTCGTAGCCGCTCCGATTTCCTGCGCGAACTTAAACACTTCCGTGACTACGTTGGAGATCTTCTTCAGAGCGTTGTTCAGGTCGGTGCCGAGCGAGAGACCTTCGTTGACAATGTTGGTGCTCTTGTCCATGTTCTCGACTGCGCGGCGAGCTTCCTTCTGCATGCTCTGAATCAGTTCGGAAATTTCTTTCGTCGACTGAGCTGATTTTTCCGCCAGTTTGCGAACTTCGTCAGCGACTACGGCGAAGCCGAGGCCGTGTTCACCGGCGCGGGCCGCCTCGATGGCGGCATTCAGTGCGAGCAGGTTGGTCTGCTCGGCTAGATCGTCGATCACCTCGATAATCTTGCCGATATCGTCGGCGCGGTGGCCGAGCACATCGATGATTTCCGCCGAGGACTGGATGGAGTTGTTGATCCGGTTCAGGCCATCGGTGGTCTTCTGCATGGTGCCGATACCGCTCTGTACTTCCTCACGAGAACGTTGCGAAATATCGAGCAGAACTTTTGCCGTATCAGCAACGCGCTGAATCGAGGCAACCATCTGGTCGATCGAAGAAGACGTCTCGCTGACGCTGGACGCCTGCATCTGCGTGTTCTTCACCATGTTCTGCACGTTGACGCTCATCTCGTGCATGGTGCTGGTGACTTCATCGATAGATGACGAAGCTTGCACGCTGAGCTTGGCGGACTCTTCCGATGCCGATGCGACCTGGCTCGCGCCACCGGAAACCTGAGAAGCGCTGTCGCGCGTATTGCTAACCAGAACTCGCAGACCTTCCACCATGCGCATGAAGGCAAGCGCCAGGGTGTCGCGTCCGGAGCGGGGCCGCACCTGAACCGTTAAATCGCCGCGGGCAATCGCCTCAGAAACTGAGGCCATTTCGCGCAGGTAGGCGACCATGTTGGCGAAACTGCGTCCGAGCTGGCCAATTTCGTCCTGCCGCTGAAGATCGATCTGATGCTCCAGATCGCCGGAGTCGCCGATCTCTCGAGCTACACCAATCAGGTGTTCGAGAGGCTGAGTAATTGACTTCGCAGTCTTGAAGGCGACGAAACCGCCGAGACCAATGGCGGCAAACGTTCCGACAATCGCGATCGTAAGCGTGACGATTCCGGCGAAATTATCGCTGGATCGTTCAGCCTCAAGCGCCTTGGTGTTGAGATCTTCGGCCTGATCGATCAGCTGGGCTGAATTCCGTGTGAAGGAGGCGGGGTCCAGTTGCAAGTACTGGATCTGCAAGTCGGCTACGGTCGCATTGCCGCTATCCACTTGCTTGCGCTTTTCCAGCAAGGGACGAGCAAAACCGTTCTCCCACTGCGCCTCGCTGTCGGTCAGCTTCGCAAGCACCGAACGTTGCTGCTCGGTGCTAGCCTTCGCCGTGGTTTCACGGATCATCTCTTGCAGTTTCTTTACGCCGTCGTTCATGCTGGAGACTTCACGCGAGTCGCCACTCAGCAGGTAGTTGCTGAGATACTGGCGGTTCTGCATAACCTGGTTACGAATGTTCTCCTGCCCCTGCGCCAGTTCCCACGCATTTGCCATTGAGTTGCGCGCGGCATGCTCCCGCTCAACCGCGAGAATATTCACCAGGCAGAGAACCACAAGACCCGCCAGGATGATTCCAAAATTGATGTAGAGCCGTTTGCTAATCGTCATTGTCTTTCGCCTCCGCCAGACCTTTACGCGCCGGTTCGCGCGAATCCGGATGGCTTGCCACGGGTCTTACTGTGCGCCGGTAAACGTGAATTGCACCGTCGTCGTAGTCTCTTCTGCTGCTGGTTCGTACTTCCACTTCTTCACTGCTTCGACCGCCGATTCGATCAGTAGCGGATGTCCACCAAGCGGCTTCGCACTTTTGACGGAGCCATTGTTGGCAATCACTACCATCACTTTCACCGTACCGGTCACATTCATACGTTTCGCCAGGTCGGGGTAAACTGGATCGATTTTGGACCTGACCTTCCGGTCTTCTTCCGCCCATGCGCGGTTCGGCACCACCGCTAAGCCGACTACCGTCGTCATCAGCGCGAAGACAAGAAGCCGTCGGAACGACATTAAAAGCACAGCTCCTCCTAAGCTCACACGAAGAGAGCCAACCCTTCTGGTGCAAAGCGACTGCCAGCCTGTAGGAGAGTCGGTGATTGCCGGCTTAATCCGAGCTAAGTTGCAGGTTTCGCATGACTTATATGCAGTGAGGGCGATGTCAACGCGCGGCAAGGAAGGTGGCAATTTTGCTGTTTTGTCTCACTCCGCCGTCGTCTTTTGACATTTCATCTCAAGCTGAGATTCAGTCTCGCGTTACCCCTTGGGCGACCCTTGGGGTAATTACCTTGACTCAAAATGAGATTGCAGAGTACTTTGCGATTTCCGCCCCTTAGTCGTAGTGCGGGACGTTCGCGCCATGAGTGTCGGCCACAAACCCGAATTGTCCAAGCCCGTGTCCCTCGAACAATCACTACAAAGGCTTTTGCAGGAGTTGTCGGAGGCGATCGCCCGCGGCGACGATCTTATGCAGTGCTTCACAGAACGGGTCGGCCAATTACTGACCGCCGAGACCGTCATCTTGCTGCAGAAGTCGGGTAGCGGTTTCCAACTCAGTGCGGTTCGGTCGGTCAGCAGGGACGCCGACTCCAGAATTGTTCGGAGCTTCCAGTCGGGGCGCGGAGCTCTTCTGGAACACCTCGCGGAACAGGCAATTGCTGCTGGAAGCAGCAGCCTGGTCCCAATTGCCAGCCTGGCAATTCCTTCGGACTTCATATTTCCATCTGGGGAATTGCTTGTTGTCCCTATGCGTGTGCGCCAGCAGAAGGGCGTGCTTTTGGTGCACGCGCCGGTTGCCGGTTCGTTTGGTGAGAGGGAGAGGAGCCTGACCTCCACCATCGCGGGTTTCGCAGGACTGGCGATTGCCAACGCAGAATTGTATGCAACCGCCACCGAGCGTGCGCGCGAACTGCAACAACTGCTGGAGATTACGTCGGAGCTAAGTGTTGCCGGCAACATGGACGACTTCTTCAAAAAGTTCGTAGTGCGGGCTGCGGAGTTTCTGTCATTCAGTCGCGCCTGTATCGGACTAGTAGAGGGCAACCATTGCGCCATTCGCTGGATGGCCGAAAGGGGCACCGCGCGTCCGCTGGATTTGCATCTACCCGAACCGTTTTCCAAACGACTGCTGGCGAGCGCGGAGCCGATTGTCAGCGAAGAGATCGGAACTCTTCCCGACCTCGACGCGCACACCGCCGCGCAGTTGAAGATGAAGCAGTTTTTGTCTGTCCCTTTGCTGGACGCCGGCCGTCATCCCATTGGGCTGCTGGCGGTATTGGATCGCCGCGATGGGTCCGCGATTACGAACGAAGATATACGGCGATCCAAGGCTCTCGCCGCAGAAGTGTCGGTAGTGCTCGAGGCTGCGCATAATCTGTACGCCTCCGAACAACATCGCAAGCGTTCCGAAGACCTGATGAATCTGGCGCTGGAGCTGAATTCGTCGCTCCGATTACCCGAGTTTGTTCGAAGCTTCACGAAGCGTGCAGCCGAAATGCTGGGAGCACGCGTTTCTCTGCTGGCTCTGGCGCAGCGCTCTTCGGTTGAAGTGGTGGTGGTGCACGATGAAATGGGCAGCGTGGATCGTGGCTTGCTACGCCGCCTGAATATAGCGCTTACGGACCTTGCGCCGCAGTCGACGGACGCCATTACGTCAGGTGCGGCTGATGCTCTGATCGGCGCGGGACTGGCGACAGCGCTCGGTTGGCGCGAACTAACGCTCGCACGTTTGCGCGGCAGCGACGGTGAGTTAATCGGAATGCTTTGCCTGGTGGACCGGCCCAGCAAGCTATCAGAGGTCGACAAGAACCTGATCAATGCCCTCTCGGCACATGCCTCAGTGGCCTTGGAGAATTCGCGGCTGTTCACGCGAATGGACCAGGCGAATCGACATTGGGTGGAGATCTTTGATTCCATCACCGATTTCATCGTCGTTCATGACGAAAGCAACAATGTATTGCGGGTGAATCGTAGCCTGGCGGATTTCATCGGCGTTCGTCCGGCTGAACTGATCGGTATCAGCATGCGCGCGCTGGTGGCGATGGCCGCCGACAGCAGCTCCTTGCCTTGCCCATTCTGCCGCGTGGGGCTCGACGGCGCCGATGAATATATCCATCCGGTTCTCGAACGCACCTACCTTGTTTCTACATCGCGCATCCATGGTTCCTTAAATGAAGGCTTTCAGACAATCCACGTCTTGAAGGACATCACCGATCGCCGCGAGGCCGAGCGGCGTTATCGTGAACTGTTCGACACGATCCAGGAAGGCTTATTCTTTTCCACGCCGGAAGGCCGGTTCATCGAAGTCAATGATGCGCTGGTTCGAATGCTCGGCTATGAGAGCCGCGAGGAGTTGCTGCACGTCGACATTGCGACCCAGCTTTATCTTTCTCCGCCGCAACGCGACCAATTCCGGCGTGAGATCGAGAAGAATGGGACTCTTCGGAATTTCGAAGAGACACTGCGCCGCAAAGATGGATCGTTGATCCACACGCTGCAGAATGGCTTTGCCGTCCGCGATTCGCATGGCAAGACGATGCAGTATCGCGGCCTGATCCTTGACGTGACTGAGCAGAAGGTTTTCCAGTCGGAATTGCAGCGGCAGCGCGACTTCAACAGCAAGATTCTGAATGCGACCCAAAGCATGATCCTGGTCGCGGACACCGCGGGTCTGATCAGCTATGCCAACCGCCGGTGCTTCGAGGCGGGCGGATATAAGCAGGAGCAGCTGTTGGGATCGCGTCTGGCGGAGCTTGTTCCCCCACAAAAAAGAGAAGTGTTCGTTGAGGCGCTCGACAGCACGACACACGGACATCAGGTCGATAATCTCGAAGTTCCCATCTTGCTTGGAAGAGGCCGTGCAGCACAGTTCGCGGTGAACATGAGTCCGATGCGCGATGAGAACGGGAACGTTACCAGCATCGTCGTGGTGATGACCGACATCACTGACGCGGCCATGTTGCAAGCCAAGCTGATGCACACGGAGAAAATGGCTGCCGTCGGACAGCTTGTATCGGGCGTGGCGCACGAGGTTAACAATCCGTTGACGGCGATTCTGGGATTTGCGGATTTGCTGAACGACCACCCGGATGTGCCGGAGTTCGCCAAAGCCGACCTTCGCGTGATTCTTGAAGAAGCGCAGCGTACAAAGCAGATTGTGCAGAACCTGCTCAGCTTTGCGCGGCAGATGCCACCACAGCGCAAGCCGCTGCGAGTGAATGTCATCCTGCGCCAGACTCTGGCACTTCGTGCCTATGATTTTTCAAACAACGGCGTGCAGATCGTGGAGAAGTTTCAGCCAGATTTGCCGGAGATCATCGGAGACGGCCATCAAATTCAGCAGGTGTTCCTGAACATCCTTAATAACGCGTATGACGCCGTGAATGACACGGGCGGCTCCGGACAAATCGAGATCACAACTTCGCGAGTGAATGGATTTGCGGAAATTACTTTCAGCGACAGCGGCCCGGGCATCACGTACCCAGAACGTATTTTCGATCCGTTCTTTACCACCAAGGAAGTGGGCAAGGGAACTGGCCTGGGGCTAAGCATCTGCTACGGCATCGTACGCGAACATGCGGGCGAGATTCTGTGCCATAACAATCCGGATGGCCAGGGAGCGGTGTTCACGGTGCGGCTGCCGCTGGCGCCGGAACGAGTTCCAGCCCCCGCATTAGGAGCCGTTAAATGACAGGCGCGGCCGGGAGTTCACGCCTGCCGATCCTTGTGATCGAAGACGAGCCTTCGGTGCTTTCTTTCGTGAAGACGGCCCTGGAGCGGACCGGGTACCCGGTTACTCCCGCGAATAGCGGCGCGGATGCGCTGAAGTTGCTGCAGGCAGGAAAGTTTATTGGCATCGTGTCCGACATGCGCACTCCCGGAGGTATCGACGGCTCGGACGTGCATGACTGGGTAGCGGTGCACCGGCCGGAACTGCTATCGCGGCTGATCTTCATCACCGGCGACATTGTGAACGAGGAAACGGCTGCGACGCTGCGGCGAACTGGCGCACCGTGCGTCGAGAAGCCGTTTCGTATTTCGCAGTTGCTGGACGTCGTGCGAAAAGTGCTGGGTACCCCGCAATGAGTGATGACTTTCGAGTTCGATTTTTGATCGTCGACGACGAGCAGAGCATTCGTAAGCTCTGCATGACTATCGGATCCTCACTGGGGTTCGAGTGCTCGGAAGCGGAGAGCGCAGAGGCGGCGCTGGCGATGCTGGAGACCGAGTCCCCGGATCTGGTGCTAGTCGATCGCCGTCTGCCCAATATGTCGGGTGATGAATTGCTGCGCCAGGCAAAAACGCTGTTGCCGCGAAGTGAGTTTGCGATCATCACCGGACACGGGTCCATCGAATCGGCAGTCGAGGCCATGAAATTGGGCGCCTACGATTACATCACCAAGCCATTCGGCGCTGGACAACTGAAACTCCTTTTGCAGCGGATGAAAGACAAAGTCCGACTGGTCGAGGAAAACGAATACCTGCGGCAGGTGGTCAGCAACGAAATGGAGTTAAACGTGATCGATGGCACGTCGGCCAAGATTCAAGACGTGCTGCGCATGATCTCGCGGCTGAAGGATACGCGGACGCCCGTATTGATTGTCGGCGAAAGCGGCACAGGAAAAGAATTGGTTGCGCGTGCGATCCATTTTCGCGGATCGCTGCGAAAGCGGCCATTCGTTGCGGTGGATTGCGGATCTCTCGTGCCAACCCTGATTGAAAGCGAATTGTTCGGATATGAGAGAGGCGCGTTCACCGGCGCGATCAAATCGAAAGAAGGTCTTTTTGTGGCCGCCAACGGTGGAACGATATTTCTCGACGAAATTGGCGAACTGCCTTTGGAGATGCAAGCGAAGTTGCTGCGGGTGTTGCAGGAAAAAGAGATTCGTCCGGTCGGCAGCAACCAACGCCACAAAATCGATGTGAGGGTTGTCGCGGCCACGAATCGAGACCTAGAATCTGCTTATCGCGCTGGCACTTTTCGCAAAGACCTCTACTTCCGGTTGAATGTTGTGACCATCGCTTTGCCGCCCTTGCGCGAGCGCCGTTCCGACATCCCCGCTCTGATACAAGCTTTTCTCGCTCGTTACTCGCCCGATGCGAAGATCACATTGACGACCGCCGCCATGAATTCACTGCTGCAGTACGACTGGCCCGGCAACGTGCGCGAGTTGGAAAACTGCATTGAAAGGGCAATCGCGCTGGGGAATCGCAGGTCCATAGACGTGCAGGACTTACCACCTTCCATCCGCACCATTTCGCCGGAAACTGGGACCCGATCGGAAACGGTCCCCTCGTCTAACAATCTGGAAGATCTGGAACGCGAAACGATACGACGCGTGTTCGAACAAGCCAAAGGGGACAAGATACTGGCAGGACGGCTTCTTGGGATTAGCCGTGCCACTTTATATCGTAAGCTCAAGCGCTACAACATTGATGTCCAGGAAATGAAGTCTGCCGTAAGCGCTTCCACCATGTAGTCCTGGTACTTAGTACTACCTCAGGCTCCCCGATGTCCTAGCTGCTGCAGCTATCTCCGCCATTATGGTGTGCATCCAATCCCGTTCAATAGCCACTTCGGGAGAATACGAGGAGAATTGAGCATGAAGAAAGTTTTTGCGTTAGTAATCGCGAGTGCTTTGTCGGGATTCTGCTTTGCGCAGGCATCTGGCAGCAGCACATCTGATCAGTCGGGTGCCGGTGGAACACAGTCCGGAAGCTCGTCAACCATGTCCAGCCCTCAGTCCGGAAGCACCTCTGACCAGAGTGGCCAGAGCAGCACGGATCAGAGCCAGACCTCCGGTAAGAAACACAAGAAGCACAAGAGCAGCAGCAGCTCGAGCTCCAGTTCCGGTCAAACCGGATCCACAAGCAGCAACACTGGTAGCACGGGCAGCACGTCCGGAAACACGGGCACCAGTTCCGGTACCGGCAGCAGCACCACCACTCCGCCTCAGATGTAAGTTAGGCTCTTTGATCGCCAAGGTGCAGGGAAACCTGCACCTTTCTTGTTTGCGCCCGCCATGTTTACGCGTCACAGAATTCCGTGATCCCCCCCGCTAGATTCAAAGCCAGGACACCAGGGAGGTGCGGGCATGTGCCTTGCCGTTCCGGGCAAAATTCTCACCATCGATGAAGGTGCGGGGCTTCGCCAGGCGCGCGTTCAGTTTGGCGGGATCACACGGGTCGCCTCGCTCGAACTCGTGCCCGAAGCCCAGCTCGGCGACTACGTGCTTGTACATGTCGGATTTGCCATCAGCCGGATTGATGAGAA
>CAZBCQ010000100.1:0-4837 GCA_964490255.1 uncultured Terriglobales bacterium | reverse complement strand
CGTTATGGATTCGATGAACTGCTTCCCAAGCAGATTGAGCTGGTGCACGGTCCGGGCTGCCCGGTTTGCGTCACTCCTCTTGAAATCGTCGACAAAGCTATTGCTCTGGCCTCCCGCCCGGACGTGATTTTTGTATCGTATGGAGACATGCTGCGCGTGCCCGGGTCAGAAACGGATCTCTTCCACGTAAAGGCAGCAGGCGGCGACATTCGTGTCGTCTATTCACCAGCAGAGGCCGTGAAGATTGCGCAGGTAAATCCTGCGCGCAGCGTCGTCTTCTTCGGCGTAGGATTCGAGACTACCGCTCCTGCGCACGCTATGGCCGTACTGCAAGCGCAGCGGCTCGGAGTCACTAATTTCTATCTGCTTGCTTCGCATGTGCTGGTGCCGCCGGCGATCGAAACCTTGCTCGAATCGCCCAAGAATCGCGTGCAAGGGTTCATTGCGCCCGGCCATGTCTGCACCGTAGTGGGATTTCGGCAGTACGAAGAGCTTTCTGCGCGTTATTGTGTCCCCATTGTTGTGGGAGGATTCGAGCCTACGGACCTGCTTGAAGCGATCCGTGAATTGGTGATCCAACTAGAAGAGGGCCGCGCAGAAGTAACGAATCAATATGCGCGGTCGGTGTCGCGCTCCGGAAATCTGGCCGCGCAGCGTGCAGTAGAGCAGGTATTCGAAACTTGCGATCGGCGTTGGCGTGGCATCGGACCCATTGCGCAGAGCGGAATGCGCATTCGTGAGCAGTTCGCGCAGTTCGATGCAGAGAGCGTGTTCGGATTAGAGGGCTCCGGTGCCGAAGAGCCGTCTGAATGTGTTGCTGCCGATGTGCTGATGGGGATCAGAAAGCCAATGGAGTGTCCGGCATTCGGAAGCCAATGCAAGCCGGAGTCGCCGCTGGGGGCGCCTATGGTTTCCTCTGAAGGAGCGTGCGCGGCGTACTATCGATACAGGCGGTATGGAGTTGAGGTAGGGGCAAAGGGCTAGCTGCAATGGCGAAACGGCCAGAATTCGATGGGCTTCTCACATGCCCCACTCCGATGGGCGCTCACGACCGAATCGTTCTCGGCCATGGAAGCGGCGGCAAGCTATCGGCCGAATTGATAGAACAAATTTTCCTTCCGGCTTTCAATAACTCTGCTCTGAATCAGCTGAACGACCAGGCCATCGTCGATTTCCCCGGAAAGCAGCTGGCGATCACCACCGATTCCTTCGTGGTGAAGCCGTTATTCTTTCCTGGTGGAGACATCGGCTCATTGGCGGTGCACGGGACTATCAACGACCTCGCCATGGGCGGTGCGCAGCCGCTCTACATGAGCGCTGCTTTCATTCTCGAAGAGGGATTGGAGATCGAGACACTTCGCCGGGTGGTGCAGTCGTTGCAACGTGCGGCTAGTGACTCCGGAGTGCTCATCGTCACCGGAGATACCAAGGTAGTCGACAAGGGTCACGGCGACGGATTGTTCATCAACACCACCGGCATCGGGACAGTGCAGCGTGGTCTGACTCTGTCGGCCGATCAGGCGGTTCCAGGCGATCGCGTCATTCTCAGCGGCGCCATTGGCGACCACGGGATTGCCATCCTCGCGCAGCGCGAGGGCCTGGAATTTGAGACGACAATTCAAAGTGATTCGGCGCCCCTGCATACGCTAGTTCGGGCGATGCTGGATGCGGCTCCACTGGGTGCGATTCGATGCATGCGCGATCCGACACGGGGCGGCCTTTCCAGCACAACTAACGAAATAGCCGCGAAGTCCAGAGTCGGCATCACATTGGAGGAAAGCTGTATTGCCGTGCGCGAGGAAGTTCGCGGGGCGTGTGAGTTGCTTGGGCTGGATCCGATGTACGTCGCGAACGAAGGCAAGTTGGTAGCGATTGTAGACCCGTGCGCGGCAGAATCAGTTCTTGCAGCCATGCATCAACATCTTTATGGCCCGGCGGCTCGCATCATCGGGACGGTAACGGAATCGCATCCGGGCACGGTGGTGATACGCACGGTATTTGGAACTACGCGGATAGTGGACATGCTCCCCGGCGACCAACTGCCGAGAATCTGCTGAGGCGCGATGCACGAGCTCTCAATTGCAGTGTCCATCCTCGACGCGGTTGAAGCGCAGGCAGTGCGCCGGCCGGAGGCACGGTTCTCGAAAGTCGGCCTGCGCATCGGAGAGCTATCCGGAATCGACGTGGACGCGCTGAATTTCAGCTGGCAAGCAATTACCATGGATACAGATTTCAAGGCGACCGCGTTGGAAGTGGAGTTCTGCCCGCGAAGGCATCGCTGCGGCCAGTGTGGCCAGGAATTCGAAGTGCACGATTACGAAACCGATTGCCCCAGTTGCAAGAACATGGCAACCACGTGTGTCAGTGGCGACGAATTGGATATCGCTTTCATGGAAGTGGAGGAGTGATGAGTACCCGAGTGCCGGTAGAAAAGAAGGTCCTGAACGAAAACCAGATTCTGGCGAACGAACTTCGCGAACGCTTTCGCGAACATGGAGTCTTTTGCCTGAACTTGATCAGTTCGCCGGGCTCGGGCAAGACCACTCTGTTGGAGAAGACATTGGATCGGCTTCCCCGCGACACTCGCGTCGCCGTGCTTACCGGAGACATTCAGACCGAGAACGATGCGAATCGTCTGAAGCGCAGCGGATTTCCGGTGAAACAAATTACCACAGGAGGCACGTGCCATCTGGACGCGCGCATGATCCAGAAACACCTGGAAGATTGGCCGCTGGAGGACATCGACATCCTTCTCATAGAGAACGTCGGCAACTTAGTATGCCCGTCGAGCTATGACCTGGGGGAAGCCGCCAAAGTGGTTCTGCTCAGCGTGACCGAGGGCGAGGACAAGCCGCTGAAGTATCCATCTATCTTCTTTAAGTCCGAGCTCGTGGTCATCACCAAGCTCGATCTGCTGCCGTATGTTCCTTTCGATCTGGCAAAGGCGCGCGAGAACTGTCTGCGAGTTCACCCAGGGGTCGAGATCGTAGAGGTTGCGGCCACCAAGGACGCCGGCCTGGATCAGTGGATGAACTGGCTGCGCAAGCGCAAGGAAACGATGCTGAAGCGTCGCGGAGCTGTCCTAGTAAACTAGCCACTGAGCCAAATCGTTGTGCCAACGCAAGAAGAAAACGCGGAGAGCTGGGGCGCGTCCGTCCGCCGCAAATTTCAGATCACCGGCGTCGTGCAGGGAGTTGGGTTCCGTCCTTTTATCTACCGGCTTGCCACCGAATGCCGACTTTCCGGCTATGTTCTAAACGATTCCAGCGGCGTGAAGATCGAAGTCCAGGGACCGATGCCGCTGGTCGACGTTTTTGCCAGTCGCATTCGTCCTGAAGCGCCGTCGATGTCTCGTATCGTCAGCTTGACTTCAGCTGATTTGCCGCTGGATCCGCAACCGAACGGGTTCCGTATTCTCGAAAGTCATGGCGGCACCGAGCAGCGCGTTTTGATTTCACCTGATATTGCAACCTGCGACGATTGTCTGCACGAGTTGCTCGATCCGAATGATAGGCGCTACGGCTATCCGTTCATCAACTGCACCAACTGCGGTCCGCGCTTCACCATCGTTCGCGATATTCCCTACGATCGTCCGCTTACGACCATGTCGGTATTCCCGATGTGTCCCGAGTGCGAACGCGAATATCACGATCCCGCCAATCGTCGCTTTCACGCGCAGCCAAACGCGTGCTGGAAGTGCGGACCACAGCTGGAGTTTGGCAGTGAGAGTGCACCAGCTTCGGACCGCCCTATCTCGGATATTGTGCTCCGGCTCAGAAATGGTCAGATCGCCGCGATCAAAGGTCTCGGCGGATTTCATCTCGCAGTGGACGCGACCAACTCTGAAGCGGTCGCGCTTCTGCGTGCTCGCAAGCACCGCGTCGAGAAGCCATTCGCTGTGATGGTGCCCGACATCGAAATCGCAGAACGCGTTTGCTTTATTGACGACGCTGCGCGACGCTTGCTGCTCAGCCCGCAGCGGCCGATCGTCCTTGCGCCGAAGCGAGCAGATTCTGCCATTGAAGAATCGGTGGCTCCAGGCAATCGCGACCTCGGCATATTTCTTCCGTACACGCCGGTGCACCACCTGCTCTTTGCGGACGGCAACTTCACAGCCCTAGTGATGACCAGCGCCAATCTCAGCGAAGAGCCGATCTGCATTGATAACGAGGAAGCGATTCGGCGCCTGGCCGGTATTGCCGACTGCTTTCTTTTGCACAATCGCGAGATCCTGATCCGCAGTGACGATTCGGTGGTGCGCGTTGTCGATGGGCGTCCTCGTCAACTACGCCGTTCGCGCGGATTTGTCCCGATGCCGGTGTTCGTCGAGAGCGAGTTGCCGCCGATTCTCGCCGTCGGCGGCGAACTGAAGAACACGATCTGCTACACGCGGGGAAATACGGCGTTTCTCAGCCAGCACGTGGGCGACCTGGAAAACATGGAGAGCTATGGTTTCTTCGGCGAGACGGTCAATCATCTCGGGCAAATTCTGGAGATCGAACCGAAGGCGATCGCTTACGATTTGCACCCGGGCTATTTCTCGACGCAATGGGCAAAGAAGCAGACGGGAATCCGACTCGTCGGCGTGCAGCACCATCATGCACACATCGCCAGTTGCATGGCGGAAAACAAACTCGATGGCCGGGTAATCGGATTCGCTCTGGACGGTACCGGCTATGGAACCGATGGCCACATCTGGGGCGGGGAAGTGCTCGTCGCCGAGTACGGTGGATTTGAACGCGCCGCTCATTTTGAGTACGTCCGCATGGCCGGTGGCGAATCGGCAATCCGCGAGCCGTGGCGGATGGCGATCAGTTACCTGTGGCATCACTTTGGC
>CAZBCQ010000099.1:0-15409 GCA_964490255.1 uncultured Terriglobales bacterium | reverse complement strand
CGGGAAGGTGATGTCGCATGAAACGGAAAAATGGCTCCGACAAATTCTGGGTGGTTTTATTGATTGTGAATCTATTGACCGTCTTTGTTTCTCTCACCCTGGTAAATCACGCAGAGGATGTCGGTGCGTGGCCCGTGGCCGTACTTGTGACAATCGGCGCGATCTGTATGCTCCTGATCACCGATACGATCAGTATTGCTGTCCGACACCTATAGTCATGCGCGCATACCTGAAAACTAAGTTCGTACTGGGGTCGAATTCCTGCCCTGATTTCGGCACGCGCCCTCACTAGGGCAAGTCATAAAGAACGCATAATGTTGCCGCTCGCCATGTTGTTGAACCTCCGCAACTTATTTCTGCGCCGTCGTGGTGAGTAGCGTGCCTTCACCAAGGTATGCTGCGAATCACTTGTCTGGAAAATGGCTCCAAGATCCGGCTCAAACTGGAGGGTCGACTGGTAGGCCCATGGGTGGAGGAATTGCGGCAAAGAGTGCTGCAGCTGCGTCCGATAGACGCAACGCTGGAAGTGGAAATTACTGATCTCATTTTCGTAGATCACGACGGCGAGTATGTTTTGCTTTGGCTCTCAACGCTGGGCGCCGAGTTTCGCGGCAGTGGGACCTACGGGCGCTTCTTGTGTGAGAGCCTGGAGATCCCAGTCGTTGTTATCTGAGAAGCGCTGTAATTGACACGCTGGGACCGACGCCAAAGTGAAGTGGAAGGCATGTGGTCCTGGCCATGGGCGAACGTCTTCAGAAGGGGAGCGAGAACCGCACCTTGCTCCCCGGCCCATGGATTTAAAAATCTTCGACTCGAACGAGGAACAAAGGCACATGGAAACTGCTACGAAGGCCCGAATCGATCTCGCAACAAACGATTTGCTGATGAGCCCAAACCGCAAGCCTTTTGAGATTTCAACAGATAAGGGCTGTACGCTCCCGAACCCTGTATTTCCGCAGTTTCCCGACAAGTTGGCCGATCCTGGCCCCGCAATCCCTCCGGCGAAACGCGAGTGGACCGCCGGCCAGATGATGCGAGCCGCGCGCGGCTGGCTGGTTCCGTATCTGCGGTCACGCGTGTTGCCTGGAGAGTTCCATCCCATCACTGCATATCTGTTTACTGAGTACAAGTGCAATCTGGACTGCTGGTATTGCCCTTCGTTCGACAACACCGTGAAAGGCATGACAGAGGATGTCGCCCGCAGATCCATTGACTGGCTCTACGATCACGGCGGACGGGTGCTGGCTCTGATGGGCGGTGAACCTCTGCTGCGGCCGAAATTCATACACAAGGTTGTCTATTATGCCGCCAAAAAAGGGATGTGGGTTTACATCGCAACCAATGGACGTTTGCTTAGCCCTGACCTGGCGGACCGACTCGGCGACGCGGGCGCGGCGATCTTCAATGTCGCGATCGATTCATGGGAGGAACGAGAGAGCCTGCCAAAGGCTTTCGTGCCAATAGAAAAGAAAATCGAGCACTTGTTGAAGAAGCAATACGTGCACGGGTACATGGTGTTCTTCAACATCAATATCTGCCGAAACAATCACAACGACGTGGTGCTGCTGACCGAGTGGGCGCACCAGCATCGTATCGCGACGGACTATCACATTAATGAGAGTCCCATGCTGGACCAGTCCGACCATTTCAAGCACATGGAAAACAATCCGACCTACATCCGTCCGGAGGACTGGCCGGCCGTTGACTTCCTCGTGGACTGGCTGGTGAAGAAGAATCGCGATGGATATCAGATGGTGAACTCGGTTCCAAGACTACTTGAAATGACAGCGTTCATGCGGATGTCGTCCGGTCTTGATTTGCGCGAAGTGGGTTGGAACGGCGATGGCACCGGCACGGGAGATGAACTCTCCGAGAAGATCAATGCCAATCATGGAATCACTCAAGATGATGACGGGAACATGCGCTTCGCGGACTGGAACTGCCGCGCCGGCCAGAACAACATTGTGATTCGTACCGACGGCACGCTTGCCCCGTGCTTCCCGTTGTATCCGGCCACATGTGACTGGGGAACCATCAACGAACTCCGCATAGATTACGATCACTTGCGTGAGGTCAAGAAAAGCTGCCAACAGCAATGCTTTTCAACCCTCAATCATAATCTGGCCTACTGCTACAACGACGCGCGAGTCATCAAGTGGCTTTGGCAGCAGGCGAAACGTGGTTTCCGAGGTGGTGCTCGCAGCTTCGAATAGTTTCTGATTCTCGCACGTCCAGTAAATGACACAGCGTAAAGAGAGGCCGTTTGTGATCCGAGTTGTCACAATTGCTCGGGAATACGGCAGTGGCGGGTCGGAGGTCGGGCGACTCACAGCCCAGAACCTTGGGTGGAAATTCCTGGACGCGTCACTCATCAACAAAGTAGCAGCCATTGCTCGCGCGCGAGCCAACATCCGGAACGAAAACAAGGAGCTGTGCGATTCCTGGCTGGAACAATTGGCGGACGGAATCCGGCTACCATCATCCGCAGGTTGTCACCGCTCTCGCCAACTGGAAGTCATAGATGCGAACTCGATGCGTGCTCTTACAGAGCACGTCGTACGGGCCGCTGCCGATATGGGCGATTGCGTTATTGTAGGGCGTGGCTCCCAATGTATTCTCCGCGGTCATCGTGATGCTCTGCACGTTTTCGTGTACGCGCCAGTCGATTGTCGCACGGAAAGGTTGAAGAGACGTTTCCCAGACCGCCCCGATCTCAGAGATGTGATGGCGGATATCGATCGGCAGCGCGCAACATATGTACATCGCCACTACGGCTACATTTGGGACGACATCTGCATGTACGATTTGTGCCTTAACACGGCTCGTGGCACATCGACTGCAGCCGCAACCATTGTCGAAGCGGTCGACGTTTTCTCTGGTGGAACGAACGAAAAGTGGCTACCAGCTGTCCCGCGATAGCCGAAAGAATCTGAAGTTCTAACCCAGTTTCCGCTTACGTGATTGATACTGCCATTTTCGCCGCCCACACTTCACGTACTCCGGCGAGTTGTTACAGGCTGCCTGGCCTACTTCGACTCCTTTACTCTTGGGGTCAGTCTGCGGAGGAGGAATTCCTGTGCCAAGCCGGCAACCATGCGCTCGGCGACTCCTACCCCGAAGCTGGTGAAGGTCTTGCCCATCCCACGATCCGCACTGGGATAATACGCGTTGGTAATTGCCGCAGCCGCGAGAACGCCACCCATGCTTGAGTAGTTTGGCTGCAAATGCCCGTTGTCTCCCCGGCAGATGAACGGCGTAGAGGCCGCGTGAATAACGCGAGACTTTGTTGTGCCCGTGCCCTGGTAAAAATACCGCGGATCCTGATGGAGCAGAGACGGAAGGATCGCTCCGCCGATCATGATGTCGGCGACGCCCTCGCCGGCAATGGCGCCAAAGCGCTTGCCGAAGCCGCTCGCTCCCTGTCCGTAATTCGGCGTATCGCCCGCCTGTTTGAGCGCAGCAACGAATGCCACGCCAGTGACGGTGACAGGATCTCTGGACATTCTCCAGGCAAGTCTGAATTTGAGTTTGGTTGTTAGCGGCTCAGGATTGGAATCGTAAACAACATAGAAATTCGGAATAATGCCCAGCACACGCTGCTTTTCCGCGATTTCAACTTGCTGGGTCGCAACTTCGACCGGTGAATAGTTAACGTTCACGGTAGTTTGCGCCCGTTCGACCCGAAGTTTGGAATCTGTGACGATCTTGAACTGACCAGACTGAACGGTGAATTCTGATGAAGTCCAATCGGCAAATCCTGGTGCATGGATCGTAAGCTGATATACATTGCCTGGCACAACATTGTGGAATTCAAAGTAACCGTTTCCATTGCTGGTTGCGGCCGCATGCCCGCTCTGGCCTATCCCCAGTAAGGTTACAGTTGCGCCTTCGAGCGGATTGTCATTCGTGTCGGTTGCAGTCCCAACCACCGTTGCGGGTGCGTTGGAGCTTTCGGCCGTCTGAGCTCGCGCTGGTAGAGCCACGAGGTGGATAAATCCTGCAGTCAACAGCAAACAACTTAGCAATTTGAGAAAGTCGCGCATTTGCAGTGTACATTGCAGACAAAATGCCAAATTCCAGCGTGTGTAAGTTGTTGAGCAAACGTAGTGTGTCTCGACTAGAGGAGCCCATCTGCCCTCATGCGGGCACGCCAATCTCGGCTGGTGGGCAATACGAATGAGTTTCTGGGAGCGATCACTCTGGGGTGCAAGCTTCGTTGCCAGGAGAGATCACGGTTCAAGGCAGCCAGTGACGGATCAAGAAAAACATCGCAACGTAGAAGAAGGCGGCCACGGCTGCGATGCATCGTACAAGTGTTCGATTCTCGCCTTGTGTGGGCGCAACGCAATCCAAGTCCGGGTCGAGGTAGAGAATGGCCTCGAGTATCTGATCGGGATTTAGCGGGGCACTTGAGCCGGCTTCACCGCGCCGACCTGCCGCGAATAGTTCCAGATCCGAAACTTCTTTGTTACCACTCGGGTCGCGCTTTCCTGACATGTTGACTCCATATGAACAGCGAAGCTGGTTCTGTTAGTCGGCTAGATCGTTACATCACAAGTGCGACAGCCTCGAGTTCGTTCTGCAGCGCGGAAAATGAGCACCCGGCTGCACCCACCTTGCTTGCTGCAGCTAGAGCGGTGTCAGACGACACGCCATAACCTCTATTCATCAGAAAGGCTCGCAGGATCTCAGCGAGCTCGAAAGGGCCCGATATTCTTTCCTGCAACTCTTCTCTGAGTGCGGATACATCTGCTTTTGTGAACTTCTCGGTAAGCATCTGGATCACCTCCGGCCAATGGTCGCCGCATTTGGTCCCTGAGGCCGACTGATCAACTGGACTCAGCGGATAAGCTCCGCTGTGTCCATGTTAAGTAGGGGCAATTACATTGCCAGAACGTCGCTCGCAACTGCTTTTGCTTCAGAGAGAGAAGCGTTAAGCAAGGCTGCGCTGGCCCGCATGTGGGCAGCTGCCGTCAAAACGCCAGGGCAGAACTCGAGAGGGCAAAAGCAAGAGAAACAATCTGTACGACTTAGGCGTGGACTGTCTGGAACGTGACTTGCACATTCCTCGATGCACAGCCAAGTTGAAGGGTCGTGCAGTTAACTACGCGCTGAGCCGAAGAAAGAGGATTTATGCGAATTCTTGTTGCGGTACTTGATATCTTATTTGGTTGCCGCCATGGCAACTTGAGTCGTGTGTTCACTCTCGACCGCCAGAGTTACCGCGTCTGCTGTGATTGTGGGAGGCGCTTCGAATACTCGCTGAAGAGCATGTCAATCCAACCACGCCATTCTCGAAACCTTCTACTGTCTGATGGTCGCGCGGCTTGAGCTGGCGGTCTGCTCGCGCGAGTCTCAGATTACCGCTCACGGACTGGCTGCCCCGCGTATCGGCATCGGCGTGTGATTTCTCTCCTAATGGACGCCAGGTGCAGTGTTCAGTGTATCCACCTGCTCCAGGGACGTTAATCCTGCCCTTTTTCTTGCTCGAGTTCAGGTAGCGGAGGAAGCGGGGGCGTTGCTTTCGCCTCCATCATCAAGTCGATGCGATGTTCCACCTGAAAGAACTTCACGACTGTGTATGTCGGAAGCACCTTGCTAAATTTCTTGAAGTACTTCCTGTTCACCTCCATCGCCTGAGAGTCATATTCGAACATGCGGTTCGCCATTGCTTTGGCGTCGTCATCGCTCATGGACAAGTACTTCTCTTCGTATTCCTTCAGGACGACAATGCGGCGATCGTACAGGGCGGATCTTTCGCGTTCGTATTCCTGGTAGATCGGCCAGAATGCCGTGGCGTCTTTTGGGCTGAAGTCCATTGTGTAGCTGATGATGGCGGCCCTGTCCGGCTGCGCATTTTGCGCCGTCCCTCCCTTCGCCGAAACATCAACTGGCGTTTGAGTTTGTGCACCGATGATAGAAGGCATGGTGAGTATTGCCAATGCAACGGTAAAGAAAGCAAACTTGCGAATCATGCGAAATCTCCTATGGAGCTTTGCTCCATTGTTATGCAGGTTAGTTGTACACGGCTGCGAACTCGTGATCTTGTCTGAACTGCTCGCATTTCAGCATCTCCAGACATTGAAGTCCCAGGCAATAGGCTGCTCGAACGCAGGCACTGCTCACGCGAAGCATGAGAGCAGCTTCCGCTACCGAATGCTTTTCGATGCCGCACATGACTAATGCCGCCCTAGAGATGACATCCAGTTGGCTCACGAGAGTCTCTGATTCCTCAACCATAAGCTCAATGAGTTCCGAAGACAGTAGAGCGTGCTTGTCGTGAAAACAAGCGGGCTGAGGATAGCTGCCTGCCAGCTGGCAGAGCCGAGTCTTCTGGGTGAGAAGTGCAGAACGAATAGTCGTGTAGCGCGCCCAATGCAGCAACCAATCTTCGAACACCTGGTTGTGCGACTGCGAAAGCCCGCAGGCGTCTACGACGCAAGCTGCTGCCGTGTCGTGATCGCCGGTAATGAAATAGGCGAGCCACTCCAATTCAACGCCAAACTCGGAGAAGACCCTGCGAACATCCTCATGGCTGGCGAAACGCGAACGGTTCTGGATACTTGTACTTAACATTGTTCATCCCTTGACTACGCTGTCTCAAATTGCACGGCGCGTACCAAACTGTTGGGCTCGCAATTCAGTAGAGTTTCAAGGCTTTGCGCACGGGAAGGGCCGAAAAGTGAGCACGTGATCCGCCGCCATTTGGTCAGCTGCCAACGCAGGGGCAGCTCGCTGAAACTCAGGGCAGGAAAGTATCGCAACAGGCGGGTCCGAGATTCAGGAGCGGACGGTTTCCGACTGAGCTTTTTTGGCCTGCGGGCGCGGCGAACAGCGTTGCAAGAGTTCCGCCGCTAGATCGCGGGTCTGTTCGTCCCTATCGTCCAGAGCAGCAACAAGCTCGTGGTAGGCGTTTATGTTTCGGTTGGTGCGCCAGTCCAGATGACAGGCAAACAAGTAGAGAGGATCACGGTGTCGCGCACTGTGTTTTTCTGACGTGGACTCTGGTGCTATTCCGGGCACGGACAACTCCTGTAGTGATGAGAAAAACACGCTCGTTACCTGAGCACTTCTGGTACCACGAACAGAAAGGTCAGAAACGCCAATCCAGGTGCTTGCCACCCGATCGCACCGATACTGACCCGGATCTGATTGGACTTCGGCTGCCTGCAGACAACTCCGACTACCGCCTACGCGTGTACCGCTGTTGCCAGCGACTTGCGTCCGCAGATCTCGCCGTTAACCATGCTGATTTGCGGCAGCTTCAGACGTTCACAAACGTCAGCCGAATAAGCAGTATCTGCAATGAAGCAGGTTCCGATGTTCGCCAGCCAGCACAAGATCTCTTCACCGGTTTCGTCAACAAAACTTGTTTCGGACAAATCAAGGACCAACCTGCTGCGAACCTGCCTACGTGCAACCAGATCTCTTACATCTTCCGCAAAGCGACCAACAAATCTGCCTTGGACTCTCATCATGACAAAGTCGCTCTTGTCGTAAAACTCGACTCTTAGCATTGCTGTCCTCCGATTCCTGCTCATCTTCCCTGAAGACGAGAAGGGCAGTCGCGATGCCAGAACCGAAGAAGGCCTAAGCCATTGAGGATATGCGTCAACATTCAGATCTTATGACCAAGTGTTCGGCCCGATTGCGGTCACTGCCGCGATGCAGGCTGATGTATCTCGGCGATAGGCTACACACATATGTGAACTCATGCCGCGCTGCCGGTCAGTTCCATCTGCTCCTGACACGTGAGGCAATACTCTGCCGTAGGAAGTGCTTCAAGCCGCTTTTTTGCGATCGGCCTTTCGCATCTCGCACATGTACCAAACGTGCCGCATTGAAGCCGTTGTAATCCCTGGAGCACAACCCGCAACTGTCGCCGCTGCCGGCTACACTTTTCTATAAGGTCTTCCTGGTCCGGATTGCTGGCGTCGATTGAGTACGGGTCCCCGATGCCCAGCCGCGTCAGTTGTTCTTCGGCTGTCCTTATTCTGTGCTGCAGGTCTCTGTATTCTTGTTCCAGTGCCATTCTGCGCTGACGGGAAAGAACGGCGTCAGAGTTCTTCGGCATAGTCCCTCGCTCCAATGTATGGATCGTGCAGCGTTAAAGCCGCACTTAGGCAAACTGGAGAGCACGTAGTAGACCATTTCACAGCACGTTTCGTTTGCAATGACCAAGCCGTTCAAGAGTGATGATGGCCACCGTGTGATGGAGGGATGTTGAGACCAATCAATTGGAACTGGCTTCATGCAGGGAACTAATCACTCGGCGGTCGTCGGAGGGCTCTTCAGCTATTGGTGTAGTCGATTTTGGCAACATCGAGGCGGCGCATTTTGTTCTGGAGCGTTGTGCGCTTGAGGCCTAGCCGTTCCGCAGCCCCACCGGGCCCAGCGATCTTTCCTGAACTCGCACGGAGCGCGTCGATGATTGCCTGGCGTTCCGTCTGATGAAACGTGGAGATAGACGCGCTGGTTTGCCTCTTAACTTCGGGTAGCGGAACGATCAACTGCTCTCCCGGGGAGAGGATCACGCATCGCTCGATGAAGTTTTCCAGTTCCCTTATGTTCCCGGGCCACGCTGCATTTACCAGCGCCTGCATTACGTCCGCGGAGATCACCTTGATTTTCTTCTGCATCCGGCTCGCGAGCTTTGCAACGAAATAATGCACGAGAAGAGGTATGTCGTCGCGTCGCTCACGCAGCGGAGGCACTTCAACCGGGAATACGTTAAGACGATAATAAAGATCTTCGCGAAACTCATTATTCTGAATCATCGCCGTAAGGTTCCGATGTGTAGCGGCTATTACGCGCACGTCGACCTTGATTGTTCTGGTACTTCCTAACCGTTCGAATTCATGTTCCTGCAGCGCGCGCAACAGCTTGGGTTGTAAGTCGAGGCTGATGTCGCCGATCTCATCGAGGAACAACGTACCGTGATCGGCAAGTTCGAACCTGCCGCGCTTTTGCATCAACGCACCGGTGAACGCGCCCTTTTCATGACCGAACAACTCGCTCTCGACTAGTCCGGAAGGAATGGCGGCGCAGTTGAGCCTCACGAACGTACGGTCTTTGCGTGGACTATGGACGTGGATAGCGCGTGCAATCAGTTCCTTTCCGGTGCCTGTTTCGCCATGCAACAGAACGGTAGAGCCGGTCGGCGCGACGATCGCAATCTGGTTCAAAACCTTTCGCAGGGCAGAGCTTTTGCCGACGATATTTTCGAAGTTGTATTCAGCGCGGATTTCGTCTTCCAGGTAAAGACGCTCCTCCTCCAGTCTCTGCTTCGAGGCGGTAAGCCGACCGTACGCAACAGCGTTATCCAGAGCGAGGGCAATCTGGTTGCTGATTTGCCCCAGAAGATCCAGGTCCGCTTGCCCAAACGCGTTGGGTCTTCTGCTGCCCATGGTGATTAGACCCAGCGGTCCATTTGCGGTCACCAGAGGCGAAACGGCGAAAGAAACAATCGACTCAGCCTTCAGCGGCTCTCGGATACCAGCGGGCAGGTTCTCAATGTCTGCAGGCGACCAGATCTCGGGCAGGTGGCGCCGCATTTTAGACATGTCTTCATCAGTTAGCTCGCGCGTGTCGATTTGTTCTAAGAAGCCTCGCGTGCCCGGGAAGTCGAGGACGGCACACTCAAGTTGACTGGTCTCTTTATGCAGGAGCCAAAAGCCTGTGAAGTCGTTCGCGAAGTATCTCCGAATCGACGCGGAGGCTGAACGAAACAGTTCGGTCATCTCCAACTTGCTTACAACATGGTTGTTGATTTCAAGCAGCAGCCCCAGTCGATCACGCTCTTTTGCAAGTTGGTGCTGGTATTCGGCCGCCTTGTCCAATGTTGCGGCGTTCTCGAGGGTCATCGCAACGTGAGCAGCTACTGACATCATCAGTTCCAGGTCGCCCCGGCGAAACTCGTGCTCCCTTGTTCCGAATACCAAAATGCCGAGCTTCTTGCGCTGAGTGGAAACCGGAACTATGTAAAGGCTGTGTACTCCCGCAGGCAAGACCCTCTCCGCAAGTTCGGGGATCTTAGAGAACTCGCTCACTGAGTCGGGAACGTACACCGCTTCCTGCGTTTCGATGCACTGTGCTAAAGGTGTTCCTTCGACTGAGAGTTGCAAGCCAATTGCAAGGTCGGGCACATCGGCATCGCGATCAAATACTTCCAGACGGACCATTTTCTGTGTTGCGTCCAGCAAGAGCAGGCTGATGGAATCGAAGTCCGCGACGCTGGACATCAATCGACGCAGACTGCCGAGAGCAACCTCCAGGTTGGGCTGCCTGGATATCAGGCCTGAGATCTCGAGCAATGTCCGGTACCTGCTCTGGGCTACTTCTGTGGGTACAGTGCTTTCAAGTGGCATAGTGGTAGCTCGTCCACAAAGTGCATTCTCAGTGCCACTATTCAAGAACGAAATAACGTAATGTTTGCGATGTCTTACACCATGTGCGCCAAGGTCGTTTGCCGGTTCACGGGCATAGTGCCCGCATTAGGGCACAGTGCAGCACTGAAAGCGCCGACCACCGCCTTGCAACTCTTGTGCCCTCATACCAGCACCGACCGCCATCAGGCAGGGCAGATGGACGAAGTGATCACCAACACACTGCATATAAATGGTTTGTCGCGTAGGTCCGTGGCAGCAGATATGCAACGTTCCTAGTGTGGTTCGAAAGTTTGCTGGCTGGCCTTAACGCACATGCTCTGCGAACTGAAACATCACATTGCGATCAGGAGTGGTTTTATGAAATCGCGGTTAGTTGTTGGAATGTCAACCGTTTGTCTGCTGATGGTTTCGGCCGTAGCTCAAGACAGCAGTGTCCAACTCTCGCCCAATGGTCAGGCGCCAGGGGTTTCGAACGGCAACTCGAGTGCCGCTGTAATCACCACGGATCAACTGGGAGAGCAGCTTGGACCGCAGGACGCCCTGCGCGTGTATGCGCAACAGATGCAGATGGTTTTTCAGAACACCTGTGAAGAACTGGATGCAATTACGCAGGCGGTCTACAGCGGCAAAGTCACTCGCGAACAGGCGGAATACTTGAGTGCCGAACGATTTCAATTGGGAATGATGCAGTTTCAACTACTGCGTACGCTGTACCTGAGCACGGCTTATGATACTCAAAGAGCAAGCCAGCCACAGGAAAGCACAGAGTTGTACGTGGTCGGTGCGACCGTAGTGGTACCCCCACCTTCTGGTTCGGCGTATGTGCCGAGGCAGATTGCAACCTCCCTGAACCTGAGCCCTGCACAGATAGCTGCCATTCAGGCTCAAATCGCTGACGATCGGAAACAGCTCGAACCGCTTGTGGAACAACTTGCGGAACAGGAACGCGCCGTAGGATCGGTCGCAACAACTGTGCCCTTAGATGAGAAGCAGGTTCAGGCGCTGGCTGCAAGACAGTCAGCAATTTTGCAACAGATTATCGTTGCCAACGCACGCGAGGCTTCGAAGCTTTTCAGCATGCTGACAAGTGAACAGCAAGCCAGGGTCAACAAACTGCAACAGAACTTCATGGCTTCAGCTAAGTAGGCCAGATGTAAAGGCGGTCCATGTAGTCACCAGGCCGGAGTACTGGGATCTGCACTCGTACTCATCGAAAATATGGGGACGTCGTATGCCACGAAATCCAGGGCCGAATTGGAATGTCGAAGACGCTACTGATTCGGAGATATTTGCTGCCATCCGCTACCTTGACCCCGACACAAGAGCTTACAGCAATTCTGAAGAGATACACCACGTACTCCGCGATCAAGATCCCGATCTGCATGACGAAACAGTCCGGGATGATAAGAACATAGCTCTGCTATTGCTTATCGCCTCTTTGATTCTCTTGTTTGGGGGAGTGGTGTTCATCTGGTTCCGTTAGTGATGCATGTGTCAGGCTTCGGTCCCGGCTGAAACCGTTCAACGGTATGCGAGATGAGTATTCCGGCTGTTCAGGAGATGAGGTTTGTTTGCGCTACAGCATAACGCCACTGGAATTCAAATCAGGTCAATGTTGGTGGCGACGGACTTTTCGAAGCCTTCTGAAAAGGCATTGAGACATGCCGTTGGTATAGCCCGCTTCTGCCATTCGAAACTGTATTTGGCGCATGTCGTATCATCCATCGGATTTTCGATAGCCGGCCCTGAATCGCAGAGACTAGCATTTGAATCAGCGGAGAGAGATCTGCAGAGCGTAGTACGACGGCTAATATCCAGCAGAGCGATCGCCGCTGCTGACTTGCGAGCAATTGTGTGCGAGGGGGAGATCTGGGAGGAACTTGAGGCGGTTCTCTCGCAGCAAACAATCGACATGGTTGTGGTCGGCACGAATAGCCGCAAGGGACTTTCGAAGCTGATACTCCGGTCACAGGCCCAAAAGATATTTCGAGCTGCGTTGTGCCCTGTCGTGATTGTTGGCCCTGGCTGTCCATCTGGGCCGAATCTGGACTCGTCTGAACTGCGCCCTTTCCTGTTTCCTGCTGATTTCAGCGACGAATCGTTGCGAGCATTACCGTATGCTATCGGCCTGGCAAATGAGCGGCAGACGCGGCTGGTGCTACTGAACACAGTTTCTGACGTTCCCAAAATTCAAGCTTGCCGCTGGTATACAGCGAAAGATGTCTTTGAGATCCGTCGCGCCATTCGAACCGAGGTTGTCGAACGGTTACGCAGGTTGCTTTCGAAACACGCTCTGGCCATTCAGCCAATCTGCGTAGCAGAGTTTGGAGAAGCCGCAGAAACGATCGTTTGGGTGGCGAAGAACCTGGGCGCCGAAGCTGTGATTATGGGTCTGAAGGGCAACCCCTTTCACAATTCGCACCGATGCTCCACCGCTTACGATGTCGCCTCGCTTGCGGCTTGTCCCGTCATCACTGTGCGCGGATGAGAGCTGATCCCTAGCGTCTCCGGGCTTTCACTTCTGATAAACGAAGTATCCGCGACGGTTCTGTTGCCAGCACTCCTCATTCGAGTCAGTGCAAAACGGCTTTTCCTTTCCATAGCTGATGGTCCGGACACGATCCGCTGAGACCCCCTGTTGCACTAGGGCATTCTTTACGGCCGTTGCTCGGTTGTCGCCCAGGGCGAGGTTGTACTCGATCGAACCGCGATCGTCACAGTGCCCCTCAATGGTGAAACTCACATTGGGATGTTCCGAGAGCCATTTCGCATCTGCTTGTAATGCTGCTTGCTGGTCCGCGCGAATGTCGTATTTGTCGTAGTCGAAGAACAGATGCTTCATGTTCTGGCCGAACATCTCTTCCTCGCTGGGACCCGGAGTAGGCGGAGCAGGTGGTGCTGAAACGGTTATGCGAGCGTCGGCTTCCTCTGTACCGCCGGGGCCCTTCGCTATCAGGTGATAAGTCGCGGACTCAGCCGGTGACACTTTCTTATCGCCGCTCAAATCCACGCTCTCTCCGTCGAGCGTAATCTCCGTCGCATACTGAGTCTGCCACACAAGCGTGGAGGACTGGCCGGTTTCAATGGTGGCAGGATCGGCTCTCAATGAGACGGTCGGCTTTGCCGGAGCAGCAGGTGGAGGTGGCGGAGGGGCAGTCGTTATTTTCTTCTTGCAGCCGCCTAGAGCGAAAACGGCGGCAAGCGTGACCGCGATGAAAAGCCAATTCAGGAATTTGTGGCTAAAAGTTGTGAGTTGGTGCGAATCTTCGACCTCAAGCATTTCTGGTGCCTCCTTTTTCGAGACGCTGTCGACAAGCCCGATTGCGCCATTCCTATACCTTGTCGCGAGACAAGTCGCCGCGTCTGCGAACTTCTTCGATCAAACTGGGGAGAGCCGAAGGTCAGCGTCTGGCCTGATCGAGACGTTCGCAGACGTCGACGAACTGGGCGCCATCAACGGGCAGCCAACCAGAACTGGTGTGCAAAGCACGCGCCATTTGCCGATCGCGGTAAGTTGTTGAAATTTGAGTAAATGATCTAGAAGGGTTCATCGATCTTATTGCCGCGTGGTGGGCACTGCTCGGTTGAGGGCACAATCATGAAGAATCGCGGTGAGCCATCATGTCACGAAATTAACACTCGTGCTGCCTTGCGTTCAGTACTTGTGCGCCTACTGACCTCGTGATGGCACTGCCCCTTCAAATCCGACACTAAATCCGCCGCAGTCATGCATCATCGCGTAATTGTCTACTGTTTGTAATTAGCTTGCTGGGCGTGGAGCGTTTCGTCGCCGCATGAGTCTATGACTGTGAACACAGGGTTAGGACGTAACGGAAGATCTTCGGCGGAACCGAGGTTTTTCAACAACAACGGTCCACCCCGAAGGAGATGTGATGTTCACAAAACCTATTCTCACCATGCTGGGGCTGTTAGCTCTGGCAACGAGTATGCACGCGCAGGACATTGTGCGTGTGAGCGTTCCCTTTGACTTCAGCGTCGGCAGCCAAACCTTGCCGAACAGCAGGTATGCGATCTCGCAGGTCAGCAGTCTCAATGCGCAGATTTTGCTGGTGCGCAATCTCGATGACGAGAGCCAGGCGATCTTTATCCAGGCGAACGCCGGTGACAGTACTGGCCAACCCAAGCTGGTATTTGATCGCTATGGAGAAAAGTACTTCCTGGTCGGAATCGTGACCGAGGGCAGTAGTTATGAGTTGCCACATTCGAAAGCGGAAAAGCGCCTTTCGCAAAGTGCAGAAATTCACACTGAAGTCAGTGCGCTGGGCCAGTAGGGCAATACTCGGAAAGGAACTCACTACCATGAACCAGCAATTCTCTGATTCGGAAGTGTCGGGTTTGCGGTCAGAACTTCAGGACAACTGGCTCGACAGCGAAGACACCGCCGAAGTATTGAAAGTGTTCCTGACGGGACGCGGCTATGGCATTTCGCACGAATCAGCGATGGAGGCGGCGGTCAACCTTCGATGCGAAGGGTTGACCGTTGCTGCCATCCGACAGGAACTCGAACACTTTGCACTTGTAATGTAACCGCATTGGCGTGCATGGGGAGCTCGGAGCCACCAGTCCGATCCCCATACTTCATCCGCGAGCATATCGATAGGCCGCCTCCCAGATGTTCAGGTCGCCCAACGCGAGGCGGAGCGCAAGCTAAGGGCTGATCAGCTCCCAGATTCTTGCCAGGTGATGATCATCGTGTTCCGCAACAAAATACAAATGATCCACGAGTCTCATGGGTTGCTTAAGACGCGGATGCAGCTTAGAGCACGCAAAAACTGAGGACGGGAGTTCTGATACGCGGTCCATCAATTTGCCTCGCGCTGCGCGGAAGCGAGCCAGAATCTCTGTCAAATCCCGGGCATTGTGGTTGGCTTCGTGAGTCCTGCGGTTGCTGAGATCGGCGACGGTGAGCGTGTCTCCATTGCCGAGAAAATCTTCCACACGTGCTGTCCATAGAGGCTCGAGATCGAGAAGATGGCCCGCGTGTTCCTGGGCTGACCACT
>CAZBCQ010000098.1:13846-15464 GCA_964490255.1 uncultured Terriglobales bacterium | reverse complement strand
ACGAACACGCCCAGTGCCATCAGGGCCATAAACAGGATCGGCATATACCACCTCTGCGGCCAAGTCTGCGCCGGGTCGTAACCACGGGCGGTGATGGCGGTCACGACCTGCCGTGACCCACCGCAGGTTGGCCCAGTGCCCGGGTTGTGAGTAGTTCCCTGCTTCCCTATTCCTTACACTCTGGTAATCTCGTTGGTTCTGCTGTTCGATTCCGCGGATCGGAGCGCCACTTCGTGTCCGCCACAATCAGGTCGGAGAATGATTCGCTTTGGAATTGTCGGATTTGGTCTGCATGCCGTCAGGCGACTCATGCCTGGCTTTAAGCTCTCTTCCGATTGTGCCGTCACTGCTCTCCAACGGCGCGATGCGGAGAAGGCCAAGGCTTCAGCGCAGGAATATGACATTCCGCACTTCTTCAGTTCCGTCGACGATCTCTGCCGGTCGCCGGAGGTAGACGCCGTTCTTGTCACTTCTCCCAACGCCTGCCATCGTCTTGACGTTCTCACTGCCCTGCGCCGCGGAAAACCCGTGCTCTGCGAGAAGCCTATGGGCATGGACGCTGACGAATGCCGCGAAATGGTCGAGACCGCCCATCGCCTTCGGCTTCTACTGGGGGTTGCACAGGTCTTCCGCTTTCATGAGAGCATCGCGCGCGTTCGCGCCCGCGTGCAATCGGGTGATCTTGGGCGCTTGATCTTTGCGCGCTCTGAGTTTTCCTTCGCCGCGCGCACTCATCAGCGCAAATGGCTCACGGATCGCGCACTGGCCGGGGGAGGTCCGATTGCCGATATCGGTGTCCACTGCATCGACACCCTTCGCTACATCCTTCAGGACGAAATCGTTCGCGTCCACGCTCGCACGTTCTCGGACAGCAACTCAGGCGACGTCGAAGCTGCAGCCGTCCTCACCCTGCAGTTCCGCGCTGGAACGCTGGGCACGGTGCTTGTTTCCTATCGTGCGCCGTATCGAACACCGCTCGAGATCGTTGGAGAGGCGGGCGAAATCTTCGCCGATGATGCGCTCACGGTCGACAAGTTCGTCAAGATTGAATTTCATACCGAAGAGAAGCCGCCAGTCGTGGAAGAAGTTGATAATCAACTCGCCTACGCGCGTCAGGTGGATTCATTTGCCGCCGCGCTCGAAGGAAAAGGTAAGTTTCCTGCACCCGGCGAAGTCGGCTGGCAGAATCAGGTCATCCTCGACGCGGCGTATCGTTCAATGCGCACGGGCCAGATGGAACCTGTGACTGTAATTTAGAGTGGGATCGGTACTCTTGGCTATGTGGAAAGCAGCGCTGTGAATTCAGGACTGGTTTACGGGTGTCCCATCCTTCCGAGCAAGTGTTGGGATTTTGACCTTGCTTTTGTTCATACGAGCGGAATCAGCGCCCTCGCCAACACATCACGGCCTCGCCCCTTTCGCGAACTCCTCCACTTCAACGTAGCTCTCAATGCCGCCAGTGTTTTCAATCGCCGTAGAAATAATCTCCGCGTCCAGATCCTTGTCCGCAAGATTGGCTTCGATCGCGGCCGCCGCTCTGGACAAGTTCGTGCCCTCAGCCATCACCATCAATACACCCGGACCAGCGCCACTCAGCGCACATCCCAGCATTCCGTGA
>CAZBCQ010000098.1:11155-13746 GCA_964490255.1 uncultured Terriglobales bacterium | reverse complement strand
TTATCCGGATGCCCTTCCAGCTTTGCCGATTCTGCCAGCACTCGGTCTTCGGACCAGCCTAGGCGGCCCAGCTTCGCTGCAATCGCGATTCCTGCAAGCCGGGCCGCGGCTGACGAACCCAATCCCATTCCCAGTGGAATCTCGTTGTGCACGCGCAGTCTAAGCGGCACAATCTCGCGTCCGCTTCCTCGCAGCGTCGCAGTGTAAGTATCAATGATGAGGTTCCGCTCGACCTGTGAACACGCAACTGCATCGCGCCCGGTCGCGTGCACCTCAAACTCCGACGAGGGTGACGCTTCTACCTCCAGGTAGAGCGCGACCGCTAGAGCGGCTGCATCGAAAGCAGCTCCCAGGTTCGCGGAACTTGCCGGCAGTTTTAACTTGATCGTCCCCAAGACTCGCCCCTTATTCTCCCTGGTCAGCAGATTCAAGAATGGGGAGCACCGCGTCAACGGTTCCATCCAGCACAATTGGTGGTCGACGGTGCGCCTCTGTAATCGACTCTGCCTTTGGATCTTTCAGCAGCTCTCCCTGGTGGAACTTAAACGTGTACTCGGGATCCTTCAACACATGACCCGTGAGTACCAGAACCACTGACTCGTTCTTTTTCACGAGTCCCTGCTTCACCAGTTTTTTCAGACCCGCCAGTGTCGCCGCCGAAGCAGGCTCGCAGCCAATTCCATCTTCACCGATTTCTGCCTTGGCGACTGCAATCTCGGCTTCGCTGACCTGTTCCACGGAACCGCCGGTAGCTTCCAGCACTCGAACCGACTTTTTCCACGACGCCGGATTTCCAATACGTATCGCTGTGGCCAACGTCTCGGCTTGCACGGGAACCAACTTCTTCCCGCCGGTTTCGCGCACCGTGCGCACCAGGGCATTCGCGCCTTCCGCCTGGATGACGTGAATTTGGGGCAGCTTTCGGATCAGTCCTGCCCGATGCAATTCTAGAATTCCCTTCCCGATCGCCGACGAGTTCGCGAGATTCCCGCCCGGAACCACAATGTGATCCGGTACTTCCCACTCCAATTGTTCCAGCAGCTCAAACGCCAGCGTCTTCTGCCCTTCCAGTCGATACGGATTCATGGAATTCAGTAGATAGATCGGATAGCGATGCACTAGCTCTGTCAACACACTCACACAACCGTCGAAATCCGTCCGTAACTGCAATGTTACGGCTCCGTACTCGAGTGATTGCGCCAGCTTCCCCCAGGCAATCTTTCCTTCTGGAATCAGAACCAGGCTGCGCATCCCCGCTCTCGCTGCATACGCTGCCATCGAAGCGGATGTGTTGCCAGTGGAGGCGCACGCCACCCACTGGAATCCTTTCTCTTTCGCGACCGAAATCGCGGCAGTCATGCCGGTGTCTTTGAACGATCCGGTCGGATTCATTCCCTGGTGCTTGGCCAGCAGCGTTTCGAGGCCCGCACTCTTTCCCGAGTGCGGCACCTCGTAAAGCGGCGTGTTCCCTTCGCGCAACGTCACCACATTGTTGAAGTCGTGAAGAATTGGCAGGAAGTCTCGAAATCTCCATACACCGCTTTGGTCCAGCGGCGAGAGCGATGTCCGCCGATGCAGCCATGTTCTTTGCGCGATCTCCGCGTCAATTTCAGGCCACTCGTAAACCGCCTCGAGCAGATCCCCGCACTTCTCGCAGCGAAAGTCTGGACCGGTATCCTTGCAGTGATCGCCGCAACCAATGCACTCCAGTTGATGCTTCCCTAAACTGTGAATAGCTCCGGCTGCCTGGGCGGAATATCCCATGTTTAAGCCTCCGCCTTCGCCGCATACTGCGACAGAAACTCGCCATGCACCGCACGCACCACAGCATCGGCGCCTGCCGCATGCACCGCGAAACAGATGTTCAGCTCGCTCGCACCTTGCGCCACTGCGATTACGCTCTGATTCGCATTCGCTACCGCCGAGAACAACCTGCCCAAGATGCCTCGCGTGCCGCGCATCGACTCACCCAGAACGCACACGACCGCAATGTCCCTCTGCACCTGGATCGGGTTCACCACTCCGTGCTGCAATTCGACTCGGAATGCCCGCTCCATTAACTTCACCACGGCATCAGTATCCGCTTCGCGCAGCACCAGCCCCAGCGAATTTTCGGAAGAGGATTGCGTCGAGAACAGCACGTCAACATGCTCGTGTCCCAGTCGGAGGAATAGTCGCCCAAAGATTTCGGCGAATGGCACATCGCGCTTCGTCGTCAGAGTGATCAGGCTCGCTTGCTTCACTACGGTGACGGCTTTCACTGCCGATCCATTCCGCGGAACCTTTGCAACGATTTCCGTTCCTGCCACCTCTGGCCGGAAGGAATTCTTGATCCACACCGGAATGCCCTTATCCATTGTCGGACGAATCGCCTTGTGATGGATCACTTTCGCTCCATAATACGAGAGCTCCACAGCTTCGGAGAACGTGATCGCTGGGAGCGTTTTCGCATCCGGGCATACCCTCGGATCCGCCGTCAGCACGCCGTCCACATCCGTGTAAATCCAGACCTCGTCTGCCCCAAGCGCCGCGCCCAAGATTGTTGCCGACGAATCCGATCCGCCGCGACCCAACGTCGTCGGCTGTCCCTT
>CAZBCQ010000098.1:4196-11055 GCA_964490255.1 uncultured Terriglobales bacterium | reverse complement strand
AGAGCTGCGCAGATGTCATGGAGTTGCTTCAGAACCGTCCCGACCTGCTCTTCAATTCCCTTCCGCTCAGGCCCCTTGAATAATTCGCCGATAACCTTCTTATGTCGCTCCTGCAAGACCTGCATCTGCTCCGCGACTTGCTTGTCTTCGCCCTGGCGGGCTGCGCTTACGGTTTTCAAAATCAGATCCGTGACGCCTGACAACGCCGAAACCACCACCGCTACCTGATGCTTTCCCTTGGCATTACAGACGATCTCAGCCGACGCGCGGATCCTACCCGCGTCGCCGACAGACGTCCCCCCAAATTTCATTACGATGAGACTCATCCCTGGCTCATTTCCTTGACAGTAATAAATGCTTGATTGTACCGGACGAACTTCAACCTTCAGTTTCGAAAAAGCCGCACAGTGCTAATGGAATATTCGATACAGCACCGCAGCATTAGTCTTGAGAAATAGCCTCTTCTCTGGCTCCGTTCGCCAGCAGTTCCAGCGGTTCACCCACGATCCGCACGCTCAGCCATTCCTTTTGCAGCTTCGCGCCCAACGCCTCGTAGAAATCAATGGCCGGAGTATTCCAGTCCAGCACCTGCCACTTCATCCCATAACAGTTTTCTTTCAATGCGATTCGCGCCAACTCTCGAAGCATCGCTTTACCAATTCCATTTCCACGAAATTCGCGGCGGACGAAAAGATCCTCCAGATACAATCCCGGACGGCCGAGCCACGTCGAATAGTTCAGAAAGAACAGCGCGAAGCCTGCAGGGCGCGCATCCCACTCTGCAATCAGGGTGCGGAACTTTGGCTCCTGCCCGAATCCGTCGCGCAGAATGTCAGCAGGGGTGGCAATAGCAGATTGCGGCTCTCTCTCATATTCCGCAAGTTCACGGATGAATTGAACGATTAGTTCCGCATCCTGGGGGATAGCGGGTCGAATTCTGAGCATGTACCCATTCTAATGAGCGCCAATGACACTTCGCACGGACGAATTGTCATCCGCGGAAAATACTGGGAGCGGTGTGTCGAACTTCATACCAACCAGAGAGTAGCGGTCACGCTTCTCTGTCCGGACTACGTTTCCCTCGATGAAGCGGATCAGGTTCTGCCCCTCAGGCACCGCACCTGGGTAGACCGGTATCTCCAGCGACAGATGTCGTGATTTCGGGCTCTTCCGCAATGCTAGCAGCACGCCCCCAGCGCTCACGTTGATCGCCGTTGCGAATTCGAGCGATATTTTTCCGTTCTCGTCCGCACTCCGAACGAAAACCGGAAATGAGATCGGCAATCGGGGCCACTTGCGTGTGTTGGTAAAGGAAGCCACGCCTCATTATGTACTTTCTGCTGAACTTCGGGAGGTCACTATGGTTGGGCTATTTCCTGTCCTGATAGCCAACATTGGTTGTCCCCTCGCGCACTCTCGATTGTCCATCGGGTCTCGCCCTTTTGTCCTCATGAGCATCGACCTTCGTAACAGTACGGAATGCCCACATTCACCATCTATTAAGGCAAGATGGATTAGGAGCATTCCTGTTGAGATGGTTCGGCAAAAGTCGTGACCGCTCGCACAAATCGATGGACCTGCTTGGCCCCGCTCATGCCCGTGCCAAGCGGTTCAGCGTGCGAACCCCGATTCGCTTCCGTTGCAATCAGGAATCGGAATGGCGAACTGGCGTCACCGAAAACATCAGTTGCACCGGTGTTTTATTTCGCTCGGATGACGCTCTACAACCGCGTACTCAGATCACCGTTCGATTCACGATTCCACCGCAAATCTCTGGTGGACTTCCGGTCGAAGTGATCTGTGATGCGCTTGTTGTTCGTGAACAATCCCTTGATCAGAATGTGCATGCCCTGGCCGCAGCCATCCTGAACTATCACATCCAATACGATCGCACGCAGATTCCCACATTCTCTGCCGTGCCAGAGTTGCTGTCTCGCGAGAAACCCGCTTCCGCCAACTTCGTCCATCAATTCAATACTCACTTGGCTGTCATCGTCGGTAATTGTGACCTTGTTTTGAGCCAGGCGAACCTGGATCCCGCTATCAGGAAGAACGTTGAAAGTGTAAAAAGTGCTGGCCTGAAAGCGGCTTCCCTCGTACGTGAACTGACAATCGAATCATGATAAAGGAGTGGAAGTGCAATTCTCGGCTAACAACCTCCCCCCATCGGTCATGGCCGCGATCCGTAATCCGGAAGCATTGGTCTGGATCGATCGTTATATCGCAATCGTCGATGTGCTGCTCGCAACGCACCCTGACGAAGATGCCTACGGCCCGTGCAAGCATGAACTGAAACCGGACAAGCGGTCACGCAAACTTAAACTCGTGACCTCGACCCACTAGCTCCTCAGGCCCTGATCCGCAATGGTCAGGGCCTCTTTCTTTTTTTCCCCTGTTTTCTCGCGTTCGAATCCCATTCTCCAGCACCGCGTTCCCTCCCCTCGGGTCTCCTGAGCGCAGCGAAGGAACTATGTATTTCTCCTGTGCTAGAATCCGCGCGAGATATGCACAACAACAAGAGTCAGGAGCAAGAAACCCTGCACGAGATCTCTGTCGTTGTGCCGGTCTACCAGGGCGAGCACACACTGCAAGCGCTGGTCGACGAAATCGTTCCGCTCATCACGCCTCAAATCACAGCCGGCGGTTATCAGTTTCGCATTCTCGAATTACTTCTTGTCCACGACGGCGCGGTTGATCGTTCCGCCGATGTAATGCGCGCGCTCGCTTCACAGTACCCGTTCGTGCGAGTGATATGGCTTTCGCGCAATTATGGACAGCATCCCGCTACGCTTGCCGGAATGGCAAGCACCGTTGCAGAGTGGGTTGTCACTCTCGACGAAGACGGCCAGCAGGATCCTCGCGATATTGGACGCATGCTCGACATAGCGCTCAGCAGCAATTCGCGTCTGGTCTATGCAAAGCCCACCAATTCACCGCCGCATGGATTTCTGCGCAACGCGCTTTCGCGTTCCGCCAAATTGGTCTCCAGCAAGATGCTCGGTAACCGAATCGGCGCTTTCAACAGCTTTCGCCTCATCGAAGGAGAGATCGCTCGCGGCGTCGCCGCCTATTGCGGTGCGGACGTCTATCTTGACGTCGCTCTTTCGTGGGTGGTCGGAAGCGCGGCTCATTGCGCATTGGCATTGCGCACCGAACGCGGCCGGCCGTCTGGCTATACCTTCCAGCGGCTCTTTCGCCACTTTTGGCAACTTGTGCTCACTTCCGGCACGCTGCCGTTGCGCTTGGTCGCGGTGATGGGTGCAGTCTCGATTGTCTTCGGCTTCCTCATAAGCCTGTGGGCAATTTGGCAGCGCCTCGAGAACAGAGTTCCAGTTCAGGGCTGGACCTCCATCTTTATCGTCACTTGTTTCTTTTCAGGCGTGATCCTGATCTCGCTTGGCGTCATCGCCGAATACCTCGGTGTTGCGGTCTCTATGGCCATGGGCAAGCCGGCCTACCTGATCGTGTCGCGGCCGGCTGAAGATTTCGGTCGCAAACCGTGAATACTCTTTCATGGGTCATTGGCCGCGGCGGCTTGCTCGGCTCATCGGTGGAGCGGGCGATCCGTGCTTCCGTGTGGCATCCCGATTATCTCTTCCCTTGGGAAAATCCCGCTCAACTGCACAAAGCCATTGCCGATTCTGTGCAGCGATTCCGGGAGCGCCTGATTTCCGAAAAAGTAAGCGGTTGGAGTATCTACTGGTGTGCCGGCGCTGGCGTGGTTGGAACTTCCGCGGAACAATTCTCTGCCGAAACTGCTACTCTGCGCTTCTTCCTCGATCAACTCGGCGACACCGTCGCCAGTCTTCCCCCTGACGTGGAGGGCCAGTTCTTTCTGGCTAGCAGCGCCGGAGGCGTGTACGGCGGCAGCACCGGTAGACCACTCACCGAAGCAACCGCTCCGCATCCGATCTCAGACTACGGCCGAGCGAAGCTCGAACACGAGGAACTCGTCCGAGATTGGGCGAGCGTGCGCCCTAACGTCTCAACACTCGTAGGCCGTCTCTCCAACCTGTACGGTCCCGGCCAGCATTTAGAGAAGCCGCAAGGCCTGATCTCACACATGTCGCGCTGCCTGATATTCAGTGTTCCGATCCGCATCTTCGTGCCGCTCGATACCATCCGCGATTACCTCTTCGTCGACGATGCCGCACGGCGCGTAGTAGCTGGAATGCAGCGCCTGCACCGCGAAGCTCCGAGCAGCGGCCAACGCATCACCAAAGTCTTCGCTTCGGGAAGCGAAACGTCGGTCGCTCGCCTCATCGGCATCTTCCGTCAAATCGCAAAGCGCCATTTACGTTTGATTTCAGTGCAAAGTGCCGTTCGCTCCCAGCAACCGGTGGGACTCCAGTTTCGCTCGGTCGTCTGGCCAGACGAGCCTTCTCTATCCCGTACCGAATTGCTCGACGGTGTAAACCGCGTGCACAACCATCAGCTCGCAGTTTTTCAGGAAGGACGTCTCGCGTCTCCCTGGGCAGGCTCATTGCGGTGAGTCTCTTCAAGTGTGAATTGCGAAAGCACTTCTTACAGAAACTCCGGACCGCCCGTTTCCGGCGCATCCTCCGCCGGCCTTTCGCTGCAGCCGGCGTGCAGGCCTTTACAGCGCGACGTGGGATTCTTGCCCTCAGCGGTGTCGTATCTCCACCTCACGGCGTACGATTCCCACTGTTGTGTCACCGGATTGTTCTTGTAGGCAATGTCAACCACGAGCGTTCGCTGTGGTTGCGAGACATGGCTTTCTGTTGCCGGAACTTGTTTCAGTCTTAGAAGAACGAACTGCTCTCAGGCCAAACCCCGGTCTGCTTATATTCCACGAGCGATCCCTTCTCTACGAAGAGAGTCGCAATCATGTTATCCGCAACCTTGAAATGCGAATCGCCGTACATCGGCACCCATCGGGATTTGCTGGCGACCGCAACTCCTACATGCCTCGGAACTGGCGTTGTGGAGCGATTAAGGGCCTTCGCCTTCGGAGCGGCAACAAACAAACAACTAATGAGGACAAATGCAGCGACCGCCAATTTGCGCATAATCACCCCAGCACCGGAACCCGCAATTGTCCCAATTCTGAGCCCTGCTTACATCTTCAGCAATGAGGCTGGGATGATCAGTGGAAATTCTGGGACGAAAGTAGTGCGCCATGTATCACTGGCAGTTCACGTGTTGCGGCAACCATGCTCAAATGTCAAAGCAATCGCTTCGATTGGCCCGGAGGAACAATGCGCATGAGTCGAATCACCCGCTGGGGCCTTGTTGCTCTGATGTTTGCGCTGTTGTCCACAATTCAAACCTCTTTCCTCTTCGAAATGAGAAATGACTATGGGAAGCCCATGCCATGGATCGAAGTAGCTCGGCAGCCTTTTGTGGCGTACTTCTTCATGTGGGGCCTGCTTGCCGCACCTCTCGTAGTCTTTTTGGCGAATCGCTTTCCTATCGAAAGACGTAACTGGCCCAGACGTTTTTTATTGCACCTCGGATTTTCCATTCTTCTGGGAATGTCTATTTCTCTCGGCCGATTTCCGCTTCATCGCTTCGTGTATCCATCGTCCAACGAACCCTATGGCTGGATGATGTTCAAGGGCTATTTCCTTTCCAACGGTTTCGACGACATCACCATGTACTGGGCTGTGGCCTGCATCTGTTTCTCATGGCTCTACTATCAGCGTGCTAAGGATCGTGAAATCCAGGCTTCTGCGCTTGAAACACAACTAGCCCACGCACACCTTCAGGCACTCAAGAGTCAACTACATCCGCACTTCCTCTTCAATACACTCCACTCCATTTCCGAGTTGATGCATCAGGACATCGATGCCGCCGATCGCGTGATCTCTCGACTGAGCGAGTTATTGCGTCTCACCCTCGAAAACACAGGCGTCCAGGAAGTTACGCTGAAAGCTGAAATCGACTTCCTGCAGGGTTATTTGGAAATTGAGCGCACACGTTTTCGCGATCGTCTCACAGTCGCCATGGATCTCACGCCCGAAACTCTCGATGCGATGGTCCCCAACATGATCCTGCAACCTCTAGTGGAGAACTCCATCCGGCACGGCATTGCACGTCGTGCCGGACCCGGCACCATCCTCGTTCGGTCCCTTAAGAATGGCGACAATCTCGAAATCCTGCTGCGTGATGATGGCCCGGGGCGCGCTCCCGCTCATCCCGCGTCTTCAAACTTCGGAGTCGGGTTGAAGAATACTCGCACGCGTCTGCAGCAGTTGTACGGCGAAGCGCAGCGGCTTGATATCCGCCAACCCGAGACCGGTGGCTTCGAGGTTCAGATCACCATCCCATATCACGTTGCTCCCGAGGCACTCCCTGAATCCGAACGGGTGGTGACTTTTCTCAATCCCGTTCGTCCAATCCCACATCGGGTGCCATTATGATTCGAGCACTGATTGCTGACGACGAACCGCTTGCCAGGGAACGCATCACTCGCCTGCTTTCCTCAGAGAGCGACGTTCAAATAGTCTCCCAATGCCGTGATGGCCTTGAGGCCGTGACCTCGATTAAGAACAGCAGGCCCGACCTCGCTTTCCTAGACATCGAAATGCCCGAGATTGACGGACTCGGCATTCTGCGCGAGATTCCGCCGGACGCCACGCCGGTCATCATCTTCACCACTGCCTACGATCATTATGCGATCCAGGCTTTCGAAGCGCATGCGCTCGACTATTTGCTGAAGCCTTTCGACGAAGAGCGTTTTCGCCGCGCGTTGCAGCGCGCCCGTACTCATCTCGAAAACCTGCGCAGCAAAGATCTTGCCGAGCGCCTTCTAGCCGCTCTCGAAGAAGCGCGCCCTGCTGCGCCAGACGGCGACCGCCTCGTGATTAAATCCGGCGGCAAAGTCGTTTTTCTCAAA
>CAZBCQ010000098.1:0-4096 GCA_964490255.1 uncultured Terriglobales bacterium | reverse complement strand
CCTAGTTTTCTGATCTCTTCGTATTTCGTCGCAGCTTCATTTTCTGCTTGCGCCCATTTCGCCTCGCCGACCACCTTCCGCGTATGCTCAGTAGCTGCAATAAACTGCTGGTCCTCTCGTGCAGCGACGATCAGCCACATCGCAGCAGCCACATCATCTTTCGTTCCACCAAGACCAGACGCGTACCCGCGCGCAAGGTTCGCCGCCGCTTGCACGTTCGCCAGGTTCGCCGCCTGCAAATAGAGCTTCATCGCCTGCTTCCCATCAGCAGGTACTCCGTGTCCATGTTCGTAAAGGAGCCCCAGATTATTCATCGACTCTTTGTGTCCCTTTGACGCTGCCTCCCGATAGTATTTCGCTGCCTGCACATAATCCTGCGGTACCTCAAGACCAAGGTCATACGCCGATCCGAGTCCGAACAGCGCTGCGGGATGATGCTTGCGCGCCGCCTGGCGGAATAGCTTCATCGCTTCCTCACGATTGCGTTCTGTTCCCACGCCGTCCCAGTACGCCACTGCGAGTTGCGCTTTGGCCTGCACGAAACCCGTGTCGGCGGCTCGCTTCATCCACTTCACCCCTTCCGCCGGATCGCGTGTCACTCCTTCCCCACGGAAGTACATGAGGGCCACGTTATTCATTGCCTCCGGCAACTTCTCGAGTGCAGCACGCTGGAATAGTTGAAAGGCCTTTTGCACATCTCTCTCGGTGCCCTCACCTCGATACAACATGATTCCGTAATGCACTGCAGCTTCCGGATTCCCGGACCCGGCCGCTTTCGCGTACCAGTGGACGGCTTGATTTTCGTCCATCGTGATTCCCTCACCGTTCTGATACGCACTCGCCACTCTCAACTCGGCTTCTATGTTCCCCTGTAGCGCCGAAGCCATGTCCCGCTTGAAGTCATTGCTCTGGCCCATCATCTCTGGAACACACAAGGCTGCGCTAACACCGAATAGCACTAGTACTCTGAATTTCGGTAGAAGGATTCGCGTGGCGGTCGCCATAGTCGCCTCCAAGCAAGTGGCCTGTTCCGAAGACGGACTCCAGCGCCAAACGTTTGATCAGATGAGACGAATCGTGCTCTTGAAGGGACGAGTGATTGATCGTTGGAGACGACGCGTGCAGGACAACAGTCTGCCAGTGCGCCGTCTCTTTCGCGCGGTTTACTATCCTTTTGGCTTTGGCGGGAAGTCCTTGAACATCTTGTCTACTGCTTTTTCCAGTTTCTTCTCGTTCTTGCTCGGCTTTTGTGACAAGGTGTCTTGCGCTACACCACGCCAGAGCAGCTTCTTGGTTCCGGGATCGAACATATCAACGACCAGCGTTCCTTGGTGGTATTGCTCCGGGACCGTCGTCGCCGTTCCGAAACCACCCCATCCCCAACCGCCCCATCCTGGACCGTCGTAATAGGTTTGCAATGAGGTTTCAGTTTTTGTAGTTCCGACGGCCGAGAGCACCACGTCTCCGCCGGATGGAACCATTTGCCAGCCCTTCTTTTGCAGTTGCTGATTCACGGCATCCTGCACGCGCTGATCCCACAGCGAATTGGGCATCTTAACCATCTTCCACGAGTACGTGTGATAGCGCTCAAAGTTGGCACTGTGGTCATAGTCGGTGTGCACGTCCTGCGCAGCCGCGCTAACTATGCAAATCACTAAGAACACCAATTCCGTTAAAGGGACAACTCTCGAAATCTTGCTCTTCATATGTGCTCCGATTTCAGTTGGATTGCGCGGTATGAAATTGTGTTGACTGCTTCGCCCCAAAAACACCGCACGAAACGTTACAGTTGCGGAGTTCTCGTCGGTCTCAACTCTTAGATATCTATCCGCTGTTCTCGATTGCGATTCAGATACCAGCAAGGGGAGTAGCCCATGTGAGGAAACAAGGAATGGACGCAGTCCTGATTCTGCGTTTCGTGCGGAAACATGAACTCAATCTTGTTGTTCTTCTGGTGCACGGCGTAATAGCGCTCCACCTGCACTGTCCCAAACGGGTTAACGTTACGCCATACTCGATAGCGCAGTTGCAGATAGTCTCCGGCGTAAATTGCGAGTACCAGAATCACAACAACGGCCACGATTTTCTGCCAGATCTTCAGATTGAGCTCCAACGCCGCGATTTTACTCGCGACGCCTTGGCCCTGCTGCGAAAAAAAGCCCTTCGCACCCGAAGACACGAAGGGCACTCAATCCAACGTTTGGAATTAGCCTTGCGGCTGCTCGGTCGGCGCATGCAGAACGCGGAAGCTGTTTCCGCCATTCGCCCACACGAGCACGAGCGCATCCTGGCCTTTCGGAATCGACGAGAGCGCCTGCTTTACATCCGCAGCGCTCTTCACGTCTTTCCGGTTAACCTGCAAGATGACGTCGCCGCGCCGCAGCCCCGCATCGTCCGCCGAGCTTCCCGGCACCACATTGCCAACCACGGCTCCCTGGATGTTGTTTGGGACTTGCAGCTCCTGCCGTGCGTCAGAGTTCAGATCCTGCAATCCGACACCCCAGCGCGGTTTGCCCTGATTCTCTGCTGAGGCGCTGGTCTCGCCATTTCGGCTGCCCATCTGTTCCAGCGTCACGGGCAATTTCATTTGTTTACCATCGCGCAGAACGCTGAGCTCCACCTTGGTGCCGGGTTTCTTTGCGCCAATCGCAATCTGCAACTGGCTAGCGTCCGTTACTTCTTGTCCGTCTACACCAGTCACTACGTCGCCAATCTTCAGACCAGCCTTCGCGCCCGGCGAATCCGGTTCAACCTGCGTGATCACCGCCCCGTTGTTATTCTTCATTTCGAAGAATCTTGAATTCTCCGGCGTGATATCGCTGATGCCGACTCCCATGTACGCGTGTTCAACCTTTCCTGTACGGATCAGGCTGTCCACTACCGGCTTGGCAATCTGCGAAGGAATCGCAAATCCCATGCCCGAGAACGATCCTGACGGCGAAATCAGGAACGTGTTGATCCCGATCACCTGTCCACGCGCATCCACCAGCGCTCCACCCGAGTTGCCCGGGTTGATTGCTGCATCGGTCTGGATGAATCCACCCGGACGTCGCGGGTCAGACGGATCCGGATTCGGACGATTCAATCCGCTCACAATTCCACGTGTCACCGTAAAGCGGAAGCCAAAGGGATTACCAAACGCCAATACCGTCTGTCCTGGCTGCAGTTCCGTGGAGTTTCCCCAAGGCACGCTCGGAAGATCAGTGCCATTGATTTTGATCACCGCCAGATCCGTCAACGGATCCGTTCCGATGAGCTTCGCCGTGTAGCTCTTGCGATCCTTCATCGTCACGCGAATTTCGGTCGCGCCGTCCACCACGTGGTTGTTCGTCACGATGTATCCGTCGGGGGAGATCAAAATCCCGCTGCCAATGCCGTGCTCGATCTGCGGACGTGGCTGCATCTGTTGCATATCTGGCCCGCCCTGCCCGAAGAAGTGCCGGAAGAACTGCTCGGCGTCGCCGTCATTCCCGCTTACCGGCGATGCCTTCACCTTGGAAGTCACGGCCACGTTCACGATCGCCGGCGTCACCCGAGCCGATACTGTTTCCATCGCATGGTCAAGCGCTGTTAACGCAGTCACGCTATCGGGATCAAGCGCTGCTGCTGCCGGAGCCGCCGTCGCCGCCCGTGCGCCTTCCGGCTTGATCATCTCGTAGGTGCCAAACGATGCTGTTGTCGCCAATGCCAGTACGGAAACGATTGCTCTCCGCGAGGCCTTTTCTCTTATCTTGCTCGTCCAATTCATTTCTGTTGCGCTCCTTAAACTAGTTAATTAGTAGATATTGCTGCACTGCTGCTCTCGTTCTCTTCACTGCTCCCTAGATTTTTCTTTGGGAAACTTGCTTGCTCTGCTCAGCCGTCGGATAGTAGAGCGCTACGCGCCACATCCGCACGACCCATACCTGGTTCGGAGCACCAGGCTGACTGCTCTCGATCAACATGGTAGTGGTAACCAGCACGGGAACTGGTTCACCCATCTTCTGCTTCGCCATTAAGACGTGAGCCTGCGACTCCGCGCTCTTCCTCGAAGAGAATCCGGTGCGAGTCGCCACCGCCATCGCGGGCTTCGGAGCAGTGCTCTTCGCCTGCGCTC
>CAZBCQ010000097.1:6500-15511 GCA_964490255.1 uncultured Terriglobales bacterium | reverse complement strand
TTGGAAGCGTCGGCGGTGAAGCGGTAAATCTGAGTGTTGATTTCCTTGCGCAAGTCCTGCCAGATCGATTCAGGCATTCCCAGAAATACCTTTACAACTTCCGGATCGAACTGACGTCCTGACCAGCGTACTACTTCGTCACGAGCGGCGGAGAAGGGCTGTGCCGGACGATAAGGGCGGTCGGACATGATCGCGTCCATTGTGTCGGCTATGGAGAACATGCGGGAGCCAAGGGGGATTTCATCGCCCTTGAGGGCGCGCGGATAGCCTGATCCGTCCCAGCGTTCCTGGTGGGCGTAGACGATTTCGGCGGCCTCGGTGAGAAACGGGATCTTTCGCAGGATCTGATAACCGTGCCAGCAGTGCTCGCGCATGATGGCGACTTCTTCCGGGGTGAGAGCGCCCGGCTTACGCAGGATCGCGTCGGGAATGGCCATCTTGCCGATGTCGTGGAGGAAGGCGCCGCGAGCAATGACGCGAATGCGATCGGAACTAAGGCCCATGGCGCGAGCGATGGCGATGGTGAAGGCCGTCACGCGCTTGGAATGGCCTTCGGTCTCAGCGTCCTTCAAGTCGAGGGCGTCCCCGAGAGCTTCGAGGGTGATGTCGTAGGAGCGCTCCAGGTCTGACATGGCCTGGCGTAGTTGCTCGGTGCGGGCCTGAACCAGCGCTTCAAGGTTTGTCTGATAGGCTCGGTTTTCTATGCGCAGGCGCCTATTTTCGAGCGCTCGGCGAACTGTCGCCAGGAGTTGCTCGCGCTCAAAAGGCTTAAGGAGATAGTCGTAAGCGCCGTTGCGGATTGCGGCCAAAGCCACGGAAATGTCATGGACGGCGGTGACCATGACGACCGGCATTTCGGGATAGCGTTCCTTGGTCTTTTCCAGGAGGCCGATGCCATCGAGTTCGGCCATCATCAGGTCGGAGAGCATGAGCTCAAATTCTTCGCCGGAGTCGAGGATGGCGAGTGCTTCCAGACCGGAACCTGCCTGTTTGCAGTCATATCCGGCCATCGTGAGCATTGAGGCAACAATCTCGCGAATCGCCTCTTCGTCATCGACGATTAAAATCCGATCTGATTGCATGCTGCGCATTGTATCGCAGTTCCTCCAAAGACACTGTCTGCACCAGGGAAACGTAACACCAAAGTAATTTCTCGTGGTATACAACAATGACTCATTATCCTGTGTGATGACGCTGTTCCTACCCATGGCCGGATGGGCACACGTCCCTGAACTGGACCTGCTGGCCGACATGGCAAGTGCGCTTGTCCTTTTAGGTGGCGGCGTACTGGTTTTTCGCTCCTTTCGGCAGCGGTATCTGCTCTGTTGGATCTTTGGCTGGGCCAGCTATGTCCTCTACCGGGGCAGCAGCGACGGCCTGGATGGGGTCCGCAGCGCAGGCGTGTGGCTGGCGATTTCCCAAGTGGCGTTTGTGGTAGCCATCACCCTGTTTGCGTCAGCCGTGCTCCTGTACGCGAGGCGCTTCCGGTTGACGATTCCCCTCGTCGTTCTTGCCGGCATTGTCGTCGAACTCATCATTCTGCAGTTTTCGTTCTGGCCGAGCAGTCACGCGCTGATGCTGGCGGTACAGATTCTTTATCGCGTGATTACGTTCACAGCAGCCATACAACTGGTGCGGTACAGCCTAGGGCGGCGCGAAATCGGGCCGTGGCTGATGGCATTGATGCTGTGCCTGATCCACATGGATACGGCGATCACGCAGGGTCATCCGCTCGAGAGCGCGGACGTGGTGATCGACACCTTGCTGGGACTCAGCCTGCTGATTCTGGTGCTGGAGGAATCGAAAACCAAGGCACAGCGACTCGAGGTGCTGAACCGAATCACAGACGCCACGGCGAAAGCGCAAGAGTGCTCCGGGATGGTCATGGCTGTCATGCTGGAGTTGAAGGATCTACTCGGCGCGAAAGCAGTGTGGTTCCGGTTACTGGAAGGAGATGTACTCAGACTGCAGCAGTCGGTGGGAGTGTCTGAGCAATTTGTGCAACAGCATCGGGATTCCGACACGCGATTCGGCCATGGAGCGGCTCTTGTCAGAGCGGGAAGCGCGATTCTTTTCGACCGTAAGAACACGTTGCCGATGGTCCGCGAAACGCTGGTGCGGGATGAAATGGACCACATCCTGCTAATTCCAGTGCGCGGAAAAACGGCTGTGATTGGGACTCTGTCGTTAGGGATGCGACGACCGCGAGTGTATCAACCGGAGGAAGTACGGTTTCTGAACGCGGCGGCGAAGCAGTTGGGTATCGCCACGGAAAATCTGCAACTCGTTCAACGTATTGTCACCTCGCAGAAGCGCTGGGAAAATACGTTCGACGCCATGCCTGAGCTGATTCTGGTGCATGACCGGGAATTTCGGATCCGGCAAGTGAACAGAGCGCTGCTGACCCGGTTGGGTTGGGAGCACGAACCGGAAAGGCTGGTCGGACAACTAGCGGCAGAAGCGCTGCGCAAGCCTGGTTCAAACTGGAAGAATTGTCCGTATTGCGAGAGTCACAAGGCAAATGTCGAGGCTCCCGATCCGGTGATCGATAGCTACTCGATTGTCTCCACGTCGTGCTACAGCGAAGAAGGCGATGGAGGCTCCTCGACGATTCATATCATTCGCGACATGGCGGAACGACGAGCCGCGGAAGAACGGTATCGCACGCTTTTCGAGCAGGTGCGTGAAGGCGTGTTTGTTTCTTCGCCGCAAGGGCGCATTCTGGAGTGCAACGATGCGTTCGTTCGAATTCTTGGTTACGAAAGCCGTGAGGAATTGCTGGAGCGTGCACGGGCGGAAGACTTCTATCTGAACCCGATGGACCGGCGGATGTTCCTGGAGGAGATGGAATCGAACGGCTTCGTGAAGAACTTCGAATTCGAGATGAAGCGGCGCGACGGGACAGTCGTTACCGTGCTGGAGAACAGCTACGGGCGTCGGGATAAAGCAGGAGCCATCGAGCGGTTCAACGGAGTGCTGCTGGACATCTCCGAAAAGAAGAAGATTGAAGACGAAATTCGCAGGCGCAATCGTGAGTTGGAGGCTCTGAACACGATTGCCATGCTGGCCAACCAATCGTTCGATATGGACGAGATCACGAACATGGCCATGCGCCAGATTGTCGACCTGTTCCGCGCCGATACTGCGGCGGTCTACCTGTTCGATAAAGAAGCCAAACTCCTGAAGCGAGTGGCAAATTATGGCCATCGCGGACTCCTGAGGGATGCGCGCGAGTTTCCAATTCCAGATAGCTTGGTGCAAGTTCTAGAGACACAGAAGATCGAGCTGATCACGCGCGATCGGATGTCATTGTTTCCTCCGGAAACAGTGGAGCTCTTGTTCGCTGAAGGGCTGAAAGAATGGATTTGGGCTCTGATGTGGACCAACGAAAAGCTGATCGGCATCATTAGCGTCAGCAGCCGCAAAGAAGGAAGTTTCACCGATCTGGATCAGAAGTTGATGATCACAATCGGCCGGCAACTCGCTAATAGCCTAGACAAAGTACGTCTCTATGACGAGACCATGCGGGCCTACGAAGATTTGCGCAAGACGCAGGAGCAGCTGCTGCAGAGTGAAAAGATGTCAGCAGTCGGCCAGTTGATTTCCGGTGTGGCACACGAGCTGAACAATCCACTTACCGCCATTCTTGGTTATGCACAGCTGCTGGAATCGGATCAACTGAGCGATCGCGCCCGCGATTATGTGAGCAAGCTATTCAAGCAGGCCCAGCGAACACACCGGGTAGTGCAAAATTTGCTGTCATTCGCGCGCCAGCGAAAAGCGGCCAAGATGCCGTGCGATTTGCGCCGTGTTGTGGAGGATACACTGGCGCTGCGCGACTATGACATGTCCTTGCACAACATCAGCGTGGAAAAAGACTTCCCGGAGAATTTGCCGCCTGTAGTTGCCGATCCGCACCAGGTCGAACAGGTATTCCTGAATGTAATCAACAATGCCGTTGATGCCATGCTCGAAAATGCCAAGAGTGGCCTGTTACACGTGCGCATCTGGACGGATGGCGGATACGTTTCCGTGGAGTTTCATGACACTGGGCCGGGCATTCGCGAATTGAATCGGATCTTCGATCCTTTCTATACGACCAAGAGCCTGGGCAAAGGAACGGGTCTTGGGCTGAGCATCTGCTATGGAATAGTGAAAGAGCACGGCGGCGATATAAGGGCGCACAACCACTTACAAGGCGGAGCAGTGATCCGTGTCCTGCTGCCGATTGCCGCCGCAGAAGAAGGTATTCCTCTGCGAGATGCTGGCGGCCAACGAGTTATTCCGTTACAGGGTCGTGTGCTGATCGTGGATGACGAAGAGGCGGTGCTGGAGTTTGAAAGGGATGTGCTTTCAGGAGCCGGAGCAGAGGTAAGCACGGCTACTCGCGGAGAGGACGCCATTCGCGAACTGCAAAGAGGGAAGTTCGACGCCATCCTAGTGGATAGCTGGATACCGGGCGGGTGCAGCGGCGTCGACATCTACCGCTGGGTGGCTAGCAATCAGCCCGGTTTGGAGAAGCGGGTGGTCTTGACGCTTTCCAACATGACGGATTCGGAAGTCCGTTCATTTGTTGAAGAGAACGGGGTTGCAACCATTACTAAGCCTTTTGAAGTCTCAGATCTGATAGCAGTCGCGAGAAGCGCGATGCAGAAGACCACGTCTGCGATGGCTATCCCGTAATCCGAAGTGTCCACTGGCAGGGAAAATATTGGTATCCCAATACCAACATTGAGAACTGGATCACTCAGCCCCGTAGCCTGCTCATAATCTGCAACGAATGTTGGTGGAAGCCGGAGTAGCCGCTGGATTGGTGCAAAGCCAACTTACTGATTGCGACCTTCACTAACACAATCCTGTGAGGAAGAGATTAGAAAGCCTGCAGACACTGCTGTTTCCGGCTGTCGAGTTTCAGGGCATGGAGGGAGATTCGAGGTACATTCCGAGTCGCGATATAGGTGACCGGGTTTTCACTCACAGGAACTTAGAAATGGTTGAGCAAATGCTTTAGAGAATGTTGAACGGGGCGCTACTTCAGTCAGAAGCGACAAAATCAAAAGCATGTAAATGCTGAGGGATGAATGGCGATCAATATTCTGGATGGAAAACTTACCGGATTCGTAACTGAAGTACCAGCAATCGTAATAAAGCAGCGGAGGGATTTCCGGTCGATCTACGAGACACACCGGCATCGGATCTACAGTCTGGCATTTTATGCGACTGACAATGAAATGACAGCGGAAGAGATTTGCGGCCGAGTTTTTTGCCGCGCTTTTGCTGGAAAGCGGGAAGCCACGGCGGAGATCCTTGATGCAGAGTTAGTGACAGTCTTACGGGAATCGGGTCCGATCGGAAATCTTACACTGGATAATCAGCAGGTCTGTGAGCAACGCGGCAACGTTCGCGAGAATGTAAAGAGAGTAGCCCTGGAGCGCGCAGTGGTGAGTCTGCCCTTAACGGAACGATTGGTATTCCTGTTGCATGACGTAGAGGGTTACTCGCACGAGCGGATTGCTCAAGCGCTCGGGGTCAGCCGCGAGGAATCGGTTTTCGGGCTGCACCAGGCGCGTATCGCAATCCGGCAAACGATATCGAACATGAAAGCTTAGTTTCAACTCCTCTCTCCTGAAATGCCCCTCGCAAGAGGGGCTTTTTTTTGCGCATTTTCCCGTTCGGTCGGAAATCGTGACTCGCTTCCAGGGCACGCGTATACTCGGCTGTCCGGAGGCGAAGGATTGAAGATCAAGGCCGTAGTCATAAGTCTTTTCCTATTAGTTCTGACAATGGGGATGCAGGGTAAGAACGTGTCCAAAGTGATTGATAAAAGCGGTGGCAGCGCGGATTTCGATAGGGCAGCTGACCAGTTTATGAGGGAGTCGCTGGTGCTCTCTCCGGTGAACGCTTCGCAAGCGGGATTTCACAAGTACACGGATCCGAAGACAGGGAAGACGGTCGAATTGGACGCAATTCTGGACGATGTGGGGCCGTCTGGGATCGCGGCACAGAAGAAGTTCTATAGCGATTGGCAGCAGCGCTTCCGGAAGTTTGATCGTGCGTCGCTAAATAAGGAAGACAATGCCGATTGGCAACTGATTGATGATCAGATTGCGCTTAACCTGCTCGAATTGGATCGAATCCAGAGCTACAAACATAATCCGACAATGTACGTGGAGTTGATTGGCAATGCGCTGTTTCTTCCGATGAGCCAGAACTATGCGGCAGCAGATGTGCGCATGGGACACGTGCTGGCACGAATCGGAGAGATTCCGAGGGCGATGCAGCAAGCGAAGCAAGTGCTAGTGGACACCGATTCGATTTACACGAGCACTGCGCTGGACGAGAACGAAGGCAATATCGATTTGATTGAGCACACGGTGAAGGAACAGATTCCCGCGGGCTCGGCGCTTGAAAAACAGTATGCGCAGGTAGCTCCGCAGGCAGTCCAAGCTCTGAAGGATTTCTCCGCGTGGCTACAGAGCGATTTGGCGAAGCGGCCGACATCGCGAACGTGGAGGCTCGGCAAAGAGTTTTACGACGCCAAGTTCAAGCTAGTGATGGAGACTCCGGTTACGCCGGAGGAGATCCTGCAAAAGGCCGAGCAGCAGATGACGGCCGTGCGCGCGGAAATGCTGACGCTGGCGGAACCCATGCACAAGCAGATGTATGGCGATCACGCGGACCATGCTGATCTCCCTGCGCAACAGCGGCAGAATCTGATCATCAGCGAGGTTCTGACGAAGATTTCAGACGACCATGTGCAGCGCGATCAGTTGATGGATCACATCAAAGGTGACCTCGCCGGGATCACGCAGTTCATTCGAGAGAAGCAGATTGTTGGTTTGAGCGATCGTGACAACCTGAAGGTGATCGCGACGCCACTGTTCCTGCGTGGCATCTATTCGGTCGCTGGATTCCACAACCCTCCGCCACTGGAACCGACCGCGGAAGCGCAGTATTGGGTGACGCCGATCTCCAAGACGGCAACGGAGCAAGCGGCAGAGTCAAAGCTGCGCGAATACAACAATTACGCACTGAAATGGTTGACCATCCATGAAGCCCTGCCAGGGCACTACGTTCAATTTGAGCACGCCAACAACGTGCAGCCAGAGACTAGAAGATTGCTGCGAGCGCTGTTCGGCAATGGCGCGTATATCGAAGGATGGGCCGAGTACATTGCGCAGGTCATGATGGACGAAGGATATCTGAATGGAGATCCGAAGTTCAGGCTGGTGATGCGAAAGATACGGCTGCGCGTGCTCTCGAATACGATTCTCGATGTGCGCATGCAGACGATGAACATGACGGATGCGCAAGCGATGGACCTGATGATGAATCAGGCGTTCCAGACGCAGGCCGAAGCCGAAGGGAAGCTGCGGCGGGCGAAGCTGAGCTCGGTGCAATTGCCTACATACTTTGTCGGGATCAATGACTGGTTCCAGTTGCGGAAGGACTACCAGGCGAAGATGGGAACGGGCTTCAACCTGGAGGAATTCCATAACAAGGCGCTGGACGAGGGACCGCTGCCGATCATGTTGCTGCGCGGAATCATCATGCCGCAGTGACGAGAGTTCCCACACATCCAAATACAGGGTGTGTGGGGCACCCGTATTTAGCTGATGCGGTTCTGAGATTTAGGAAGCTTTGCGTTCACGAATGGGATCCTGGATGCGAGACGGTGTTCTAGGAGCGCGCTGCTCACCTGGTTCCTTCGCGAGATCGGCGTCGGGTTGATTACCGCGGGCGCCGCCGACCTCAGCCGCATTTGGCGCGGGAATGACGTCTTCATTTAGATCGCGTGTGTCCCTTTCGTAGGCTCCGACAGGGCTGGTCTTCATGTTCCCGCCACCAGCGAAGTTGTGAATGCTGCCTCCGGGCCCCGCTGAATCGTTCCCGCCAATGTCCGTGAAGCCGGTCTCACCTTCATCGGTGGGGTTGTGCAGTGGAGGCTGTGGATTCCCGGTTAAAGCATTCGCGTCAATCGGGGCATTACCTCCTGCATTTGCCAGATCCACGATCCCATGCGGCGTCTCGGATTGGATTCGCTCGCGCACTGCGGGATCGGCCTGCTGTTCGGGTACATCGGTTCCAAGCGGAGTTTTAGTCGACTTCTTCTCGTTATCTGCCATTTTCTGGGCCATGGTTCTCGGTTGCGTCTGTCGGAGCCTTTGGGTTGATCTTCCCCTTGTTTGCCGCAGTTCCCCCGGTGGGATGAACGCCACCATAGTCGCGGGTGTGCGCGGTCCCAGGGGCAGTACCGGGAATCGCCTCGGGATCGGGATCAGGTTCGGGGCCCGGAATCGGATCGATGCTTGGACCTTCGGGATCTGCACCCCGGGTTCCACCGGGATTCGGGTCGTCCGTCACGGGACTTGTGCCCGGAACGTTGGGCGTTTGGCGCATGAAGAAGGTATGCATGGGGAGTTAGATGCGCGCAGCTGAGTTCAGGCGGTGCAGCGATGGCTGAGAGCCAGGGCAACCCATGCTGGCTATTGCAGCAGGGCGGCAACCATAATTGCGAGAAGAGCAGAGTCGGGAAGGTTGCGTTTAAGCGCAAGCAGTACTTTTCGGGAGCGAAGACTGTCGCGCTGGTAGATTCCGACGCATTCAGTTGCACGAGCGATGCGGAGTGGCTTGGTCGGAAGCCAGCCGCCACCTGTAATTTTGTAATCCTCTCCTTCAGCAATAAACGAATACGACCAGGTGGGGAATTTGCGAACGGGGAACAACTCGACCAGTACGCTTTCAGAATTTCGGATGACGATAGAACGATCGGAACTTCCACCTACTTTGCCGGCCCACCTGGCAACGAATGCCCCTGAGCGCTGAATGTACATCTGGTATGTCTTGCCGTGGAGTTCCAGATCAGCGCGTACGCGTGATTGCGAAACGAAGGATCCAACGCGGTTGCGCTGCTCGTCTTCGAACAGGAACTCGGCTTGTGTCCATGAGGTGCTGGGCATCAAGCGCCACAGACAAAACTCGCTACGGGACAGCTGAGAATCGCGAAACTT
>CAZBCQ010000097.1:0-6400 GCA_964490255.1 uncultured Terriglobales bacterium | reverse complement strand
GCATCAAGCGCCACAGACAAAACTCGCTACGGGACAGCTGAGAATCGCGAAACTTGGACCACTCTTCCTCGGCAGGGTTTGTGCGATCGGCACTTTCGGAACGAGACTGAATAGTCACGATGCTGATAATGAAGATGATGCCGGCCAGGAAGACCGTTGCTATTAACCAAAGCCCGGGTTGAGCAAGCATCGCCATTGAACGGTCACAGAAGGGTCCCGATAGCTTATTTTTTGCCAGCTTCTTTCGCAGCCGCAATTGCGTCGCGTTTAATGCGGGCCCACTCGGGCTTATTGATCTGACGACCGCGGCCGATGGCGAGTGCGTCCTCGGGAACATCGTCGGTGATACAGGAGGCCGCGCCTACATAAGAACCTTTGCCGAGCTTCACCGGCGCGACGAGAGTGGCATCGCTGCCAACGAAGACGCCGTCTTCAATCACCGTCTGGTGCTTGTGAACTCCATCGTAGTTACACGTGATGGTGCCGGCACCGATGTTTACTTTTTCGCCGATGACGGCATCCCCGAGATAAGTGAGGTGATTGGCCTTGGAGCCGCGGCCCAGCTTTGTCTTTTTCAGTTCGACGAAGTTACCGATGTGGGCTCCAGAGGAGACTTCGTTGCCCGGACGGAGATGGGAGAAGGGACCGAGGCTGACTTTTTCGTCGATGCGAGAATGTTCGAGAACGCAGTAGGGCTGCACGATGGTGCCATCGCCAATTTCGCAGTTGACGATGACCGTGCCGGATTGAATTCGGCAGTCGGCGCCGATGCGAGAGCGTCCGAGAATCTGGACGAAGGGATCGATGATTGTGTCGGGCTCGATGCTGACGTCGGAGTCGATGACGCACGTTTCCGGATGATAGATGGTGACGCCCGCGTCCATGAGTTCGGCGGTTTTGGCGGCGCGAACGCGTGCGTCCAGACGAGCGAGTTCGGCGCGCGTGTTGATGCCAAGAGTGTCGGCGATCGCTCCTTCTTTGAGAGCAAGGACGCGCTGCTTGGATTTTGCGAGGAGCTCGGCTATGTCGGTGAGGTAATACTCACCGTGGGCGTTCGCGGTGCTCAGCTTGTGAATATTCGCGAATAGCGGTTTGGTGGCGAAGCCGTAGATACCAACGTTGATTTCGGAAATCTTCTCCTGCCCCGGCTTGAGGGATTTCTGCTCGACGATGGCGAGGACTTCGTTGCTGCTCTTGCCATTCTTTTTCCGACGCAGGATGCGGCCGTAGCCGTAGGGATTTTCCGGCTCGGCAGTGAGCAGTGTCATCGCAGACTTTTGCGCGAGATGGAAGTCGCGAAGGCGCTCGATGACTTCGGGGCGGATGAGTGGCGTGTCTCCCGAGAGAACGAGGACGTGGTCGTACTTCGAGAGCGCGTTCTCGCCAACCATGATGGCGTGTCCGGTGCCGCGCTGCTGTTGCTGGAGGATGAAGCCGCATCCGGTGTCGGCCATGGACGCGCGGACGCGGTCAGCTTCAAAGCCGATGATCGCGTAGACGTCCTCGACGGGAACGATTTTGGCGGCGGTCTCTATGACCCAGCGAAGCAGAGGCTTACCGCCGATCTCGTGGAGAACCTTCGGATGCTTCGACTTAAGGCGCGTGCCTTTTCCGGCGGCCATGATCGCGATGGCGATGCGGGGCGTGTCTGGTTTCGAAGTGCGTGTAGGCATTCAGAGAGATATTACAGGGCGGCGGGAGTGGGACAAAGCGTGATTGGATGATTGAGACCAACGTCCGAACGTTGGCGGTAACGATAGGGTTCCCTCGCTGCCGCTCGGGATGACAGTTCCTCGCTTCGCTCGGAATGGGGAATACCAAGGCGATGGAATCGTCGCGTGCGCTCGGATGGGCAGCCGAGGTCGGCTGCCCCACAAAAGCAAGGCAAGCGGGATCGCCTGTCCTACACAAGCCAAGGGCGAGGGCGCCCGCGCCACTTGTTGTTTTGAAGAATTACTGGTGGACGGCGCTGACGGTGCGGTTGGCTACGAGGCTGAGCAATTCCTGAGCGACGCGATCGGTGTTATGGCGCGCAACGCCGCGGTCTTCGATGAGGTAGTCGCCGAGGATGGGGCGGACACCCATCTCTTCGATGGTCTCGGTATTCACGACAATCTGCGAGGCGCCTTCCAGTGCGTACTTAGCCTTCATCTCGGAGGAGGCAGGAGTTTCATTCAGCAGGGCAGCGTCGAAGACTTCGATTCCAGCATGCTCGTAGATGGCCTTGATGTGGTCGGCCGCCGAAAGTCCCAGGCTCTCGTTTGCTTGCGTCATGAGGTTGCAGACGTAAACCTTCATGGCTGAAGAAGAGGCGATCGCCTCCGGGATGCCGTGCACGAGGACGTTGGGAATGAGACTGGTGAAGAGTGATCCGGGCCCGATGGTGATGAGATCGGCGTGGGCGATGGCATCCAGCGTTTGTGGCAGAGGATGGACGTCGGGCGGGATCATCTCCAGGCGCATGATGCGATGCTTGCTGGCCGTGATCTTAGTTTCGCCCAGGACTGAGGAGCCATCGTCCATATGGCCTTCGAGTTCAACATTGGCGGTGGTCGAAGGATAGATGCGCCCCCGGGTGGTGAGAATTTCCGAAGACAGGCGGACAGCTTCGGCGAAGTCGCTGGTGAGAGCGGTGAGAGCCGTGAGGAATAGATTTCCGAAGCTGTGGCCCTCGAGGGCGGACGTCTCCGGGAAACGGTAGCGGAAGAGATGGGACATCAGCAACTCGTCCTCGGAGAGAGCGACGATGCAGTTGCGAATGTCGCCCGGAGGAAGGATGCCGAATTCCTTGCGGAGCTTGCCGCTGGAGCCGCCATCATCCGTGACAGTGACGATGGCCGTGAGTTCGGAAATCGCTACGCCCGCAGGATGCGGCTCCGGGTCGTGCGTTACGGTGCGCACGTAACGCTTCAGTCCTTTCAGAAGGGTGGAGAGGCCGGTGCCTCCACCAATGGCGACAACACGCAACGGGCGCGCGGCATGCGACTCTCCCGTCAACTTGGTACTTGAACTCATGTTCGCGCTTAGAAGCCGCCTGGCTTCCCGTAGGTGGAAACTTCCGGCGCTCCCGGCTCGGGATAGAGCAGCTCGGTAAAGCGCGGATCGTCCGCCATGGGATTGAAATCACTGTCGCTACGTGCCTGGAAACGATTCGCCGGGTTCAGGCGAATGGCTTCGGCAAGACGCTTCAGCGCATCTTCGGAATGGCCGGTCAAACAGTCGAGGACGGCGAGACCGTACCAGATATAGTCGGACTGCGCGTTCGTCTTTACCAGCTTTTCCAGGTGCTCACGAGCTGTGACATAGTCGCCGACATTCATCAGCGAGATGGCGTAGTCGTAGTGCTCCTCGGGAGTCTTAAAGGCGACTGCGGTACGGGCAAGATGCTGATTGCAGGCGTTCAAGTGAACGGAGGCGCGATCGGAGAGCTCGCGAATACCGCTCTGGATAACCTTCTGGAACAGGGCCTTGGCTTTGTCGAACTTCCGTTCCTGAAGGGCACGCAGTCCAGCTTCGTAGTCCTGCACAGCCTGTGAAAATTGAGGATTTTCGGCAGGAGAATTGCTTTTTGGTGCTGCTTTGGTCATTTGTAACGTTTTTCCAGAACCAGGCTTGGCCATGTTTGTTTTCTTAGATTTAGCAGCTGATTGTTTAGGTTTTGCTAGCAGTTTTCGTTTCATGTAGTTGATGCCCAAACCAACCGCATTGAACGGTGCACGCGATCAGCCCTGTGGAAAACTGATTGCGAGCACGTTACACGCGTTCGACATGAGCGTCAACTGGGAGCAAAACCGCCGGACTTGCGGAGCACAGGTTCTTGCTGCCGTTTTTGGCTGCTTGCCTTACGACCTGGCGCCGCGAACTTGCGCCAGCTAGTTTTCTCCCCAAGTCTTACTACAAGCACCCATAAGGTGCCAAAAATCTAGTTCATTCCGGCCGCGGACTCGAGGTCAACTTTTTGCCACTCGCCGCTGATGATGCCGGATCTGATTTGCGCCAGCGTCTTGCCCTTCTTGTTTTCACTGTACGCGTAATAAAGCTCTTTCAAGCAAACCGCGCAATGCGCCGCATGTGTGCTCTCGAAGCAGGTTCGCAGACTCTTGTGCCCCATGTGATCGCAGTAGCAATAGCAGGGCAGCTGATAAATGATCTTGGATACCTTGGGCGCGAGTTCGTAGGCGTGGACCTGATAGGCGTTCTCGAACGCCGGTCCCCAAAGCTTGTCTTTGGACAGAATAGGCGGCAATTTCTCAGAGGCCGAGGGGGCGGCCTTGTGATAAGCCGGTATATCCGGGTTGTCGGAGTCGGCAAACAACGTCATTGCAAGCGCGAGAGCAAATAATGCTCCGAAGAAAGGCTTCATCCGTCAAAGTCCCTTGTCGTTTGTATTCTACTCTGAAAATGAGCCGCGTGCCTGTATCCAGAGCAGCTCAGGGAGAAGCACAACTTCGTCGTAGCGCGACGTCATCGCGCGACGTTGTACTCGACCAGGTTGGTTTAGAATTGAAGCTGAATGCAGGAATCGCCAAAGGTCAGCGAGTCGGTTCCCCCTAAGCCGGCCTCTACTCCGGCTATTGCAGTTTGGGCGCGAGACCTGATGATCTCTCTCCTGGTATCAGCCTTCATCATCATCTTTCTTTATCAACCCGTGAAGGTCGAAGGCACCAGCATGGAGCCGGAACTCAATGACCAGGAACGAATCTTTATTAACAAGTTTGTGTATCGCCTTGGCGATATCGAACGCGGGGATATTGTGGTGTTCCACTATCCGCGCGATCCTTCGAAGAGCTATATCAAGCGCGTGATCGCATTGCCCGGCGATACGGTGCGAATCGCGTCGGGCCATGTTTACGTCGACGGTCAACTGCTGAACGAGACGTATGTTCCTCCGCGATACGCCGATCAGAGCTACTATCCCGAGATGACCGTGCCGCCGCACTCATTCTTCCTGATGGGTGATCATCGCAGCAGCTCAAACGACAGCCGCGATTTCGGCCCGGTGGACCAGCGGTTCATCTACGGCAAAGCGGTGTTCGGGTACTGGCCCATGGATAAGCTGGGCAAATTAAGGTAAGTTCCTTCCGCGCGCCCGCGCCACCAACGTGAGAATTCGCTCTGATTGCGAGAAAAGAGGGGTGACGCTCTGGTCCATCCAGCTTTCGCCTGATAGAATCTATAAAATCCACCCTTCGGAGTAACGATGCAAGCTATCCTTGCGCTGGAAGACGGCAGAATCTTCCGCGGCAAAGGTTACGGCGCCAAAGGCGAATGCTACGGCGAAGTCGTTTTTAATACTTCCATCACTGGCTACCAGGAAATCTTCACCGATCCTTCTTATGCCGGGCAAATCGTAGTTCTTACGAATCCCCAAATCGGCAATTACGGAACCAATCCCGAGGACAATGAAGCCAATCGACCCTACATTGAAGGGCTGATCGTGCGTGAGTTCTCGCGGGTAAGTTCCAACTGGCGCTCGCAACAAGTCGCCGAGGAATATCTGGAGCGCTTCAATATCCCCGTGCTGGCGGATATCGACACACGGGCGCTGGTGCGGCATTTGCGGGATCGCGGCGTGATGCGCGGCGTGATCTCGACCTTAGAGACTGACGTCGAAAAGTTGGTCGAGAAAGCGCGATCGATTCCCAAGATGGATGGCACCGATCTCGCGAGGGTGGTTTCGACCAAGCAGCGCTATATATGGGAAGTGGGCGAGCGTTCGCATGAACCGACGGAAGTGGTCGGCGTAAAGGATGCGCCGCCGCAACATCATGTGGTCGCGTATGACTTCGGGATCAAGCAGAACATTCTGCGAAAGCTGGTAGCCGAACGTTGCCGCGTGACCGTGGTTCCGGCGCAGACCACAGCAGAAGATGTTCTGGAGATGAAACCGGACGGCGTGTTCCTGTCGAATGGGCCGGGCGATCCGGAGCCATGCACGTATGCGGTGAACAACATTCGTGGGCTGATGGGGCGCGTGCCGGTGTTCGGCATCTGCCTGGGACATCAGTTGACGGGAATCGCGCTAGGTGGGAAAACGTACAAGCTGAAATTCGGGCACCATGGCGGGAACCATCCGGTGAAGCAGGTGGAGAGCGGCAAGGTGGAGATCACCGCCCACAATCATAACTTCGCTGTCGATCCGGATTCGCTGCCCGCGAGCGATGTGGAATGCACGCACTTCGACTTGAACGACCAGACACTAGAGGGCATGCGTCACCGCACACTGCCGCTGTTCACGGTACAGTATCACCCCGAGGCGGCGCCGGGTCCGCACGACTCGCATTATCTGTTCAAGGATTTCGTGAAGATGATGGAGGAGTGGAAGGGGAAGTAGTTCCCTCGATTAACGATGCCACGCAGAAACGATATTTCGAAGATCCTCATCATCGGCTCCGGTCCA
>CAZBCQ010000096.1:9514-15845 GCA_964490255.1 uncultured Terriglobales bacterium | reverse complement strand
TAGCGGCGCGTCAGGTCGACCGTCTCTTCGACGAACTGCTCCGGCGGAAGCGCATTCCATTTGCGGCCATAGACGCCGCCATTGGTGCAATACGCGCAATCGAATGGACAGGCAAGGCTGCTGGTGTACATCGCCCAACGCCGACCGCAACTGCGCTCGTAGGCATCGAAGTCCGCCAACTCATAGGCCTTGGGAGGCATGTCCACCAACGGCCGCAGCGGCCGTTCTGTCGTGAAGATCAGCTTGCCATTGCGCTTGAAACCGATGCCCGGTATCAGGTCGATGGCCGACCGAGCCTCGATGTGCTGGACCAGCTCGAGCATCGTGTCTTCGCCTTGACCACGAACCACGATGTCGATCCATTCGCATTCGAGCGTCTGCTTCGGCAAGAGCGACGGATGCCAGCCTCCGAGGATCACCGGAAACTCTGGATTCCATGCCTTCACTGACTTCGCGATTTCGACGGTTTCGCGAATCATCGGTCCGGTCACGAGAGAAATGCCGAGACAGAGCGCATCCTTCACTTCGTCCAGAACACGTTTCTTGAAATTAGGTGTGATGGTGGAGTCGATGAGGACGACGGAATACCCGGCCCGTATCAACGGTGTTGCTACCGCGAGGATCCCAAGAGGGGCCGTTGCTTCGGAACTGGCGAACGAGGGAAAGAAGAAGACGACTTTTTTACGCATTGTCGCGGTTCCAACGTTCGTCACGATAAGTCCCGCTAAAAGCGCAGTTGTCAGCACGTTGTCACATTGTTGTTAGATGCTCGCCCGCCCCGCATTTACTGGGTGAATTGGCGGTACAGTGGTTCTCGTGATCGCGCATAACAACTTTGTAGAACCGCTGCTCGAGCATGAAGAAGTTTTGTCGATTGCGGGAAAGAATTTTGGGTTACGCACGAATTCGGAATTGCTTGCACGTTTCTTGTCGAGCGAGTACCCAGGTGTGGAACTCGCAGACAGCAGCTCCGACGCTGTGCTCGACGTTCGGGTGGATGATGTAGCCGAGCAGTGCGTCCTGCCGGTTCCCTGTTTTCGCGGAATGGAACACTTTGTATTTGCGACCTTTAGCTCGCGCACCTTCTTCACCTTCGACCTTCTTCGCAACCATGTGGCCGCAGTTATCCCGAGGGATCGCGTGTACGATCCGCAATTCTGGCGCCGGATCATAATTCCGATCACCATCGGTGTACTGGGTCCCTGCGTTGGAATCGCACCGCTGCACTGTGCGTGTCTGACCGGCAACTCGGGCGGGATCATGATTACGGGAGTTTCCGGCGCGGGCAAGTCGACGCTTTCTGTGGCCCTGGCGCAGTGTGGACTTGAACTTCTGTCTGACGATTGGACTTACCTTACACAACTGAATTCGGGTCTCACCGCTTTTGGATTGTCGGCTCCAGTCAAGCTGCTGCCGGACTCGGCACAGTTCTTTCCAGAACTGAGTGAGCTCAGCCTCGCGCCTTCTCTCAACGGAGAGCTCGCGTACGAGTTGAATGCCGTAGAAACGTTCGCCGTCGCGCAAAACCATGCATGCAATCCGCGTCGACTGTTTCTTTTGCAGCGAACTCAGAATCCCGGTTGTCACTTTCGTCCGCTATCGAGTCGCGATGTCTACAACTGGCTTGAACAGGCGGCGGAGCGTTTGCCGAAGAGGCTCGCCGCAGCCCACAACCGCCGGTCCGCGATCATTCACGAGGTAGCAAAATTGCAATCCTTTATTTTCGAGACAGGTCTTCCGCCTCGGGCGTCAGCGCTTGCACTGAAGGAGTTTTGTGAATCGCACTAGTCTTGCAGTCGCCGACGAACTCGGATCATCCCCTACGCCTGATCTCCTTGGCCGCTTCGTGCCCGTGCCGTATAAGGTCTACCTGCAGAGCAGCAGCCGTTTGCTCGTCCTCCTTGAAACCAACGATTGCATGCTGATTTCACAGGCGGGCGCGGCAGGGTTTCGGCTGGTTCGCGGCAAAGGCATGCTGCCATTCCGCTGGCGGCTGTTGAGAGATTGGAAAAGACCTGCGCAACGCATTGGCGCTATCACGTCTCTTCGCTCCAACAATTGTTTTCATCTCTCACTTGGATGCGGCAGCTGTTTTTCGGTCGACAGCCAATTCAAGGAGGCGTTCGGCTTTCTCGGAGTCGAAGTCACGCGGACTGTTATGGTGCGCCACATATTTCCTCTGCTCTCGTCGCTGAGTATGTGCGCTATGTATTGCGGCGATCTCGGTCACCTATCGCTCGGAAGCTTAATGGGGAAGGGATTATGACGCGCAAGGAAATTGCCAGCCTGGTATTTCAAGCCCTGCACTGGCCGCCGCGCCCACACGCTGTGGCTCGTTTTGCTGCATTGCGACCCGCCGATCTGAAGAAGGTCCTGCTCCATCTGGATGAAACGGGACTCGCCGTCTATCTTCTGAATCACTTGGCCGAGCACAGTCTCTACTCGGTCCTTACGCGACAGCTTCAAGATGCACTCACTGAGCGGCTGGAAAAGAACGAGGCTCGTTCGGAAGATATGTTTCAGGAATTTACTCGAGTTGTAGCGGCGCTTGATTCCGCTCGCGTCACCTATGCCGTGATCAAGGGATTTTCGTTGGTGCCGGACTATTCCCCGGCAATTTGCGTTCGTCACCAGACGGATCTCGACATTCAGATTGACCCGGCTTCAGCCTCCGCTGCGCATCGAGCGCTCGTGAAACTCGGATACAGTCTGGAATCACAAGATCCGAGTGGCGAGACGAAATTCCTCCGGCACATGGGGCGGCCATTCCAGGGAATGAACGACATTTACGCCCTCCAGAGCGAGAGTCGAATCGAGCTTCATCAGCAATTTTGGGAACGACGATTCCAGGTCGTTCTGGGATTTCATCAGGAGCCGCTCGCGCGTCGCACTCTGAAAACAGTTCGTGATGTGACTTTTCCAGTTCTTGCCGAAGAAGACCGATTCGTCGGACAACTACTGCATGCGTTCCGTCACTTCCTGAAGGGGTGGATCCGTTCTTCGTGGCTGTTCGAGATTGCCTCGTTCCTCCGCGCCCACTCGGCGAATCAGGATCTCTGGGAAAAGATCGGCAAGCGCAACGATCCCGAAAAGACGGTTCACGCTTGCGGACTCATCCTGCTGCTTTGCCGGCAACTTCTGGGAACATCGATCCCAGAACGTTTGCAGGAAGCGTACATTGCGCCGCTTCCGCGACATCTGTCCCTATGGGTGGAACTGTTCGGATCGACATGGGCGGCGGCGGACATGGAAGGCAGCAAACTGAATCTGATGATCCACGAGCACTTTGTGCCCGACCCGCGCCGCTGGCGAAAACAGTACTCCAGCCTGCTTATGCCGCGCCGCACACCTGCGGTCAGCCTGGAATCACGCGGGAACGGAGAAACTTCCACGAAATGGCGTCGCCGCCAGGCCGAGATTTTCTTTCAACGCGCCTCTTTCCATTTCTCGCGAAATGTCGAATACGCGTTGTACAGTCTGCGCTGGCGCTACGCTTTACTTGAAGTTGAGCGGCTTAAGCCGCGGTACGGGTAGTTTTGGCTGTGCCGAGTTTGCGCAGAAAGTGCAGAACGGATACATCCTGGTGACATTCGATGCGGCTGGAGATGCGATATTGCTTTTAAGCGGGAGATCGGGGATTCGTGGTTACCGGCTATTGGCTCATTTAGCTGCATCGCGAATCCCCGGTTTACTTTGGGAATAACTACACAAGAGCTGACGCGACCCCTTCCACAGAGCTCTTCGGACGAATACGCGGCAACTTCACCAGTATGACCGTGCCCAGCTGGGAGGTCTTTTCCACCTCAACGGTTCCGTCGTGATCGTGAATAATCTTGCTGACAATCGCCAAGCCCAGTCCGGTGCCGTTTGCTTTCGCCGCGCTTACAAAGGGCTCGAACAGGGTATTGCGAATGGCGACAGGCACACCTGGACCATCGTCTGAAATCCTCACCTCGAATTGCCTCTCGTTCGAAATCATCTCTACCGTGATCCGGCCATGCGAACTGGTGGCCTCGCACGCGTTCAGGATCAAGTTGAAGAATACTCGCTCCAACTTGCGTGCATCGAACTCGCCATTCATGCTGCCGTGGATCATGACCTGCACCGAGCGCTCGCGGAGGGGATGCCGAGACTTGACCGCCTCCACTGCCCTCTTCATAGTCTCTTCCAAGCTGGCGGGCGCCGGCACAATCGCGGCGCGATCATTAGCAATTTCGCGGAAGGAATCGATCAGCTCCGTCATCTGATCGGAGGCCAGCCTGATTTCGCGGTATACGTCTTCCCGGTCGAGGTGGAGCGATTCCGCTTCGTACAAAAATTCCGCATTGGCCAGCAGGGCCGCGAGGTAGTGACGTAAATCATGGGAAATGGAACTGGCCGTCCGGCTGAGAGCAGCCATTCTTTCTGCCTGGATGCGATGCCGCTGTGATTCCAGCAACTGCTGCCGCATTCCGGCGAATGCCGCTCCCAATTGCGCAACTTCGATCGTACCTTTAGGGGAGATCGAATACGTGTAATTACCGCCTGCGAGCGCCCTAACCGCCGCAACCAGATTCTCCAAGGGACGCGTCACTGTCTGCGAAATGTACAGAACGAGGAGCACGCTCAAAGCGAAAGCGGCGAATCCGACGATCACTAAAATGCGATTCAATCTGAGCAGGAATGCCTCGCTTTGGGCCAAAGGCATCAGTACGTAACAACGAACCGGCATCGGAGTGTTCGCCTGCAGCAGAACCGATGAGGCCTGGTAACGCTCGGGACCAAGCGCCTGCTGCCACGTTGTATTGCTCTCTCTCGGCACCTCCTTCGAAGTCTCAGCTTCGAGTGCACGCTCTTCCGGTTCAGGAAGGGTGCTGGCTATCACCTTGCTCCCGGTCGTAAGAGCTATGTCGCTTCGCGATACGTTCCCGAGTTCGTGAGCGATGGAATCGTTCACCTCATATCCGATCGCCAGTATGCCTAGTTCCTGGCCGTCCTGCTCGGCCAGAATAGGCCGAAGGCAAACGCGATAGAGATGCCCATCGTCGTACCACCAACCCGATTCCTCTCCCCTGCTCAGAGACTCCTGAAAATGGCGCTCGACAATGGCTGTGGTCCATGCTCCCTTAGACATATGCACGGCCTTCACGTGATTATCCGAGGCTATCAGCGCAAACAAGTCGCTTCCTGCGAGTCGCCAATAGGGAGTCGACCCATCCTGAATTGTCAGAGCATGTTCGGTCGTCATCAAGGCTTTAAGCGTAGGTAAAGCGGCGAGCATGGCCGCCGTGCGCGATAGCTGAAGATCGCGTTGCTTTTGCATGCTCTCAAACGCACGCACAGACGCGCCAATGCCGTCGCTAACCTGAGTGCGGACCTCGGACTGGACCATATGCCGAAGGATGAGCAGGCTGGCGCCCGTCAGAGCCGGCGTTACGAGGAGTGTCGCGATCAGCAGTTGTGTTCGTAGCCGTAGGCGTGTCATTCAATCGCCTGATGCCGCTATGCACTTGCCCGCGACATATTTCCTTCCGGAACGAATTTGTATCCGGCGCCGTGAACGGTCAGAAAATACTTCGGATTACCTGGGTCTGGTTCTAGTTTCTGTCGCAATCGCAGGATGTGGTTATCGACGGTTCTGGTTGAGGGATAGTTCTGGTATCCCCATACCTCATTGAGCAGATCCTCCCTGGAAATCACGTGTCCAGGGAAGCGGGACAGGAATCGGAGCACCTTGAATTCCTGCGCCGTCATTTGCACTGCGCCGCCGTCGCGAGCGGCTTCCATGCTGGTGAAATCGACCTGCACATTCCCGAACAACAGGATTTCGTGGCCCTTTTCGTTTCTCGCCACCTCTGAGGCAAGCGCGGTTGGAGTTCCCCGCCGCATCGTGCGTCGAACTCTCGCCAGCAGCTCCTTGGGACTGAACGGCTTGGTTACGTAGTCATCGGCGCCCAATTCGAGCAACAGGACTTTATCTTCGATTTCGCTGTTGGCACTCAGGACAACAATGGGCACAGCAGGCGCGAGCGCTTTGAATTCGCGGCAAAGCTCCTTGCCAGACATGCCGGGCAGTTTCAGATCCAGCACCACGGCTGTGGGAGTCTGTTTGCGGAAGCTCTCGAGACCTGCCAAACCATCGGAGGCCAACTGCACCGCAAGCGAGTCGGCCTCGAACAGGCGCTGCAGAGCTTTCTGCATCGCGCCGCTGTCTTCAACGATAAGAACTGTGTCCATTCCTTGCACCTAAAGGTCCTCTCCAGCCCTGTGTATATCAAAAGCTGACGAGTTGATAAATGCTTAGGGAACTTTTGACGGCCAGGAGACAATTGCGTGACATTTGACCGCTCTC
>CAZBCQ010000096.1:0-9414 GCA_964490255.1 uncultured Terriglobales bacterium | reverse complement strand
GAAAAAACGTTGTGAAACCATGGATCCTTGTTCGGAAAATCGACCACCGTCCCCACCGGCACCACCAGCAACGTAGGCACGAACTGCTTATTCTGCTGAACCATCTGATAGCGATGAGTGTCTTTGCCGGTCACACGGGGCATCGGATTGTCGATGGATGACAGCCAGACCACCACCCGCGCATTGTCTGTGAATGGGCGTGTGGAGTGGTCGGCCTGAATGAGGCTCACTTGTGCGGTCATCTGCGCATTTGCTTGCACGACACCGGCTTGTAGTAACGCCGCTCCAGCGAGCACAAGGATCCACTGCTTGATTGATCGCGTCATCAATAGAAACCCTAGAATAGAAACCCTGCCGCTAGTCCCACGATATCGGCCGTGTTCGGAGCACCGGTGACATTAAATGTTCTCAAATGCCGGTATTCCACCGAGAACAGCAAATCTGACCTCGGCCGCAAAATGTAGTTCGCCAGGAACGTCTGGTTTCGGGCGGGTATGGTGGCGAAATTCGGACTTGTCGTGGACAGGGCACGCAAGCCCGTACTATTCAATCCACCGTATCCACCTGCAGCATTGAATTCGCTGCGCGTATTCGCCCGGTACTTCAATTGTCCCCAGCCACCGATACCAGTTAACTCGTCCAGTTCCGGCAACGTCACATATACGTAATTGTTGTAGTTTACCGGCTGTACCAGGCCAAGGGATACTCCACCAAACCCCTCCATGCCCTTACCGGTGAAGAACTCTCCAGTGAGCTCCAATTTGCGAGTCAACCCGATTTGCCAATCCAGCGTCGACGTCCAGCTGTGCACGACATAGCTGTACGGGAATTGCTGCGGACTGTAGAACCCTCCTACTCCAATTTCAAGTGGTCGCTCTTGATTTTTATTCCCAGCGGAGAGGCGCAAGGCGTATGCCGGTTGTCGCGAACTCTCGCCGGGCGTGGGAATTCGCACATAGCTATTCGCCACCGCACCTACGCTGATGGGATCGAGCAATCCTGCCTCTACCTTGAATTGCGCTGGCTCGAACTCAAACCGATGCTCCACGCGAACCTGGGGGGTCCACGTCCACATGTTTCCTGCGGCGGACAGCGCCGGTTGCGCCACGGTCATGTAAGAAGTAGGCGACAAGGGAGAGAAAAATGGCGTATCCAGCCCGCCGATAATCGAGGTGTTCTTCCAATCGAAGCGAAGGCGCCCGATGCGAATACGGGCGATCCCGCCGGTGTTCCCGTAGTACGTGTTTTCAAGACCTCCGAAAAAGTCCATCTGAACGTCGCCGGAGGTATGCGCTCCCAGCAGGTCGGGACCGTACCCACTTACTCCAATAATGGATTGTCGTACCGACGCGCCCGAATAGCCTGAAGGAAATCCGGGAGCTGACGGTACGACGATCTCAGGCACATCGATTTGCCGTGCCGGGCCGTTCGACGTGAAGGCATTCAGGAGCAGCAAACCGGATAGCTTGACGCGGAACTTCGAGGCGCTTTCCACTTTCGTCTGGTGCAGTTCCGTAACTCGCTCATTCATGACCTGCCAGTCGTCTTCCGAAATGTTTGCTTTTGCCGGAGGCGCCTGCTGCTCCGAAGTTTCGCCCGGTTGCGGCACTATCTGAGAAACTGTCGCGGCGGTCGCAGGCGCAACGAGGGATTGCCGGCCCTCCATGGCATCGATTTTGGCCCGCAGTTCTCGTATCTGCGCCTGCGATTCGGATAGCTGTTGCTGCGTCTTTTCCAGCGAGACGCTAAGACGCCGGAGCTGTTCCAGAATCTCCGCCTGCTGGGCCGCAGGTTCGGTGGTCTGACACCAGACGGCGATGGGACAAAAGGCTGACAGCACAGCAGCAAGCCATCGGACTCCAGCTCTTGACCTAGGCCGCATAGACACACCTCCGCTAAGGCAGGCGACAATGATAACCAAGTAGCAGTTCAAACCACGAAATGATTGGTTTAGTTTCTCTGGGTCTTTGCTGGGGTAACCTTTTTACAACGCAATGACAGAAGGGCGACAGGTCACTGGCAGAATCTAATTAGCAGCACGAACTTCCTTGGACAAAATGGCAGCAATCTTCCCGCACATCACGCTTGGGCCTTCCACTTTACTGATGAACAGATCGGTACAACCGGCATCGTCGGGAATGTCGTTCACTCCGGAGAGGAGCACAAACGGAATTTCGGGATAGCTCTTCTTGATTCGCTTCGCTAGCTCGGTACCTACGACTCCCGGCATCAGGTAGTCGGAGACGACCAGATCTATATGATTGCCGGCGAGCAACTGCATAGCCTCGTCCGCAGAGGAAGCCGTAAGCACCTGGTAGCCCGCACGTTCCAGAACCATCTTGCGCAGGGTCAGCGGATTCTTTTCGTCATCGACGCACAGGATGACGTGCGTGCGTTCAACCACCTTGCCTACTCCTTATGTGCTTTCCTACGCACTCAGACTGCTGTACCGAGCCAGTTCCTGTTTCTGTGACGAAGCTAGTGCAGGCAGACTGACGCTGAAGCAGGTTACGTTTCCTTCTCCGATGCGAATGCTACGGAAACGGATACTGCCCTCGTATTTTTGTACGATGCCTTTACTGATCCAGAGCCCGAGACCGGTTCCTTTTGTCGACTTCGTCGTGAAAAACGGCTCGAAGAGCCTCTTGGCATCTTCAGTCTGGATTCCTTTTCCGGTGTCACAGATCGAAACTCTTACCCGGCGATTCTGGCCGGGATCGCCAGTTTCTATAACAGAAACCTTCAGGCGGCCTCCTTCCGGCATCGCCTGGATTGCGTTCCCCACGAGGTTCAGAAATACCTGCTTCAACTCCACCGGGAATCCTTGCACGAGGCCTGAACTGCTGTAGCGTTTTTCCAACTTCACGCCGCTGATTTGCAGCTGGCGCGTCTGCAATTCCAGCACGTCATCCAGGACCTCAGGGATGGAAACCGGGATCGCCCGCTGCGATTCCCGGTAGAAGCTCAACGTCTGTCTCGCGATGTGTGTGACCCTCTGCAGTTCCTGTTCGCCAAGCTGCGCGTAGTATCTCGCTTCTTCGTTCAGGGAGGGATGGTCGCGGAGCAGGTAAAACGTATTCGTAATCGCTTCCAGCGGATTGTTGATTTCGTGCGCAATGATTCCTGCGACGCGCCCCATGGCGGCGAGACGTTCGGTCTTACGCAGAGCTTCTTCCGCGTGATACTGCGCGGTGATGTCTCGGTTAATCTCCAGGACAGTCTCCTGGCCGCCATCGCTCTCCAGCTTCGCAGCCTGCCGGCTCGCAACTATGATTTCCCTGCCCTCTTTGGTGTGGTGTACCACGTTGCCTTCCCATCGGCCCTGACTGGCGATCTCTGCTTCAATCTCTTCCATGGGCACGGGGAAAGTGGTTCGCAGCAGCTCATTGATGTTCTTTGCGAGGGCTTCTTCGCGATTCCACCCGTACAGGGCCTCGGCGCCGGAATTCCAGTAGCGGATCGCGCCGCTTCGATCGCGCACGATGATCGCTTCCGAAGCGAGTTCGAGCAACTCCGCGCGCTCACGGAGCATTCGCTCCATGTGCTTTCGTTCTGTCACATCAATATGCGCACCTACCGAGCCGCGCACATTTCCTTCATCATCAAATAGAGGCTTCGCGCTCACCACAATATGAGAGACCTGACCGTCGCGGTAGCGTAATTCCAGTTCGTCTCCGTTCACCGTGGTTCCGGTTGCGGCTGCTCGCTGCATCGGCAGTTCCGTCGGAGGTATCAGCTTTTCCTCGCGGTATATATCGAAAGCAAGATGAGGTCTATTCGCGTTGTTCGCGGAAATGTTCTCCCCCACTTTGACCCCTAGCATGTCGGCGAGAACGGCATTCGGGACGATCACATCGCAATTGCGATCCTGTGCGACGCCGACGCCTACCGGCAGGACGCGCATGATCGTCTCCAACTCCGCCACACGCTGCCTCAACTCCCGATTCAGGTCGCGAATTTGTTGCTCTGCCGCGATCTGCTCGGTGATGTCGGTGCCGGTGCCGAACCAGCGCACGATTTCACCCTGCGAGTCTCGGATCGGTACGGCTCGAGAAAGGAACCAGCGATACTGTCCGTCATGGCGGCGCAACGGATAGGTGTCATCGTAGGTCGCTCCGGTCTGCCAGCAGTGGCGAACGCCTTGAATCACTCGGTCCCGGTGATCCTCATGATGAACTGCCGTCCACCCCCACCCTTGTGCTTCCTCGAGTTTCTGGCCGGTATATTCATACCAACGCTGGTTGTACCAATAGACAGTTCCGTCGGGATTCGCCATCCACGCCAGCTGCGGAATCGAGTTCGCGAGTGTCCGGAATTGTGACTCGCTTTCCTGTAACTCCCGCGTACGCTCCTCGACGCGCTGTTCCAGCTCTCGATTCAGCCGTTCCAACTGTCTGCGCTTGCGGTGCAGTTCGGAGAAAACACTTACTTTGGCGCGGAGAAGATCTGGAACCACCGGAACGGAAATGTAATCAACGGCGCCTCGTTCGTACCCCTTGAGACGGTCCATGTCCGTCAGGTGAACCGCAGAAATGAAGATGATCGCAGTCTTTTGAAATCGGGGATGCTGGCGGATCATGTCGGCCAGTTGGAATCCGTCGATTTCAGGCATACTTACGTCCATCAGAACCACGGCCACATCTGTCTTCAGCAGATATTCGAGCGCTTCCCGCCCCGAACTGGCCTTAATGAGGTTCTCTCCCAGGTCACTGAGAATTGCCTCGTAGCTCAGCAATTTCCCAGGCTGGTCGTCGACCATCAGTATGTTGACTCGATCTTGTATCATCACGTCTTCTTGGGTCACCCGTTTGGTCAGTACTCCACTCCTTCTCTAACGATGTAGCCACATACGCAGCGCAGAGAGCAGTTGCTCGGTGTTCACAGGCTTGGCCAGGTATTCCGACGCTCCCGCCTCTAGGCACTTCTCTCGGTCGCCTTTCATCGCTTTCGCGGTCAAGGCAATGATCGGCAGTCGCCGGAATAGCGGATTCTGACGGATCACCTGCATCGTCTCGTATCCATCCATTTCCGGCATCATGATGTCCATCAGCACGATGGCAAGGTCCGGTGTCCTCTCCAAGGTCGCAATCGCTTCGCGCCCGGTTCCTGCCGTCAGAACCGTCATACCGCGACGTTCGAGAACGCTGCTCAACGCGAAGATGTTGCGCACGTCGTCGTCGACGACCAGCACCTTTCGCCCGACCAGCGCGTCATCCGACCGGTGCAGACGCTCCAGCATACGCTGTTTCTCTGGCGGCAGATTGCTCACCACGCGATGCAGGAACAGCGCCGTCTCGTCCAGCAATCTCTCTGGCGATTCCACGCCCTTCACCACGACGCTTCGAGCCAGGCTATGGAGCCGCGCATCTTCTTCAGGCGACAGCTCCTTTCCGGTAAATACAACCACCGGCAAGTCGGTCAGCGACTCCGAATCGCGCATATGTTCGAGAACCTCGAATCCCGACATATCCGGCAACCGGAGGTCGAGCACAACGCAATCGAACGTATCTTCCGTGACCGCCTTCAGTCCCTCGGCACCGCTCGACACAGCCGTGATGTCGATATCATCGTGCCCCAACAATTCTCGAATGCTGAACTGCTCCGCGGGGTTGTCCTCCACGATCAGCAAACGTTTCCGGCGCGGAGTTGCGTACTCCTTGATGCGCGAAAGTGCCGCTTCCACGCCTTCCGGTGTCGTTGGCTTCGTGATGAACCCAAATGCGCCGCGAGACAGGCCGTGGTTGCGGTCCTCGTCAAGGGTCAGCATTTGTACCGGAATATGTCGTGTCGCCGGATCCTGCTTCAGGTGATTCAGTACAGTCCACCCAAGCATGTCAGGCAGGAACACATCCAGCGATACCGCGGTTGGCTTGTATTCCCTTGCGAGTGATAAGGCCTCGGCGCCGCGCAAGGCCACCAGCACCTTGAAGCCCTTATCGCGGGATAGATCCACCAGCACGCGTGCATAGTGCGGGTCGTCTTCGACGATCAATAGGACAGCGTCACCTGGCTCAAGATTCTCGCGGTCATCAAGGATGCGTTCCTCCGCATGCTCCGCGATGCTCACGGTCTTGAGCTGAACCGGCGTCGTGGTCGTCGTTCCATCACCCTGGATAATGCTCACTGCCGAGTTGGTCGGTCCGACATAGGTCAGTGGCAGATACAGCGTGAAGGTGCTGCCCTTGCCGGGAGCGCTTCGCAACTGGATTTCTCCACCGAGCAGGCTGGCCAGTTCGCGGCTGATGGCCAGGCCCAGTCCGGTGCCGCCGTATTTACGACTGGTGCCCGCATCTGCCTGTTGGAACGCCTCGAAGATGATGCGTTGCTTATCGAACGGGATCCCGATGCCTGTATCGGCGACCTCGAACGCGACTACCGAAGCTGCGCCGTTGAGGATTGGATGATCCTTGCTCCACCCGTTTCCTGCCACGGAAACCGAGAGCCGCACACCGCCCTGCTCCGTGAACTTGAAAGCGTTTGACAGCAGGTTCTTCAGCACCTGTTGCAGACGCTTGGAGTCCGTGACCAGGCTGCGCGTGAGATTCGTGTCTGCGTGAACGTCGAACACCAGGCGCCTGTTCTCCGCCTCATGCCGGAACGGCCTCGCGACCATTTCGAGCAAGCTGGAGAACGATACTTCTTCGGCTTCCACGGACACCGTACCGGACTCGATTTTGGACAGATCGAGAATGTCGCTGATCAGGTTCAACAGATCGGTTCCGGCGCCGTGAATGGTGCGCGAGAACTCCACCTGTTTGTCGGTAAGATTGCCGTCCGGATTTTCGCTGAGCTGCTGTCCGAGGACCAGGATGCTGTTCAGCGGCGTACGCAACTCGTGCGACATGTTCGCCAGGAATTCGGACTTGTATTTCGACGTGAGCGCCAGCTCTTTTGCTTTTTCTTCCAGCGCGCGTCGGGCCTGCTCGATTTCCTGGTTTTTCCGCTCCACTTCCACGTTCTGTTCGGCTAGCTGTTGCGCCTTTTGCGCCAGCTGCTCGTTCGTCTGTTGCAACTCTTTCTGCTGCGTCTGCAATTCGGCAGCGAGCTGTTGCGACTGTTTCAGAAGCGCTTCTGTCTGCATCGTGGCTTCGATACTGTTCAGCACGATGCCGATGCTGGCGGTCAACTGCTCGAGGAAGGCCAGGTGCGAAAGCGTGAACGCGTTGAGCGACGCCAGTTCGATTACCGCCTTTACGCGATCTTCGTAAAGTACCGGCAGTACGAGGACATTCCTCGGGACGGCCTTGAACAGCCCCGAGCGGATCGGAACCGTGTTCGGAGGCAGCTCGCTGATCAGCATGCGGCGCTTCTCCACCGCGCACTGCCCAACTAAACCTTCGCCTGTCCGCAGGCTTTCAGGGTGTCCTTCCTGCGCCTCGTCCGCGAACGCCGACAGGAGCGCGAGGTTGCCCTCTTCCTCGCTCTGCATCTGGTAGATAACGCCCTGCTGCGCGTTCACAAGCGGCGCCAGTTCCGACAGCAGCATGCGGCCCACTGTCGTCAGATCGCGTTGACCTTGCAACATGCCCGTGAACCGCGCCAGGTTCGTCTTCAACCAATCCTGCTCTGTGTTGCGCTCGGTCGTCAGACGCAGGTTGTTGATCATGGTATTGATGTTGTCTTTGAGTTCCGCCACCTCACCGCTGGCTTCCACCTGAATCGATCGCGTCAGGTCGCCCTTGGTCACGGCGGTTGCCACTTCCGCAATGGCGCGCACCTGGTTGGTGAGATTGTCGGCGAGCAGGTTTACGTTTCCGGTCAAGTCCTTCCACGTTCCCGCCGCGCCTGGCACGTTAGCCTGACCACCCAGACGTCCTTCCACGCCGACTTCGCGAGCGACCGTGGTCACCTGATCGGCGAAGGTTGCCAGCGTGTCGGTCATGTTGTTGATGGTCTCCGCCAAGGCTGCGACTTCGCCCTTCGCGTTCACCGTCAACTTCTGCGTCAGCACGCCGTTGGCGACGGCTGTCACCACCTTCACGATGCCGCGTACCTGCTCCGTCAGGTTGGCGGCCATCACGTTGACGTTGTCCGTCAAGTCCTTCCACGTTCCGGCCACACCCGGCACCTGCGCCTGGCCGCCGAGTTTTCCTTCGGTACCCACTTCGCGGGCCACGCGCGTTACCTCGGCAGCGAACGCGTTAAGTTGGTCCACCATGGTGTTAATGGTGTTCTTCAACTCCAGAATTTCGCCCTTCACGTCCACCGTGATCTTGCGCGACAAGTCGCCGCGAGCCACAGCGGTGGTCACCTCGGCGATATTTCGGACCTGCGCGGTGAGGTTGCCGGCCATGGCGTTCACCGAGTCGGTCAAGTCCTTCCAAGTACCGGCAACGCCGGGCACGTTCGCCTGACCGCCCAAGCGGCCTTCCGATCCGACTTCGCGCGCCACGCGGGTAACTTCGGCGGCGAACGATCGGAGCTGCTCGACCATCGTGTTCAGCGTTTCTTTCAGCTGCAGAATTTCGCCGCGGACGTCCACGGTGATTTTCTTCGACAAGTCGCCGCTCGCGATAGCCGTTGCCACTTCCGCTATGTTTCGCACCTGGCCAGTCAGGTTGCTGGCCATGGAATTGACCGAGTCGGTCAAATCCTTCCACGTGCCACCGACACCCGGCACTTGTGCCTGACCACCGAGTTTGCCGTCGGTGCCGACTTCGCGCGCCACACGCGTCACTTCGCCGGCGAAGGCGTTGAGTTGGTCCACCATCGTGTTAATGGTGTTCTTCAACTCGAGAATTTCGCCCTTCACGTCCACCGTGATTTTGCGTGACAAGTCGCCGCGAGCGACGGCGGTCGTTACTTCGGCGATGTTTCGGACCTGGGCCGTGAGGTTGCCGGCCATCGAGTTCACCGAGTCCGTCAAATCTTTCCAGGTTCCGGCGACACCGGGCACGTTTGCCTGACCGCCCAACCGGCCTTCAGTACCCACTTCGCGGGCGACGCGCGTAACTTCGCCGGCGAACGCGTTGAGCTGGTCCACCATGGTGTTGATGGTTTCTTTCAGCAGCAGAATTTCGCCGCTGACGTTCACCGTGATCTTCTTCGACAAGTCGCCGTTCGCGATAGCGGTCGAAACTTCGGCGATGTTTCGGACCTGACCAGTGAGGTTACTGGCCATGAAGTTCACATTGTCGGTGAGATCCTTCCACGTGCCGCCGACACCGATAACCTGCGCCTGGCCGCCCAGTTTGCCGTCGGTACCCACTTCGCGCGCAACGCGCGTAACTTCGGAAGCGAACGAGCGCAACTGCTCCACCATCGTGTTGAGCGTTTCTTTGAGTTCAAGAATTTCGCCCTTCACGTCCACGGTGATCTTGCGGGACAAGTCGCCGCGAGCCACGGCCGTCGCCACCTCGGCGATGTTTCGAACCTGCGCCGTGAGGTTGCTGGCCATGAAGTTCACGTTGTCGG
>CAZBCQ010000095.1:0-16093 GCA_964490255.1 uncultured Terriglobales bacterium | reverse complement strand
AAATCGTGACGATTGTCAGGGTCGTCTCCGCCTGACATTCCAATTTCATCGCCATAATAGAGCTGCGGGATACCTCGCAGCGTGACCAGCAGCGAGAATGCCAGGTTTAGCTTTTGCGTGGAGCCGCCCGCGTCGGTGATGAAGCGCTTCATGTCGTGATTGCCAATGAAAGTGACGAGTACCTCGGGATGCGGATAAAGCCGGTCCTGCCGAAGTACATCTGCGATCTTCTTGGCGGACGCGCCATGATTCACTACTTCGCGAATCGCGGAATTCATAGGGAAGTCGAAAGGCGTGGAAAGGTGTGTGTCGAGGCCATCGAATCCATTCTGACCTCCAGCGAAGTAAGAAACGACGACCGGATCAAAGTTATAGACTTCGCCGACCGCAAAAAAATTCGGATAGAGCTTTCGGATTTCAGTTAAGTAGTAAGACCAAAAAGAGCGTGGGACATACGGAAAGGTATCGATGCGGAAGCCGTCGATGCCGCTGCTTTCGATCCACCAGAGTGCGTTTTGCAACAGATACTGAGCTACGAGCGGATTCTCCTGGGCGAGATCCGGAAGCGCGTTGGCGAACCAGCCGTCGAGGGCGCTGCGATAGCTTCGGGGAACCGCGTGCGGGTCGGCTACGGGCGGGAAATCGTAATCGGTGTTGATGTGGTTTTCAGTCGTGCCGTGCAGCCATCCAGGCGCAGGCTGCGAAGCCGCCCACGGGTGTTTCGGACCCACGTGATTGGGAACCATGTCGAGCAGGATCTTCATGCCTTGATGGTGAGCCGCAGAAACAAGGTCTTGAAAAGACTGCATGGTGCCGAAGTGATCCTCCACTTTGTACAGGTCGACGGCGTGATAGCCGTGGTAATCGGAAGTTGTGTCCGAGTTGTCAACGATTGGATTTAGCCAAATCGTGGTGACTCCCAGATCCTTGAGATAGGGCAGGTGCTGCTGCACTCCGCGCAGATCGCCGCCGTGATACGTTCTCGGCGCGCTGCGATCATATGTGCCCGCGGCTGCTCCTGCAGGTTGATCGTTGGAGGGATCGCCGTCGACGAAACGATCGGGCATGATCAGGTAAATCACGTCGTCTTGCGATACGCCTTGGAATCGGCCTTGCGTGGGCTCTCGGCGCAGCAGAGGAAACGCAAATTGCGTTTCGGCGCCCGCAGCCTTCATCTGAATGGTGGCAGTACCCGGTTTAGCTTTCGGAGAGATAGCTAGCCATACGAATGCATGCTTTCCGTCTGGCTGGAGTTGTGTCTTCTGAATTGTTAGTCCCGGATAGCTGACCGAAAACTGAGCATTCGCAAGATTTTCGCCGTAGAGCAGCACCATAAGCGGCGAGTTGTAGTCGGCCCACCAATTAGGTGGTTCCACTTTCGAAATATGCGGAGCCTGCGCGGAAGAGAACGCGGTTAAAGCAAGCAAGAAGAGTGCCAGACAAGAAGCTGAGCGGACCGGAAGAAGCCTGCAGGAAATCGAGTTATGTTTTTGCATGGTGTCGGGGACGGCAAGAAAAAGGGAACAGGAAGGAATTCCTGTTCCCCAGGTCGAAGTTAGAAAGTGACTTTCAGCGCAAGCTGAATCTGGCGTTGGGAGTTCAGACGGGTTGACGTCAGCTTTCCAAAGTTACCATCCCCCACAGTTGCGTCAGGCTGAATGAACTGTGGCGTGTTGGTCAGGTTGAAGAACTCGGCACGGAACTGCGTCACGACGCGTTCGGTGACTTTGAAATTCTTGAACGTCGAGAAATCGAGGTCCATGATTCCAGGTCCGACGAGGTAGTTACGAGGCGTAGTTCCGGCACGTACGTCAACACCTGCAGCATTTTTCGGAACAGCGCTAAAAGCAGCAGCATTGAAGTACTGGTAGGGAGTACTGATGCTCCCATAGGGACTGCCCACGAGATCGGCGCGCGTCGCAGGAGTTCCGTTGTAGAGAACGTCGAACGGCGTGCCACTCTGAGCTGTGAAGATCAGATTGGTCTGCCATCCTCCGAGCACCGCGTTCTCTATGGCATTCATACCGCTGCCGAAGCGCATCCCTTTTCCGAATGGCAGCTGATAGAGGCCATTGAGGACAAAGCGATGACGCATGTCGAGGTTGGAGCTCGCTTTCTCGGCAACGAGATTGCGATAGTCGACTGGCGAGTTTCCACTTGCGCTGTAGCTGTCGAACGCACCGGGCGAATCGTCAATCGCATGGGACCAGGTGTACGAGGCCCCAAATTGCAGGCCGTTCGTGAATCGGCGATTCAGCATGGCTTGCAGAGCGTTGTAGGTGGAGTTCCCGACCGTTGCCTGGACATTGATCGTGCCCAATTGCGGGAAGTTAACTGTGTTCTGCGGAGAGTTATATTCCTGCCGGTTGTAGTTGTAATAGGTGGTCAGATGCGTTCCTTTGGTCCCCACATAGGCCAGGCTTGCGACCATGTTCGGACCAATCTGACGCTCGAGTTGCAAGTTCCACTCCTGGTTAGAGGGAGTCTTGTTGCTGGGAAGCGTTGCGACTGAGATCGCCACGTTCTGCGGGTTATTCAAGTCGACCTGAATCGGTCCCTTGGACGGCAATGGAGCGGTGGCGCCAACCGGGTTACAGCTGGTGAGGCAGTTTCCGTTCGCGTCCTGGGTTCCCTGCGGCGCTTGTCCGGTAAACGTAATGCGGTAGCCGTTGTTAAAGCCGTAGCTCACCTGTCCACTGAACGGAGGATTTTGCGCGAGCTGATTGCTGATGCCGCCACGATCAACGAAGTAGAAGATGCCGTATCCGCCGCTGATCTTCGTAGAACCGTCTCCGAACAGATCATAGGCAAATCCGATTCGCGGGGCCCAGTTGTTGTAGGAAACCGGAATGAAGCTACGCGAGTTCCCGTTCTGGCCAGCGAGTTGCAGCTGGCCGGTGTATATATCGAAGTTGGCCTGACGGTTGAATTTTTCGACTGGCCAGGTCAGTTCGTCCCAACGAAGACCCAGGTTCAAGGTCAATCGGCGAGTGATTCGCCAATCGTCCTGACCGTAGAATCCGTTTTCCCAGTTGCGCGTTTCAGAGTTACCGAGCACAGGGCCGACGGTGTAGTTGCAGGTGAAGCCAATCAGCAGATCGGTGACTTCGTATCCAGTAACGCTGGGAGATTGTCCGTTGCCACAGAGGAAGAAGTAGCCCTTGCCGGTCAACGGTCGGAATAGATCAACCTGTCGGCGAAGAATATTCCCGCCAAACTTGAAGTTGTGTTTACCTTTGACCCAGGAGAGGCCATCGGCAAACTGCCAAGTATCCTGCGGCACGATGTACGGGCCATAATCACCCGTATATTCGAGTTGGTTGTTATATCCACCGATTAACGCACCGCCGCCAAGAATGGGATCGGGGTTGCCATTTGCGTCCACGTTCGCGTTCACAATGCCTAGCTTCGAGGACAGCGGAACACTATTGAATGGCGGCGTGTAGCCATAATTCGTGTGAATGAAACCGAAGCGAGCTTCGTTAATCAGATTGGAACTGAACAGGTGAGTTTCTTCCAGGACCGCAGACCACGGCTTGTTCGGATTGGTGCCCGAACCGAAGCCAGCCGGCAGGTTGGGAAGACGCGATGTGGTGGTGAGATTGTCATTGCCGTAGCTGTAGCGGAAGAAAGATGTGTCCGCCTGGCGAATGACCCAATCAGCACGTACGTCGAAGTCGTTGATGGTTTGTGTCTGTTGCCGCGTGACAGTGTAGTTCTGCGTCGTGGCATGGCAATTGGGATTCGCTGAAGGGTTGCAGTTCGGCGCCGGGTAGGCATTCAGATAATTCACGGCCGCAGGGTTCAGCGGAATTGTGATGATGTTGCCGGCGAACGGAGCACCAGTCATAGGATTGTTGATCTGAATTCCCTGTGAAAGAAGATCGGAGAAGTTGGTGAATCCGCTGCTCCGCATCAGATCGGTAGGCACTGTGGCGTAATCCGTGCTTGCAGGAGTGGAAGAGCGAAATCCCTGGTAGTCGCCAAAGAAGAACAGTTTGTTCTTGATGATTGGTCCGCCAACGCTGCCGCCAAACTGGTTCTGATGCAAAGCCTGTTGCTTCGGCGGATTCGGTTGGGATGCTGTTGGGGTGAATGGCTGCCATGGTCGCGCATCTAGCGCGTTGTTGCGGAAGAACTCGTAGACAGTTCCGTGAATCTGGTTCGACCCCGACTTGATGGCTGTGTTCACCACGCCGCCGCCGGCACGACCGAACTCAGCGGGCGCGACGTTCGTGTCTACACGAAATTCCTGAATGGCATCAGGCGAGGAGAAGAACACAATCGTGTTCACCAGTGACTCGTTATTATCGAAGCCGTCGAGCAGGAAGTTATTTGCCTGCGGGCGAAGACCATTCACAGAAAGAGCGGCACCGCCGCTGCTGTTGTAACGATACGTCTCGGCATTGCCGCCTGCACCGGTCGCGTCGCCGTTGGTGTTCGATCCACGGCTAACGCCAGGCACCAGCGTTGCCAATTGGGTGAAGTTGCGAGAATTCAGCGGCAGGTCGACTACCTGACGACCCTGAATCACGTTTCCGAGATTGGAACTGGCTGAATCGACGAGCGGCGCTTCCGACGTGACTTCCACTTTCTCGGTCACAGCACCGGCACTAAGAGTGAAGTTCAATGGCAGAACCTGCCCGACTTCAAGCGTTACATTCTGGGTTATTGACTTGAAGTCTTGTGCCGTCACGTCGACCTTGTAGTGACCCGGCCCCAGAGCGTTCACGGAATATTCTCCTGTGCCTCCGCTCTGAACGGTGGTCACACGAGACGTCGCCAAGTTGGTGACATTCACTGATGCGTTGGGTATTACAGCGCCCGAACTGTCGACGACGGTGCCCTGAATTCGACCGGACTCCGACTGTCCAAATAACTGGGGGACAAAAAGCAGGAGAGTGAACACGAGGAATCCCGTGATGACTCCTCTCAGCCCTCTTCCCGATAGGAATTGATGTGTATTCATATTAGCCTCTCTGATACGCGGGTTTGGCAGTGAGCTGACACGACAGGAACCGGCCATGGCCTCCGACTTTGGTAGTTCGTCGTTTCGGCTAGCTGGACCTGTGGGGCGAATGGTGTCAGTGTGCGTACGCCCGGCGCTCATGGATCTTTCGTGTTGATCCGCGCCCACGGACTCTCTCCGGGAAACTGTGAAGTTGAGTTGGTGCATGTGAAGCCTGGGAACGCAGCTCGGCAGCGGCTCAATTCGAAAATCACTGAAGTCTTTCAGCCGGCTTTCTGCGTAACTGCACCGGGATGGTGCCGAACTGTCCGGGAGCGGCGAGCGACTAGTTCGCGGCCACAGTTCAGGCACTCTGCAGTAAGCCGTCCTGCTTCAGTTGGGCGGACCGAGTCCGCTCCTTCGACCAAGCCTGCTTGCAGGCACTAGTTACAGGTGAGCTGCACACCCAACTAAGCACTACGGGTGGAGCTTGAGAGTTGTACCAACATTGACCTAGTTATAAATCGATTTATTTTTATGAAGCGGGAGAGGTACTCTGTGCTATACAGCTTGTGGCAGTTTGATGGAAAACTGCCCGAGGCAGGAGTGTCTTAGGCCGTGTCCGCATCAGACGGCGTGTTTCCGACAGCGGCGTTTCCGGCGACCGCAATCGAGAAAGAACCCAGCGTTCGCTCGCTCGCGAAGTCGGAAGACGAACTGCTGATGCTGCAAGTGCAGGGCGGAGACGAAGGAGCGTTGGGTCAATTATTCGACCGGCATGCACAGACTGTCCTCGGAATCGGAATGCGCGTACTGCGCGATCCTGGAGAAGCGCAGGAGTTAGTGCAGGACGTCTTTCTGCAGGTCTACCAGAAACGCCACCTGTTCGATCCCGAAAGAGGCACTGCGCGTGCCTGGCTACTTCAGACCGCCTACCATCGGGCATTCGATCGCCGCGAATACCTGCAGTTCCGACGCTTCTACGAAAATCAGAATCTGGAAGACTACTCCGAGGTAATGCGAGCGTCTTCCGATGTGGAGTACGAAGCGCAACTCGACGAATGCGAGGGTGTGCTTCGCAAAGCCTTCAAAGACTTGAATGAACACCAGAGGATCACGCTGGAATTGTTCTTTTTCGAAGGCTACACGCTACGTGAGATCAGCGAGCGGCTGAAAGAACCGCTCCCGAAAGTACGCCACTTCTACTATCGGGGCCTCAAGAAATTGAAAGAGAGCGTAGACATCAACTCGCTCCATGAGGGTGAATAGCAGCACCATGGAACCTGATTCAAAATTCCCGGAATCGCCAAATTTCATGGACCACGAGTACTACGAATCGTTGTGCGCGCTGGCGACGTCAGGAACATTGACGGAGGCCGAGTGGCAAACGATACGTTCGCACACGGCGGAGTGCCGCGACTGCGCAAAGCTCCTGGGCCAGTATCGTTCCGTCGCGAAGAACGGAATGTCGTTGCTGATGTCCAAGGCCGATCCCAAGAATGTTCCGCAGCAGGAGTGGTCGGTTGAGAGCGCTAAGAAGGAATTGTTTGCGCGCATCGCACAGAGTGATGCGGCAACGCGAGTGTACTCGCCGCGTGCCCGAGTGCGCTCTCGTGAATCGCTAGCTTGGCGCGTTGCGATTTCAGCTCCCGTTCAACGCTATGCTGGTTACGCTGCACTGCTGGCGTTGATGATCCTCCTTCCTTTATTTGCGTTCAAAGAGGGGCATCGGCGGGGACTCGAATCGGCTCAATCGCGACCGTCAGTCAAGTCGCCTGAAAGCACGGAACTGACCAGCCTTTCGCAGGAGCATAGCGCGCTCACACGCGATGTGGCTGAGCGTGAATCGCGAATCGCCGACCTGCAGAGGCGACTGAATGCAGAGCAAGATCGCATTGCGCAACTGAAAATACAGCAGGCAGAGCTACAGCAGAGCTCTGCGCAATCGAGCGCTGAGGTTTCCAGCTTAAAAAGTCAAACGGCCGCTCTTGCAACCGAGCGCGATACGATTGCGCGCAAACTGCAGGAGGCGCAGTCGTCTTTGGAGCCATTGGAGCGGGAAATCGAATCCTTGCAGCAGGAGCGTTCTCGTGGTCTGTTACATACGGCTGCGTTAGAAAAGCGGATCGAGGATTTGTCCACCCGGCTGAAGGAGAGCGACGACACGACTCAACAGCAGGCGCAATTTTTGGCCTCGGATCGCGACATCCGCGAGTTGATGGGCGCCCGTGATCTTTATATAGCCGATGTGTTCGATGTGGATCGTGAAGGGCAAACCCAGAAGGTCTTCGGGCGGGTGTTCTATACCAGCGGCAAGTCTCTCATCTTCTATGCATTTGATCTGGACAAGCAACCGGGCCTGAAGGACGCGAGCACATTCCAAGCGTGGGGGCGCCGCGGTCCGAACGACAAGCGTCCATTGAACATGGGAATCTTTTACCTCGACAGTCAGGCGAAGCAGCGTTGGGTTCTGAGGTTCGATGATCCGAAGCTTCTGAACCAGATCGATGCGGTATTCGTAACTGTCGAACCAAACGGCGGCAGGCCGAAACCTAGTGGCAAGCAGCTACTGTTTGCTTCCTTGCGTACGCCGCCCAATCATCCGTAACGAGGGTCTAAATTCTGTCTGTAACGAAAATCGGGAAACCTGCAGTGCGATTGCGGCTGCGTCTTTTTCGATTTGCAGCGATCCTCGTCTGCTTATTGTTCTTTGCTCTGGGCGGCTACGCTCAAAGCACAAATGCGGCTGTAACTGGCCGAGTCCTGGACCCTTCCGGCGCAGTCCTTACCGGCGCCGACATCAACGTCATCAATACAGAAACCTCTGTGCCGTATTCAGGCAAGACGAACGGCGATGGCATCTACCTGGTGTCCGATATTCCGCCCGGAACGTATCGCGTGGAGGTGGGCAAGCCAGGATTCAAGACCCTCTTGAAGCCCGATGTGGTTCTGCATGTGGAAGCCGTAGTTGCTCTCAATTTCACTCTGTCATTTGGATCCATTTCCGAGAGCGTGACAGTGGAAGCGGGCGCGCCGGTGGTGAGCACCGAATCTGGATCGATCGGAAGCATCATTGAAGGGCGACAAGTGACCGAACTGCCTCTGAACGGGCGCAACTTCACACAACTGGCACTGCTCACGCCCGGGGTGACGCGCGGAGCGTATGGCGACAATGCCAGCGGCGGTCGCTCCGGTACGAACGTCGAGACATTTCGCAATTCCGAGACGGGCGGCGCCGCACTCTCGGTGAACGGAGTTCGGCCGCAGGCAAACAATTTCCTGCTCGATGGCCTGGACAACAACGAATCGCTGGTGAACACGATCGTGTTTTTTGCTCCAGCAGAAGCCATTCAGGAGTTTCGGGTGGCGACCAGTGTGGCTCCCGCAAAATTCGGGCGAGCCGGTGGTGGCATTGTGGAGACGTCGATCAAGTCGGGGACGAATCAGATTCATGGCTCCGCGTTCGAGTTTCTCCGCAATAGTGCGCTCGATGCGAACGACGCGTATTTCGGAACTCCCGACCCAAAGACCGGGGCAGTGCCCAAGTTGCCTTTTCGGCGCAATCAGTTCGGAGGCACGCTCGGATTTCCCATCATCAAGCGCAGGCTGTTCATGTTCGTTGATTACCAGGGGCTGCGTTCCTCGCGCTATCGCGAGCCGGAGTTTTCGACAGTCCCAACCGGTCTGATGCGGCAGGGAAATTTCTCTCAGCTGCTGGGAACAAATCTGACGACAACACCTGATCCGACGATTACAGGGTGCAGAAACGTCACGCCGGTTCAGGGAGCGATTTATGATCCTCTGAAGTGCGCTCCGTTCCTGGGCAACGTCATTCCGGTTTACCGTTTAAATCAGGTTGGGCTGAACTATCTCAATGCTTTTCCATTGCCGAATCTGCCAGGCGTTGAAAACAACTATCAGTCGCAGCGGCGGGATTATCGGGATTTCGACGACTTTGACGCCCGGCTGGATTTTGCGGCGACAAGTCGCGACCTCTTCTTCGCCCGATTCAGCTATGCGCAAGATCGATTTACCGTAACATCGTTGTTCCCGACTCTTCCTGCGGGATTCGGGTCCGGGTATAACCCTACGCACGTGCGAGGTAGTGCGCTCGGCTATACGCGCGCATTTTCACCGAATGTGGTGAACGATTTGCGCATTGGATACGCGAGCGATCTGTTCGCCTACGCGCCACCATTTGGGAATCAGCCAGTGGCCGCGCAACTCGGCATTCCGAATGCCAACCGCAATCCGCAGCTCGGAGGCGGAGCTCTCATCGGAGGCGGTGGCAGCGAGTTGGCGTTTACCGGAGATGGCGGCCCATACAATGTTCACGAAGACAGCCCGCAACTTGCCGACAACGTGTCTTGGTCGCGAGGCAGGCATACTCTCCGGTTCGGACTCAACCTGATCCATAGGGACGTTAACTTCTTTCAAGGAAACTATGCAAAAGGCTACTTCCTGATCGGGGGAGTAGAAAACGTGGGCACGGGCCGCTTCACCGGATATGAAACCTCGGAACTGCTGGCGGGATTCAGCGACTACGAGATCGGCAGTGGCAACTCGAAGTTCTACACCAACAACTGGGAGACCGGATATTACACCCAGGATGATTGGCGAGTTACCAGCCGCCTGACGCTGAGTCTCGGACTGCGATATGATTTATATACGAATCCCACGGAGGAGAATAATCGGCAATCGAATTTTGATCTTGCATCAGGGACATTGGTGCTTCCCGGCCAAGCAGGGTATTCGAGGAGCCTGCTCAATACAAGGACTAACAATCTGGGTCCGCGATTCGGGTTCGCGTATGATCTGCTGCAAAACGGATTGACGGTGCTGCGCGGCGGCTACGGTATCTTCTATTTTCTCGATCGGGGCGGCGTAGGCAATCAACTGAGCAATAACCCCGACTTCAATGGCAACGGCACGTACCAGGCCTTGAATGGCTATCGCCTGACCCTTTCCGGCGCGGCGCAGATTGGAAGCAACGACAGTAGCGCCACGGGACCACTGCCGCCTGCAGTCCCAGTAGTGAATCCGCAGGATCCGCGCGATGCGACGGTGATTGCCGTTCCACCCAATAATCACAGCTCCATGATTCAGCAATGGAACCTGCAGGTCGAGCGGCAGGTCGACCGTAACACGGCGCTGAGTGTCGCTTACGTGGGGAACAAAGCCGATCATTTGATGACGTGGTTCAACCTGAACAGCCAGATCGTCAACACTCCTTCCGGCACTTCGCTGTTTCCGGGAAGCGGTCTGATCGTGAACATGGGATCGGCTTCGGGATCATCGAGCTATAACGGGTTGCAGATGAACCTGAATCGGCGCCTTTCCGGCGGATTGCAATATACGGTTGCGTACACGTGGTCGCACACACTGGACAATTCCAACGGCCCCTTCAGCGTGACTGGCGGCACCGCGCGCATTTTTGTCGTCCCAGGAGTCGGAGGCGATCTAGGTTTGAACCGGGGCAATTCCGATCAGGACCAGCGGCACTTCTTTACGTTTAGCACGCTCTACGAGCTGCCGTTCGGACACAGCAAGCGATTCGGGCGCGGATGGAATCCGCTGATCAATGGCTTCGTCGGAGGCTGGCAATGGAATAACATCCTGACGCTCGCGACGGGAACGCCATTCGATGTTTCGGTGATCGGAAATCCGGCCAACCGTCCCGATTATTTCGGGAACGCGCAGAACGGGGAGGGAACTCACGTTCCGGGTGCGGTGCAGTGGGTCAATTATGCTGCATTCGGTGAGCCTTCGGTGAACGCAACCGGCGTTTATACGCGTCCTGGAACGCTGCCCAGGAACTACTTCCACGGTCCTGGAACTCACACATGGGACACTTCCTTGTTTAAGACATTTGATCTGAATGAGGAATTCAAACTGCAGTTTCGTGCGGAAGCGTACAACGTCCTGAATACGCCGCAGTTCATCAATCCGGACGCAAACTGGAGCAACGGCCCGTCGAACTTTGGGCTGATCCGCAGCACGCGCGCGTTCTCCGAGCGCCAGATCCAACTCGCGGTGAGAATGAGCTTCTAAGAGCGTCAGCGTCTATTTTGTCGAGACAGGCTCCAATGCGGTTGGCTTAATCTCAGACTTACCTGGCTGCGCTTCCACAGGATCGTACACTCGCTGCATCAGGACCGCCGCGAGCAGAAGAAATGCGCCCCCGCAGACCACTGCCAGCGATCGATTGTTGTGCAGCCAATGATTCATGATCCAGCCGAAGAAGAGAGAAGCCATGATTTCGGGGATCACAATAAAGAAGTTGAAAATTCCCATGTAGACGCCTGTCTTCGCGGGTGGAACTGATCCGGCGAGTACTGAGTAGGGCATCGATAATGTGCTGGCCCAGGCAACGCCGACCCCGATCATGGTCAGCAGCAAGAGCCACTTGTCATGAATGGTCGCAACCGAGAGCAGGCCGACTGCACCGGCCACGAGACAAAGGCTGTGTGTGTTCTTTCGTCCGAGCGATTTGGCCAAGCCTGGAAGCGCAAACGAAACGACGAAACAGACTGCGGAATACAGACCGAAACACAGGCCGCCCCATTCCACTCCTTGGGTGTAAGTCGGGCTGGTCTGGTTGGCGGCGCCGAAAACGTTATGCGCGACGGCAACCGGAAAATACAGCCACATGCAAAAGAGCCCCAGCCAGGTGCACAGCTGGACCGGAGCCAGCTGCCTCATCGTTTTGGGCATGTGAACGAAAGCGCGAATAATTTCTAACGCGTTCGCGACCATACCCGATTTCTCCGCCTTCATTCGACGGAACGCGTCCATATTGTCCGGCGGATATTCCGGTGTGGTGAAGATCGTCCACAATACTGCGGTCAGGAATGCGCCTGCGCCAAGATAGAACGAGAGCCGGATGGTGTGAGGAATCGCACTGGTGGAAGCGATTCCAAGTCCAACATGGAAACGGCTAAGCACCAGCGGAAGCACCGATGCTGCGACGGCACCGGCTCCGATGAACAAGCTCTGCATCGCGAAACCGCGCGTACGCTGGTTTTCTGGTAGCAAATCCGCAACAAATGCGCGAAATGGTTCCATGCTGATGTTGATGGATGCGTCGAGCACCCACAAAAGCCCGGCGGCCATCCACAGAGTGGAACTGCGTGGCATCAGGATGAGCGCGAACGAGCTGAGAATCGCTCCGGTCAGAAAATAGGGACGACGCCGGCCAAGTCGCGACCACGTGCGATCGCTAGCATGGCCAATGATGGGCTGCACAATCAACCCGGTGAGCGGTGCTGCCAGCCAGAGAATGGGAATCTGATCAGCGCGTGCCCCCAGGTATTCGTAAATCGCGCTCATGTTGGCCATCTGCAGGCCCCATCCAAACTGAATCCCGAGAAAGCCAAAACTCATGTTCCAGATTTGCCAGAAACTACGCGCCGGTTTGTCCATAGCTCTGTGCCCCTGCTAGTGCGCAAGAAGGTCAGCCGAACCGGGATAGATCATACTCTTGGATCAGCAAGAGTTCACATCTCGTTGGCAACAATTGTTGGTGATTCATGGCGTCGACAGATAACCGCGGAATTCCTCATTACCAACGTTTCACGTGGTTCAGAATTGACTATTGCCAAACTTTGTAAGGGACATTAACTTAGTCGCGGTACTACCGTGCTCAAGACTCCAAAAGGAAAACGTACCGCAGATTCCGTGAGTGCTCAAGCTCGCGATGGCGTCGCACCCTCCCGTCCCGGTCTACTCAAGAAGTTGAATGCTCGCCAGGTGCTCAACTTGTTGCGCAGTCATAGCCCTTGTTCAAGGGCGGACCTGGTGCGGATGTCTGGCTTAAGTGCACCGACCGTGTCGAGTACCGTGGCTTATCTCCTGCGGGGAGACCTGGTCAAGGAGCTTGGGTTAGGCACGTCAAACGGCGGTCGACGCCCCGATATGCTCTGTTTCAACTCGAGTTACGGATACGTCGCGGGAGTTGATCTTGGCGGCAGTAATATTCGGCTCGCGATTTCGGATCTGGACGGGAAGATCCTGGCTCGTTGGACAGTCAGCACGCGCGGGAATCGAACTCCAAAGAAGATTGTCGATCTCATTCACTCCGGCTTACGACACTTGCTTCAGCAGACTGGAATCTCCGAGAAGAAACTGCTTGCGGTAGGATTGGGGGCGCCCGGCATCACGGATGTGCGCGCGGGCATTGTGATATCCGCCCCACACCTGCAGGATTGGCAATCGGTTCCCCTTCGAGATTTGCTGGAGCGGAAACTGAAGATACCTGCGGTGGTTGAAAACGATGTGAACACGGCAGCTTTGGGCGAAAGTTGGGCAGGCTCGGCGAAGGGAGTTTCCAATTTTGTATTCCTTGCCATTGGGACCGGGATTGGCGCGGGGATCTATATCGGAGACCGTCTTTATCACGGATCAGAATGGGCCGCCGGAGAAGTGGGTTATTTTCTCGTGCCCGGAGCGCCGGTATCTCCGCTGGCTATCGACAAGCCGGGCGCGCTTGAAAGCGTGATTGGCGGGCATGGAATCGAACGAGCCTGGCGTCATATGTGCCGCAACGGATCACGAGATGGCCGCGGCAACGCCCAGCTAAAAGCCACCGAAGTGTTTGAACTGGCCGAGCAGGGAGACATGCGCGCGCGCCAATTGTTGCAGACAACCGCCCAGGTGCTTGCGAATGCCGTTTCGAATATCTCGGTTATGCTGAACACCTCGCTCATTGTTCTCGGCGGTGCCATTGGCAGCAGCGAGCCTCTTCTGCGCGCTACTCGCAAGCTTCTTGATCGAAATGAATTGGCGCGGCCGCGGCTCGCGATCAGCCTGCTTAGAGAAGACGCGCAGCTCTATGGCGCCGTCCGCCTTGCGCTGAATCAGGTCGAGTCCTCAATCTTCTCCGCATAGCTGCGAGGAATGCCTCATCTGAACTCATCTCATCGTTTGACATCGTCATTCTTTTCGTAGTACAAATTCGCCCAACTTTATTAGCAATCCTAACAAAGTCGTTTCGCGCTCTATGGAAAGTTTATGCACGGGAATCGGAGGAGAGATTTCAAACTCATCTTCTGATCGAACTAGCTAAATCGAAGATTGTCGGCGTCTGCAGCAGGCATCAGAATTGGGTTCCGGAAAGGAACAATCGACAAAAATGATTTCGACGGAACGGCGAACTACAAGGGTACAGCTCTTCCTGTTTGCAGTATGCGTCTTCTCTGCAGTTCTTAGTTATGCGCAGGTCATTGATGTCGATATCACGCCGAGTCATGTGAAGAAGTCGTTTGTTCCGAATCAGACGCTCGGCGCTGGCATCGACCGTATTCCGCAGACGGTCATCGACGCCACTTTCAATAAAGCCACGGTCGATAAGGTGCTCGAGGCTGGTTGGGGACCGGTGAGCTACCGCCAGAATACCGAGCTCTATACCGAAGCGTGGCACTGGAATCCAAAAGGAACGTGGAGCGATCCGAGCGGAAAAGGATATTTTGTTGGCGATTCGAATCCGACTGAGATGATCCGCTACAGCTACGGATATCCGCTTCCACATCGAGGCGTAACCCGCGATGACGGAACCGAAACGGTCGGCTATTCGCGCCTGACGGACGGTGACGACAACTCATACTGGAAGAGCAATCCGTACCTGGCGAAGGCATTCACGGGCGAGGACGATTCCCGGCATCCGCAATGGGTCTTCCTGGATCTGTCGAATCCGTTGCCGATCGACACAATCCGGATAGCCTGGGGCGAGCCTTACGCTACCCGCTACGCCGTGCAATTCTTTACCGGCGACGACCCGATCAAATTTCCGAACAAGGGCACATGGCAGAGCTTTCCGCTGGGAACGGTTGAGGCCGGTAAAGGTGGCATCGCTACGGTTAGGATCGCATCCTCTCCTATCGCGGCGCGATGGATTCGGATATGGATGACCGCATCCTCGAATACATGCGACACGCATGGGCCCGCCGATCGTAGGAATTGCGTCGGATATGCTATCCGCGAAGTGTATCTTGGAACGACAGGACCGAAAGGCGAGTTTCACGATCTGATCATGCATACCGCGGATCAGGGTCAGACACCGACGTATTGCTCATCGGTTGATCCCTGGCACGAACCCTCCGACATCGATCACAGTGGACGCGCACAGGTTGGTTTCGATCTGTTCTATACCAGCGGATACACGCGCGGTCTGCCGGCCATGATTCCGATCGCCATGATCTACAACACGCCGGAAGACGCGGCCGCGGAGATCAAATATCTAGAGAATCGCAAATATCCGATCTCCTATGTCGAGATGGGAGAGGAGCCCGACGGCCACTACATGATGCCGGAAGATTACGCGGCTCTCTACGTCCAGTTTGCCGAAGCGCTGCACAAGGTGGATCCATCGCTGAAGTTGGGCGGGCCAATCTTCACGGGACAGAATAAGGACATTGAAACCTGGGCCGATGGCGATGGTCGAACGTCATGGACGGGCAGGTTCATCGATTATCTGAAATCTCATGGGCGCATCTCCGACCTTGGCTTCTTCTCGTTCGAACACTATCCATTCTGGCCGTGTCAGTATCAATGGAGCAGCCTGTACGATGAGCCCGCGCTGGTTTCGAACATCCTGCAGGTGTGGCGTGACGACGGCGTGCCGGCGAACGTCCCGATGTTCATTACCGAGTCGAACATTTCATTTCAGAGTTCAGAGAGCTCGGTCGGCATCTTCGGTGCGCTGTGGCTGGCGGATTATGTAGGATCGTTTCTCGCCGCCGGTGGCGATGCCATCTACTACTTCCATTACATTCCGATGGGCGTGCACGGTGGATGCAACAACTCTGACGGGACCTTCGGCATGTTTGCGGTTGCAAAGGATCGGCAGATCTCGCAACCGCTCGGACAATTCTTCGCGAGCCAGCTCATCAATCTGGAATGGTTGAAGCCTGGCGCCGATACGCATCGAGTTTACTCGGCGATCAGCGACGTTCAGGACGGTGCGGGACATGCTCTGGTAACTGCTTACCCGGTTCAGCGACCGGACGGCACATGGGCACTCCTCATCGTTAATAAGGACCAGGAGCATCCGCACACGGTGCGAGTGAGGTTCCGCAACTCCGAGGGCGGAGCTGTTGCCGGCTTTAAGGGCGATGTCGCGGAGTCTACGTTTGGAAGAGCGCAATATCG
>CAZBCQ010000094.1:0-16618 GCA_964490255.1 uncultured Terriglobales bacterium | reverse complement strand
TGCCAGATAAGATTTCGGTTTTGCTTGTTGACGATCACAGCCTGGTGCGGCGTGGTTTTCGCAGGATATTAGAGGACGAGCCTGGAATCGAAGTGGTTGGCGAGGCGGGCGATGGAGCTGAAGGCGTCGATCTGGCGTGCAAGCTGAAGCCGAAAGTTGTTGTGATGGATTGCGCGCTGCCGGGAATGAGCGGACTGCAGGCCACCAAGAAAATCGTGGCGACCTGTCCAGAGACGTCGGTGCTGATGTTGAGCATGCATTCGGAAGACACGTGGGTGCGGCAAGCACTGGATGCGGGCGCGCGCGGATACATCCTGAAGAACGCCGTCGATCTTGAGCTTGTGAACGCGATTAAGCGCGTGGTCGCCGGTGAGCAGGTGCTCGATCCAGGCGTGGCCAAAGCCGGGAGTCTGAAGGGTGAACGCGATTACGGTTTGACCTCGCGCGAACTGGAAATCCTGCAACTGATCGTGGACGGCAAGTCCAACAAGGAAATTGCCACTCAACTTGATCTCAGCGTGAATACTGTTGCCGTGCATCGCGCGAACATGATGGACGCGCTCGGCATTCATAAGACCGCGGAACTGGTCGTCTACGCGATCAGGAACGGGTTGGTGAATATTCCGTGAACCGGCGGTCCTTTTTGTCTGGTCTGATAGCTTCCGCAGTTGCAGCCAAAATTGTTCCCGCACCGGCATTTGCTCTTCCCGGGGGGAATGGTCTCGGTTTTCAGTTCGTCGACGTCACGTCCAGATCGGGCCTCCAGTTTCAGCACAACACGGGCGCGTACGGTGGGAAACTCCTGCCAGAGACCATGGGATCGGGCTGCGCTTTTCTCGACTACGACCGCGATGGGTGGCAGGACATCCTGCTGGTCAATGGCATGGATTGGCTCGGGCACAAGCGTCAGCGAAGCACCTTGCGCCTCTATCGCAACAATCGCAATGGGACGTTCACGGATGTGACGCGCGCGGCTGGCCTTGACGTGGAGATGTACGGCATGGGCGTTGCCGTAGGCGATTACGACAATGATGGATTCCCGGACATTCTGATCACCTGTGTCGGGCAGAATCGGCTGTTCCACAACACCGGGAAGGGAACATTCGTCGACGTCACGCGAAAGAGCGGCCTGTTTGGGAAGCAGGCCTTCAGCACGTCAGCGCTCTGGTTCGACTACGATCGCGACGGCTTGCTCGATCTTTTTGTCTGTAACTATGTGAAGTGGTCCGCCGAGCAGGATGTGTTTTGCAGCCTGGATGGCAAACATAAATCATATTGCACTCCGGAGGCGTATCGTGGGGCGACATGCTGGCTGTTCCACAATCGCGGCGACGGAACGTTTGAGGATGTGACCGCGAAGAGCGGCATCTTCGATGCGACATCGAAGTCCTTGGGCGTGGCATTGCTCGATTATGACCGCGATGGCTGGCCAGACCTTCTCGTCGCGAACGATACCCAGCCCAACAAGCTGTACCGCAACCAGAAGAATGGCACGTTCAAAGATGTTGCCGTCGAGGCGGATATTGCCTTCAGTAACGATGGTAAAGCGCGGGCCGGAATGGGCGTGGATGTCGCCGACTTCGAGAACTCGGGAGTCGTCGGAGTGGCGATCACAAACTTCGACAACGAAATGATTGGCTTCTATCGCGAGAAGAATGGAACCTATGTCGATGTTGCCAATGAAACTGGAATAGGGCGCGCTTCCCGCAACACCTTGGGCTTTGGATGCAGCTTCCTGGATGTAAACCTCGACGGTTACCTCGATCTGCTCGCCGTGAACGGCCACATCGACGACACCGTGCGCAATATCCGCCGCGACGTGGGATACGCCCAACCTCCGCAGCTCTTTCTCAACAATGGCAGAGCGCAGTTTCGAGAAGTTGCAGCAGAGACGGGCGGCGACTTCAGCCAGCCACGTGTCGGGCGAGGTTTGGCCTATGGGGATTTCGATCGCGATGGTGACCTCGACGTGCTGATTACGACGAATAATGGCCCTGCATTCCTGTTCCGTAACGACCAAAGTTCGGGGAACCACAGCATTCGCTTCAATCTGACCGGCACGAAATCCAATCGTGACGCAATCGGCGCGACGGTGCGCATCTTCTACCAGGGCGTAAGCCAATCCCGTATGGTGAAGGGGGGATCAAGTTACCTGTCGCAGTCGGAGCTGCCGCTGACGTTTGGTCTGGGCAAAGAGGATCGCGTGGAGAGAGTGGTGCTCTACTGGCCCAGCGGGATCAACGAAGAGTACAAGAATCTCGCTGGCGGCAAAGCTTACGAATGTACCGAGGGGAAGGGCATCAGGGCTCTGCCGACTTTCTAGTTACAATAATTTGACTTCAGTCCTTCGGCTGTAGGCGTCTAATGCAGATATGGAAAGTCCCGCCATCACGCAGGACGCTGTTCGCAGAGGAGCCGCGGTCTACAGCCGTCCAGTCCTGGCTGTCTATGACATCTTCGTGCTCGGTTTCACGAACACATTTGTCTGGAAGTGCCCGTCGCCAAAGATCCTGGAGTTCTACAACCAGAATGTTTCAGAAAAGCACCTGGATGTAGGCGTGGGCAGTGGGTACTTTCTCGATCGCTGCAAATTTCCGTCTTCATTGCCCCAGATCGCTCTGATGGACCTCAACGAGAACAGCCTGCAGAAAACCGCGAAGCGACTGGTCCGGTATGGTCCCAAAACTTACCTGCGAAACGCGCTGGAGCCAGTTGAAATAGGAGAATCCGGTTTCGGGTCCGTTGGATTGAATTACCTCTTGCACTGCGTTCCCGGAAACATGCTTTCAAAACGTGCCGTGTTTGAGAATCTACGGCCTCTGCTGCGGGATGGCGGCATCATGTTCGGTACGACGATTTTGGGAGTTGGCGTGCGTCGCAACTGGCTGGCGGGTCGCTACATGAAAATATTCAATTCGAAGGGGGTCTTCTGCAATTACGAAGACCGGCGCCAAGATCTGGAAGATGGGCTCTCAAAAACTTTCGGCCGGCACGAGGTGACCACCAGGGGCTGTATCGCTTTTTTCCGGGCCTGGAAGTAGGTTCTCGGTTTCAGTTTTAGCCGGTGGTGGTACCGGTGTGACCTTCAGTCGTTGCACAGCTGCTTCTGTCTTCTTCCACTGGCTATCCTTCAGTGAGGTGCTGGCTTCGGTGGTGGAGAAGTATTGAAGGATGTTCTCCCGCAACCCGTGCGTAACACCTGCAAAATCGCGCTTTGCGAGCAAAATGACCAACTGGCTGTAAGCATTATCAGCGAGTTCGTACTCACCTGGCTTCGTGAGATGGCCCGTGTCCAGATTACGATCTGGCAGGTCGTTCACGCCCCTTTCAATCTCGTGAACTTGCTCACGATAGATTCGGACCACATTGTCCATGCTTTTGAGGTACAAGTCTTCGGTCTGGGGCGTTGGATCTTTGTACTGTAACGCTTTCAGCGCGCCGAATTTCGGGACCAATTTCAGCAGAAAAGCCAGAAAACGCGCAAACCAGCCAGGACGCTGGTAATCCGAGCCAAATTGCTTCTCATAATCTGCGCGCGAAATGTGTAAGAGAAATAGAGTCCGCGCTCGATCGTCTTTTTCCTCGAGATTATGGTGATCGCGAGTTGCCAGCGCAACCTTGGTCATCTCCGGTATGACCTGGCTGACCGCAAAACGGAAAGTGCCAATACTCAACTCCTCATTGTGAAGGAATTCGGAGAGCGCTATTCCGTACGTTTCCTGAAACGCGCGCTGTAAGAGGTTCTGGGCGATCTCGAACCCGATGAAATCGTGATACTGCTTGGCGCTGTAACGCCCTTTGGCAACCTGCACCACGTCGAAGCTGAACTCGGTTTTCAGATGCGCTTCGGGATTATCTTCGTAGGTGACTACTTTTCCGTATTTCCGTCTGAGCTTCGGATATTCGATCGGCACCGAGTGATTTACGGCGGGATGTCCCCAGCTATCGCTGACGTAGTGAGCGAGTGCGCCTAAAGCGAAGGCATATTCGTTGACGTTGGTGGAGTCGCGAGTGAGGCGGTCGACAAAATTTCCAGTGCGAACGTAATGCAGGAGGTTGGTGAATTCGTGACTGCCAAAGGGATAGTAGCCAATGTCTTGAATGACGGAGCCACCGTAGGCATAAGCGTGCGCCTTTTTGAGATCGTCGGGTGTGGACTGTGGAAACCGACGAAGAAGGGCAGGCTGAATTGTGCTGTCCCAACACATGTCCACGACCTCCTCATGGGACAGCACCGAATAGCCGTGTGCTTCAGGGAACAAGGCCGCGATTATCGCAAACAGAACCACGATCCGGAGCAGAAGTTGTCTTTCGGAACTCATTAGTGCGCAAAGGCAAAACGGATTAGATGCAGTTTTCAACCGTTGCAGCCGGATTGCCGGTCAGGGGTCGGTCAGACTAGTAGCGCGGCGCGGCATTTCCGTAACTTTTTGGCTCAGGCACGATTTCCGCAACAGATGCCGCCTTTCGCGGTATTGTTCGGTAGCCGCATGGTGGGATATGCGTCAACGCATATTAGTTGTGGATGACGATTCTGCATTGATGGAAGTCCTGACGCTCTTTCTCCGCTCAGAAGAGTACGAGATTGTGCCAGCAGACGATACGGCCAGCGCCCTTGCTTTGGTTCAAGAACAGCCGTTGGCCGCGTTGATCACAGATTCCCTGCCCGGCTTCGGTGGGCTTCAGGTGATCAGAGCATTCCGGAAGAAGAATCCGTTGGGAGCGATCATCTTCTTCACGGGTTTGTCGTTCGAAGACACCGCTCAACAGGCCCTGAATGCGGGTGCGAACCTGGTATTGTTCAAGCCAGTCGGGCTGGACGAGGTCGTTGCCGCACTTCGCCGCCTTCTGGCAAAAAGCGCGTAAGCACGCGGCCGGGGGTGTCGTCCGGATTTTCCGGAGTTCGCCGCTAGGCTTTGCGAATGCCATCGGGTGCTAACGGAAGGCTGCGGAGTCGCTTTCCGATGGCCTCGAAGATCGCTCCTGAAACTGCTGGAGCCAAACCGATAATCGGGCATTCGCCCGCTCCGACTGAAGGAAGGTCCTTACGATTGACGAGGACAACTTCGATGTCAGGCAGGTCGGAGAAGCGTGGAACACGATATTCGCTGAAATGAGCGTTCAGAATTTTGCCGTTCTCGAACTTGATCGCCTCAAACAGCGCGCCCCCGATGCCTTGCACAATAGCACCGGAAACCTGATTCTGCAGACCATTGGGATTGACCACCGCCCCACACTCGAAAGCGGCGACAACGCGCGTAATGCGCACTTGACCACTCGTTTCATTCACTTCGACCTCGGCACACATCGCGATATAGCCGAGTTTCTCAAAGCCACCGGCAATGCCTGCTCCGCGACCGAGAGATTTCTGGCGACGGCCCCAACCGAACTTCTCAGCCGCAGTCTCGAAAACTGCACGTAGGCGTGGGTCAGAAATGTGTTTCAACCGAAGCTCCAGCGGATCTATGTTCAGCGCAGTTGCCAGCTCGTTCATGTGCGATTCGCGAGCGAAATTATTCGCGGTAGCAGCGAGCGCACGGTACGATCCCTGGCGCAGCGGAGACTTCACCGGATGAAACTGAATCGTCTGGTTCGGGATAGAGTACGGGGTCTCGATCCCGGCCTGACCTGAGTTGTAGTTATGAAACTCCCAGGCCGTGATGGAGCCGTCCTTGCGGGCTCCGCTGCGTACGTCAATGACGCCCGCAGGACGGAAATAAGCCCAGGTGAATTCTTCTTCTCGCGTCCAAACGACCTTGACCGGCTTGCCCGATGCTTTGGCAAGACGAGCCGCTTCGACAGCAGCGTCGCCCGTGTGTTTGCCACCGTAAGCTGAGCCGGTGTCTGGAACCAGGATACGGACGTTTTCAGCGCGTATGCGAAATGCTTCTGCGAGCTCATCACGAACCGCGAACGGGCGTTGCGTCCCGGTCCAGACGGTCAGCTTGTCGCCTTTCCACTCCGCGACCGCGGCGCGTGGCTCCAGAGGCGCGTGCGCAATGTATTGAACGGTATACGTCTGCTCCAGCTTTAAGTCGGCCGCCGCAAGCGCTTTATCAACAGATCCGGTTATGTGTCGATCTTCGGGATTCGGCTCAGCATTGTTCTTCAGGTAAGCGACGAGACCGCTGTCGGAGGGCTGTGGGGGGACGCTCCATTCAGCCTTGATCGCCTCTATCGCTCTTTCCGAATCGAATGCTGTGGGAGCTACGACACCAACAAAGTCACCATCCCGAACGACAGTCACACCGGACAGATTTTCTGAGCCGTGCGTATCCAGCGACAGCAATTTTGCGTTGAAGCCACTCGGACGCAACACTTTGCCAAACAGCATGCCTTCGGGGTGAAGGTCGGATGCGTACTGGTGTCTGCCGGTGACGAAGTCGCGTCCGTCAACCTTGGGAACGGCAGTGCCGGCTATGGTCCATTTGTCTGCCGGTGTGAAGGACGGGTCGGCTATAGCCTTGACCAGATTCTGGCCTCGCGTCAATTGCCCGTAACTGACGGATTGGTGACCTGTATTGTCGATGACCTTGCCATCGCGTGCGCTCAGCAGGGAAGCATCGAGCTTCCAGCGCTCGGCGGCCATGGCAATCAAAGTCTCACGTGCGGTAATGGCGACGTTTTTCAACTGCGGGGCCATGGTGGGAGTGGTACGACTGCCAAATGTGCCGGCATCCCAGGGAGTGAGTGCCGTGTCGCCCATGATCATCGTGATGGAATCAACGGGAACCCGTAGCTCTTCCGCGACCTGCTGTGCCAGTGAGGTGCGGATGTTCTGGCCCATCTCAACTTTTCCGGTGTAAACGGTCACGGAACCAGCTTCAGAGATACGAAGCCACGCGGCGATATCTTTGGGCAATTCGTGACTGTCACGCGTCCTGCCGGATTCTTGTGCCCTCAAATGCTTTACGCAGAGACACACGAAGAGACCGCCCCCGAGCACTTTGAAGAAGTCCCGCCGATCAACCTCAAACCAGTGCAATCGTTGATCGACCTCATGTTGTCGCAGCTCAAGCTCGAACTGGTCTTTGCTTTGACGAGTCATAGCTGTCTACCCTTTGCGCGATGCCGTGGCGGCTCGCTGAACTGCGGCGATAACACGTGGATAAGTGCCGCACCGGCAAATATTGCCGTTCATCGCACGCTTGATCTGCGCTTGCGTAGGATTCGGATTCGCCGACAAAAACGCTGCGGCGCTCATGATCATCCCCGAAGTGCAATAGCCACACTGGAACGCTTCTTCGTCAAGAAACGCCTCTTGCACCGGGTGCAGTCTTCCGCTGCGCTCCAAGCCCTCGACGGTGGTGATTTTCTTATTGGCCGCAGCAGTTAGCGGTGTAAGACACGAGCGGGCCGCTTTACCATCGAGCAGTACCGTGCAGGCGCCGCATTGGCCTTCGCCGCAACCGTATTTCGTCCCGGTAAGAGCAAGACGGTTACGTAACACCGAAAGCAGGCTTTCCTGGGGAGGAGCATCGATCCGCCGCTCCTCGCCGTTGACGATTAGCACGACCGTGCTCATGGTCCCTCCGGGTGGACAGTAGGGAATTATAGGCGGGAGAGGGCGAGGTTTCTTGTGCGTTCTCCTTGAGGCGTCAGAAAGCTCCGAACAAACAAAATCCAGTTGCGAGTGACCGGCAACTGGATTCGAGATTCGAAGCTAACAAAGCGTTGGATACTATTTGGGAAACTGCACTATTTTGGAAGACCGTTGCTGTTATTGGTTGAGTTGGCTGTTCCAGGCGCACCCTCACGGATCTGGTCGCGACCCGCAGTGAGCGCCCCCGCATCATCGATACGATTTGCCTTCTTGGCGTCAGTCACCATGTTCTTGATACGGGTAAAGGTCTGGCCAGCGTCGGCGATCTGGTCTTTAGGAACGTCATTGTCTACGGCCAGCCCGTCGGTAGCTGGGTCGTAGTGGGCTGCAGTTTCGGAAGCTTTCGTGGTGTTCGGTTTGCCGAGTTGATCGAACAGATTCTTTTCAATGAGCGCGTTCATCTTCTTCGCATCGGCCTGAATTTTCTTCCAGTCGACTTTGTGTTCATTGGCGATCTGGGCCGCGGTTTTGCCGGACTTAATCTCTCCGGCCAGGTCATCCATGCTGACGCCGGTGGCCGAGATTTCCTGAAGCAGGAACATAGAACCGTAATCGAGGTTCATGAGCCGGCGGGCTTGAATCAATTGATTGCGATCGACTTTGAACGTATCAGCGACGCTTTTGTTGACCGCTTCGCGAGCTGTCTGGTCCCACGCCATAGCCTTGATCTTGGCGATTTGCTTCTCAGCACCCTTCTGATCGTCGCAAAAGGCCGGTAGCGCGGCAGCGAACACCAGTATGATGGCTATCCAACGCACTGCGTTTTTCATCGTAAGTACCTCCGCTACATCGAGTGTTATTGAAACGAGGGTAAAAATCAAGGACCGGCGTCAGCATTGGGACGAACGCCGTCCAGCTCTGGTCTGCTATACGCAATCTGCGAGCAATTCGTTCCGACTTTGGGCTGCGACACTGTCCACAGTAGAAGAGGAATTTGTAATGGCGGCGCGAGTCACTGCGATTCAGCGGTCGGCAGTTTATAGTTGCCATACGACATGACCAAGGTTCGACCGTGTATTGGAGTGTTTGACTCCGGCTTTGGCGGACTCACCGTGCTGCGCGAAATGGTGCGCCTGATCCCCAATGCCGACTACTTATATTTCGGCGATACTGCTCGTCTTCCGTATGGTTCAAAGTCGGCTGAGACGGTTTCGCGTTATGCCGTTGGTGCGGCGCATTTCCTCGAGCAGCACGGCGCGGAATTGCTGGTAATCGCTTGCAACACTGCGAGCGCTTTGGCGCTCGACAGCATTCGTGCTGGTGCGCATGTGCCGGTGATTGGTGTCGTCGAGCCGGGTGCGGATCGCGGTGCGCAAGCCAGCAAGGCTAGCAAAGTTGTCGTGGTCGCGACGGATGCGACGGTCAGCAGTCATGCGTATCTGAAGGCGCTGGAGTCGCGCGGGATCAGTGCAAAGGAGAAGGCGTGTCCGTTGCTGGTTCCGCTGGTCGAAGAGGGCTGGATCGATCACAAGGTCACCGAAGAGGTCGCGCGCATCTATCTCGCCGAAGCTTTCTGTGATGGATTCCAGGCCGCTGATGTGCTTCTGCTGGGATGCACACATTATCCGCTGATCAAGCCGCTGCTGCAGCGAGTCGCGCCGCCGCATGTCACCATTGTTGACTCGGCGGAGTCGACCGCAGGAGTCGTGGCGAAGCAGTTGGCGCAGTCCGGCGCAGGCTCGGACGGGAAAGCCGGGCTGAAATTTTTCGCTACGGATTCGGTCGAGAAATTCCGCCGGCTGGGCGCACGTTTCCTCGGACAACCGATCAAGGAAGTCCAGCACGTTCAACTGAGCGAGTAATTAGTGAGCGGCTTCGGAGCCGGGATCGGGTTCCATCGCTTCGGGGCCTGGCTCTTCGACTTCCATGCTTCCCGAGGTGCCCAGGTATGTGTCCCACTCTTCTTCGGTGAGTTCGACCTGGAACGTGTCGTGAAGCTGTAGCCATGCCTGGAGCATTTCCAGGCGGTCTTCGAAGACCAAAGGCGGATCGTAGGTATCCACTTCAATGATGGCGCCGCGAATTTTGTGAAGGGCCACCCGCTCCCAAAGGGCGGGGACGTGACCGCGGGCCTGTATGCGGAAGATGATGGAGTTGATGCTGTCGTCGATCATCGCGAATACCCGACCGTCCGGCGTTGCGAACTGGAACTCGGGCCACGCCGTGGCAATTTCGCGAAGATACCTGGAGACTATATTGCTGAGTCGCATGTGTTTCCCGCCTGGGGTCGGGTTTTCACTCAACTGACGCAGCGGCTCGGGGGATTGGCCACGGCTGTCGTGCTATTCCTATAGTGCACTTTTCGCTCCACAGCAAGAGCTTTTAATTCAGCCGCAAAGAATGATGGGACGCGCGGAGGTTGCAAACAAATGCACAGGAGGATCAGGAAAGTTTCATTTTTGCGGCGCGGAATGTCCCGACCCGCCTAGGGTTTGCGCCGAGGACGCGGTTTCCAAAGGCGGAAATTGAGACCGCTTTTCTAATAATTGCGCAGTGATCTGAAACGCTTTTCAGGCCCCATGCACTATCCAACAGATTCGGTTTGACCCTCGTCCCATTTTGGAAATGGTCACCGAAGCCAGTCACAGGATGGGAGTGCATCGCAATGCCGCTGTCGTTCCTGGTAGCCACTGACCAAGAGATGCTGATCGTCGACGCCGAAACCACCCCGCAAATTCCCGTCAGCGCAGATAGCCTGAAACCCACCCACGCGTACAACGTGTTCGCGTTCCTGCAAAATACCGACGCCATCGAGCATCGGAACATCGAGGTGACGGCCTGGCACGACACGTTCGGGATCGGCATTCGCGAAAAGGCGCTCGCTATCGTTCAGCCAGAGGCGATCACCGTTCCGGCGCGTCGCGGGGATACCCCAGGGGTGGCTGCCGTCAATTTCTCGCTGATCACTCCGCCCGCGGGGCGAGGACGACTGGCGCTGAAGGTGGTGCCCTACGGTCCGTCGCTGGTGCAGCCGGTGCGGATCGTGGCGCCGGAGACGCAGTCGTACGGTGGCCGGGTGGCAGAGCATCCCCGGGAAGCGATGCACGCGGCGAGGGAGTAGCCGTCGTTGGTCGTTAGTCGGTAGCCGTTGGTCAAAGTCAAAACAGCCCTACGCATGGGAGGGTACCCCTCCCCCTCTTTGTCGTAAGCTGTTCAGATTCAGCAGCTTGGCGCGCAGGTTATGCCAGTTCCGGCATTCTAAAGGACTTACAGCTCAAAGTCTTCAAAACAAAGAAGTTGTTAGTTGTTAGTTGTCACAACCGAGCCGAGCGTTTTATCGAAAAAGTAGGGATACCTCGCTTCGCTCGGTATGACAGTCCTCGCTACGCTCGGATTGGAGCGCTTTGGTGGCGCAATGTATTTTCAGTCCTACTTCTCCAGTCCTACTTCTCCAGTCGTACTTCTTCAGTCCTACTTCTATTGTGGCAAATTGAGGGGAACCTACCGGACACTTTGGCGAAGATTATATCTGCCGGAATTTCATCGGGATGCGAGGAAATCGGGTGGAAGAGGGCCTTGACAACCGATTCCACTCGAAAATGCATAGATGGATTCCGCTTCGCTGCGCGAAGCGTCACCATGACTTCTGCCTTTCTGATATGACTGGGAAGGTGCAAACTCTCTAGGACTGAGAAGGCGCAAGCTCTGATCTGGCGGGGATTCCGTACCGGTCTCTCAGTCGTCGCCGGACGGAGTGCGGGGCAGGATCTTGGGGTCTGCCTCCCTCGAACCCTGGTAGAGCTGAAACGGCGCCCAGTAGAAAGGGCGGCGGTAGACGCCGTCCGAATGCGCCATGGCGAGTTTGGCGGCGCGTAGTGCAACTGCGGGATCGCGTCCCTTGTCGATTCCTGCGTAGAGTTGGTCCATGAGTTGCGCGGTAGAGGCGTCATTGACTTGCCAGAGCGCGGCGATGGTGTTGTGCGCGCCTGCGCGCAGGAAGGCCCAGGAAAGGCCGACCAGTCCCTCGCCGGTATAGGCGCGGCTGCCCGCGCCGTAGCAGGTGGAGATGGTGACCAGGTCGGCACGCAGCGGCTTGCTGACGATGTCGCGGGCGTAGAGCTTGTAGGAGTCTCCCTGGGGCGAAAGGATGACAGCCGATTCAAGCGGCGTGGTGCGACTGGCGGTCCCGTGGGCTACGAAGTGGATGTAGGAGAAGCGGCTGGTGTCGCTGGCAAGATAAGCCTGGGGCGTCGCCTGCGCACCTTCAAGTACCAGGCGAGCTTTGGCAGGGAAGTGCTGCTCGACGCGGTCGATCTCGGTGGCGGCTTGGGGAAGACGCGGGTATTCGGGGGAGGCTGAGAGAGGATCGCCGACCAGCAGTAGCCTTTTTTGTCCGAGCTGGGCTTGATGGTGTGAGCCGGCCAGCAGGGCCAGCGAACTGGCATCACTAAGGATGACATCGTCGATCCAGTAGTGGGGCTTGGGTCCTGGTGCGATGAGGGTCTCGAAGTTGAGGTTATTGAGAGCGCCATCGGCGATGATGACCACACGGGCGCCCCTAGGCATGAGCTTGTGCGCGGGTGCGACCAGCATGTCGTAAAGTTTGCGACCATTGGCATTGCCGGTTTCGAGTGGATCGCGGGGGCCGAGCAGGGCTTTGCGGTAGTCCTGCACGGCGGCATTGATCTCGGTGTCGGCGGGCAGCTTGAAGAGGGCGACTTTGTTCGGCGTGACTGCCCAGAGGTACGACTGCCCAGGTTTCAGCCAGTACTCGAGCATGAGCGCGCCAGCTTGCTGTGAAATTTGTTCAGGAGCCAACGTCGAATTGATCGAAACGGGTTTGAGTCCCAAGCCCTCGGCGAGGGTGCGCGCGCGGCTGTGCTCGACGATGCGCAGCGCGTCGACTGCGCGTCCGTGCTCGACGAGGAAATCGATATAGCTGTTGTAGAAAAGTGTGGCGGTGTTGAGAAATGAGAGGCGGTATTCTTCTTTGCCAACGGATGCTCGTGCCCGATCGATGGTGGCGAGAGCCGTGCGGAATTCGCGGTCGGCTGCGCCAGTTTGATGCTCATCCGCATAGGTGCTCGCGAGACCGACCTGACCCATCCAGCGCAGCCAGACATCATTAGTGGACTCCCGAATGAGATCGGAGAACAGCGCCTCGGCCTTCTTGAGATCGCCGCCTCCTTGTGCAATTGCGGCGTCATTCTGCAGCAACTGCATTTGGAACTGACGATCGTGATTGGCACGATTCAGTTCCAGCGCTTCTTGATTGAATTGCTGCGCCTGGTCAAACTGCTTCAGTTGAATCGCCAACATTGCAAGGTTGTTTAAACAAACAACAATTGCCGCCTTATCATCGAGTGGCCGCGCGATCGCCAAGGCCTCGTTCAAGTACTGTTTGGCGGCAGAATAATCGCGCTGGTCGTAGCGGACGAGTCCGAGATTGTTGAGACCTTCTCTCTCTTGTCGCAGCATGCCCAATTCCTCAAAAAGAGAAGCGGATTGCTCGAACAGTTCGCTCGCTCGATCGAGATCGCCAAGCTTGTAGTAGCACCATCCAAGATTGCTGATTATTACCGCAGTTAATGCCGGATTGTTGACAGTTCTGGATTTCTCCAGCGCTGTTGTAAACCAGTCGATGGCTTGGTCGTAATGTTCCTCTCGCAGGTATGCGAGGCCGAGCCCGCCGAGAGCATTGGCTTCAAGATAGGTGTCGTCGACAGCGCTCGCGAGAGACAGTGCGTTGCGGTATTGAGCGCGAGCTGCGGTGGGATCATTCTGGAACGCAAACACCGTGCCGCGATTCACGGCTATCTGCGAACGCAGGCTCGACGACTTCGTGGTGGCGAGTTCTTCGGCTTTGTCGAGGCACTCCTTGGATTCTGCGAACCGCTGCAGATGGTAGTAATCCATTCCCTGGGCGAGAGATCGCAAGGCAGCGACATCGTCGGACTGCAGGGAAGAAACCAGTTCTGGTTGCAGCACTTGAAGAGAATCTTGAGAGAGCCCGCGATACATCAGGACCTCTCCCTGCAAGACCCGAAATCGATCTGCCCACGCGAGGTCTTTTCCGTGAAATCGCCGGTAACCAGCATCAGCCAGATCTCCGGCTGCACGGAGATTGCCGTGGCGCATATACGACCGAACTTGGGAGTACATCATCTCCGGCGCAGGCTGCTTCCTGCATGCGCCGGAGACGAGAAGTACCGTAGAAAGTAACGGGAGGCTTATGTTCCGGACGGCGGGAAGCCGCTTCCGTTTCCGCCACCACCGTCGCAGACCATCCCTTTTACTCTCCCGTCCAACTCCACACGGACCATTTCCAGCCGAGTCGAGTGTCTGTCGATGAAGTAGTCGCCTAGATAAATCGTGCCAAAGTTGGGCAGCACGATGATATTGCCGAAGACATTTCCATCCAAATTGTCGCCTTCGACCTTGTCTACTACCGTGCACAGGATATGCCCATGTTCAGGAAGCTTGTTTTTCAGCCGCTCAGCCCATTTATATCGTGTCTGCACGCAATCCGGAATCTTTCGTTTGGGTTTCCCGTCGGGAACCCAATGGAACTTCTGCTGCACTTCCTTGCGGAAAGAGCCTTTGTAGTCCTTTCGCAGGCGGGCATAGTTCGAGTACTTCTGAAAGAACTTCTTATCGAGAGTTATGTTGACAGGCTTGCCATCGATCTCCACACCGGATATATCGGCGTCGAGGGGGACGATCTCGGACCTATCCTTGTTTTCTTTGCCGAAATCGCCGAGCGTGTGCGTGCACTTGATGTGGGTGACAACCTTGCCGGCCGTGAACCGGTCACAGATGTTCAAGCCGTTGATGGTCACTTTCATGTCGGTTTCGTAGACGTTGCCGCCATTGGCCGGCATGCCGGTGATCCGCGTGTAGGCTCGCTTGAAGGAAACGATGTCTTTGTAGTGGTAGTCGGTTTGTTCGGCTTCGGCGAGACCGCCGGTGGTAGGCAGCGTGGCCGCCGCCTGGGTTGGGATGAAGTCCTGATAGGGCTTTGTAATCATTCCGCTGATTGCAAAGCCGTGGGCGTGATACAAGAAAGCTCTTGGGGTTTTGAAGCGCTTCATTTGTGATCACCTGTAATGACGAAGTAACGGCGTTATTGCTGGTGCTGAACAGCGAACGGATAGCGTGCGACTTCTGTGCCTTCATTGGCAGCCGAGGTCGGCTGCCCCACGTGAGCCTGGCCGGCACTCGGCTGCCCCACGTGAGTGTCGCTGGCAGGCGGCTGCCCCACGCCACGAATGACCAGCACATAGTTGCCGGGTGACAGAGTGTTCGCCGGCAGCAGGATTTGTACTGGATCCTTCGCCTGCTCGCGAGACACCGGCACTACAAACTTGCGACCACCGGATTCCGGCTCAACGGCGGCCCTATAGTAAGCGAAGGAATCGCTGGCGGGAATATCTATGTAGAAGCTGAATGGCTTACCGGCCGGGGCTACGGGTTGCGAGCCTATCGCTCCACGAGACCCCGCCGTGGCCAGATTGAAGGACGTGAGCGCCTGCGGAGTGGTGGTGGCAGCCATCTCGGACTTGAGGTGCGGAATGGTGACCAGGTTCTGGTAGGCGATCACGGCGAGTACGAGGGCAGCGGCGGCCAATCCCCAGGCGGGCTGAAGCCATTCCCACCAAGCTCTTTGACGAGCGGCCTGAAACTCTTGACCCGGGTTCGAGGTTACGCGAAGAACAGCGCGGGCGTTATCAATGAGAACCGCGGCGGCTTTGACGTCCTGAGCGCATTCCGTACATTCGAAGAAGTGCTCTTCGAAGGCCTCCCGCTGGTCGGTTGGGAGTTCTCCCAGCAGGTATTTCTCGGTTGCCCTGAGTTGTACGGCCTCGGAATGGTCCATCGTTAGTTTGCCCGTGAAACTGCAGATTGCTCGCCGATCGCTACGCGAGTCTGGGCTAAAGCCCAGACCTGAGTCGGCTCGTAATGACAACAAAGAAAGCTCTTCACCAATCGGTCTCGGATGTCGCCGTCCTCCCCAGAAGCAGTCGCCACCCGAGACCAACTGTGTACTTCATCCGGATAGTGCTGGAAGGGGGCTGAGCGTTTCATCCCATTCTCTGTTTTTTGGCGTTTTGCGCCATCATGTCCTGATACACGGACTTAAAGTTCTTCTTGGCCCGGTGCAGGAGCACGCGCAGGTAGTCGCGCTCTATGCCCAGGCGACGGCAAAGCTGGTCGCGATCGCCGACTTCGTCTTCCAAAAAGGCCTGGCTCAGGACCTCGCGGTCTCGTGAGGGAAGCTGATCGAGCACCCGCTGGACATGCTTTTTCGCTTCAGCCGAGACGAGGACGCTGTCGAGATCGGCGCGGCGATCGGGCGGGTCGATGAAGCTGCCTTCGAGTTGATCCTGCCGGGAGTTTGCGCGGAAGAATTCGCGCATCACGTTGTTGCAAACCGAATTGACAAAGGGGCCGAGGCGGTCGGGCTTTTCGAGTCCGCCATTTTTGCGAATGGTGCCGATGACGCGGGCGAAGGTCTCCTGTTGGATTTCCTGGATGACGTCGCTGGGAAGCAGGCGCGAACGGAGCTTGATCAGGATGAGATCGCTGAAGTACGAGACAAAGTGGCGTTCCGTCTCAGGATCGCCAGTCCTAAGGCGTTGATAGTATGCGTTGTCAAATGCATAGAACTCCACGTCTGCCTCTGGGGAACGCCAGTATAGCCAGCGCGTTGCGTGCAAAGCAATCAAACAGAAGCGCAGGTGCCCGATCTGGAACCGAAGTGGCCATCAAATGCTCACACGGTAGCTGAGTTTCGGTACAATCGCTGGCCGGGGATTTTTCGGCCCAAACCCTTCGTGACAATTCCTACCGATAAGCCGGGACAGCAAGAGGAAACCGCAGCAGCCGCACAGATCACGCAAGACAGCCGGCGAGACCCTTCGGCTTCCCTCAGGGCAGACGCCGGCGCTACACAAGAGCCAGCGACCTCCACCGGAAACTGGCGGTGGAGGATATGCGGACTGCTGTTCCTGGCGATGACGGTGAACTACATCGATCGCCAGGTGATCGGCATTCTGAAGCCGACCTTGCAACAGC
>CAZBCQ010000093.1:0-16692 GCA_964490255.1 uncultured Terriglobales bacterium | reverse complement strand
CGGCGGGAAGCGGTGCGGGTTGTGGGTTCGAGGACATAGTTTTTCAGTTGTCAGTTGGTCAGTCGTCAGTTCTCGCTTTTCTTCTACGCTGTCGTCTCCAGATCGCGGAAATTCCCTCGCGCACAAATCGCAAACGATCAGTTCTCGTTTTTCTTCTATACTGTCGTCTCCGGAGCGAGCGCCGGCCTAACAAAAAAGAGGCGCGAGTCGAGGCATCTGCATTTGTTAGCCACTGGCCACTGATTCTCCATTTGCTAGCGACACATTTTCCCAATCGCCCAATAGCCAAATCACTCAATATCAAAGCATCCAGCGCTTCCGGTCCTGCCCCTGCCAATGGTCAAATGATCCAATCACCGGATCACCCGATGACCAAATAAAGTTCACACCACAATGCAGGGCGCGTCCATGTTGACGTAGGGCTTGCCGAGCGCGGTGATCACGCGGTCTCCGCGACCTTCCGCCGGTCCAAGATTCACGAACAGCACCTGGTCGATGTCGTGCTTGATTACGTCGCGCAGGGCTTCGCGGCAACGCACCAGGTCCGAGGCTGTAAACTGACACTCGAAAATCGAAAACTGCAGATGGTCGCCAAACCCGCGCATCAGCTTGAAGACCTTGCGCAGGCGCTTCTCATCGCAAATGTCGTAACAGACTAGATAGGAGGTGCGCATCAGGCGTGCTCTTTTTCTCGCGGAGCAGCAAAGAGTCCTATCCCATAGTGCCGTCCAATGCCAGCGAGTACCGGGCCGGGGACCGCATCACGGAAGCGTACCGCCACGTGGTAACGAGGCCATTTCTTCAAATATTCCGGCAGCCGCATGGTTAGCGCTCCTTCCGTGCCCGCCCACAGCGGAGCTGGCTGAAACTGCAATTCGTTGATGGATTCCCGCGAGTAGCCCGATTTTTCAAACGCCTGATACAGAAGCTGCTCGGTTTTCTTGAGCGAAAACCTGCCATGCTCGGAGTTGTAGCCGTGCAGCACCACTGGCGTTACTGAATGCCACACCCGGCTCGAACGCGTATAATATTGCCAAATGTTATCGCTTTGCGCTTCCAGCAGCGAGCATACAGGCTCAGTTTTTCGAGGTCCGTTTCCGTTCTCGATAAGACCGTGAAGGACAGAAGAAGAAAGTTTCAACTGCAACAGCTCCGCAATTTCACCATCTCCATCGGCTGGTTCGAGCACCATGACTCGACGGACTGCTCCGTCCGGGTAAATCGTGCCGATGTTTGGCACTGGCACAAACGACATGTGCTTGCCGTGTCCATTGCCATGGCCCAGGACATAGCTGTTGATGTAATCATCCTTATAGCCTTCCTGCCGCAGCGCCTCCGCGGCGGCATGTCGCATCCACGCGGCGACCTTCATGCCAAAAGGCCACGGTACGGAGTAGGGTGTATTGCTGTTATCCAGCTTGCGCATCGCAAACTTTGCAGTAGGAAGCTCGATACTGCTGTGCCGTTGGTAGCACGCCTGATTCAACGTAAATGCATTCGCGTAAACCATATCAGTGAAGCTGCGCAATCTGTTCGTATTCCGAAGAATCTATGGGCACAAATGAATCGAGACCAAAAATCGACTTGGGCGCCATTATCCCTAGGCCAAGAAACCGCCCGTCGCCTATAACCAGCGGACCAGAAATTTCCGTCTTAAATTCGATCTTCACATGCCAGAGCCGGTGCTTTGAAAAACGTGTGCGCTCTGCGAATGTCTCGACTCTCTCACCTTTGGCCTCAAATGGCTCACGCTGAACCCGAATTTGCTGGACAGGTATTGGGATTCCCGCATGCCGCAAAGCCTGTATAACGGCAGCAGCAGCCCGCGCACACTCTGCAGCGCGCTCTTGCCCACCTTTGGCTTCATCTAGCCTGTGGTTCGGATTGATGCGGCGCCGCGTTGCGGACTCCGGAAGAGCTGCAGGCGTTACTGTGCGCCACACGCGATGGAACTCATCGCTTCCGACACCGTAGTGAGCTAGCATATTCTCGACGTTTTCTTCGGATGCGTGGGTGACGATTATTCCGAGAGCTTCGCCCGTATTCGGATCCGTAAGTTCCATCCCCGAGAATGCCCATAAAACATCGCCCGCAGATAACGGACAACCTGGAGGTATTTGGATCAGGACGCGCCTACTCCCTCGGTCGGCATAATGGTGGCCGATCGAGGGCAGCGGCAGAATTCGTATACGGTCAGAAGAAGACCCATCATTTGTGCCGGCAGGCCTGCGTCCCACAAGAGTACGCTCGATTTCTACCTGTTGGGACGGCAAAGCTAGGCATAGCCGGGCCACCGCGCCATCACGAAGCAACTCCACTAATCGTGCTATTTGTGCCAGCGGCCAAGCAGCAAAAGGCGCTTTGTCCGAACGTTCGCGTAGCTCGAAAGTGTAATTCCATGCCGGGCTGTCGTATGTAATCGACGCAAACCGAGGATTCGGAAGTTTTGTGAAAATCTGTGTTATAGTCCTGCCCCTTTGCTCCACGCTAAAGCGTCGTCCGGACGCGCGGTAGCGATCATCTAGACTTCTCAACGACCCTTGCATGGGGCATTTCAGAACGAGCCCCTTGCCGCGCGATGAGGGCCGATGAATTTTGCCAGAGTAAGCCAAGAAGCGTTCTTCCAATGCAGCACTGTCCAGCAGTTCGCCCCAAGCACATGCGAAATCGATGCCACGCCCGAATTGATACACCCGCTCCGCAAGCGCCATAACATTCGCGGCTTTCTCGGTACATTCCTGGCTTTCTTCGAACATCCATGCGTACATAAATGGAATCGTTGATTCGAACAAGCGCGGTTTGAAGAGTTTCTGACTGCCACGGATTTCGGCGATGCGGCGAGGGTCGCCTCCGACTGAATCCAGATCATTGTTCGGTACATACAAAGTGACACCGTGGCCGTCGCGCTTCCGAGGCACGGCAATAACAGGAGCGTCAAGCCTTTCAAGCCACTCAAGTGCCTCGCGATCACGGCTTTCGAGGGGGCCACTTAAACCAGCACCTGCAATGAACGCCTGAAACAGCCGCGCCGGTGCAGGGGGCCATTCGCCTGCACCGTGATAACGGCCCTCATAAAGCCGAATTGAGATCACCAAGGATTGGATCATACATTATGCGCCTGCCGCTATTTCCTCTTGTTCGCCTTTTTTGGCTAACAGTTCCTTGGCCTTGGTGATGTTGAACTCATATTCGAGTTTCTCTGGCCATTTGTCTTTGAAATGTTTTAAAGCTTCCTCTGTGTACGTTTTGATTGTTTTATATGCATTCGCCAAGTCAATCTGCTGTGGATCGCCGCGACGCGGCAGGGCATACCAGACTTCCTCATTATTGCGAGCATAACGGAGCAAACAGCCTTCGCGCAAAAAGAGGTCCATTTCTTGGATTGCCGCCAGCAGCGCCAGGCCAAGGAGATATCGTCGCAATGCCTCAGTTTTATCTGTATCCTTGTCGCTACCTCGCAAACCTCGCAACGCCAGCAGATTCACGGTTACTTCTCGCTCAATCTGGCCCTTAACGAGCACACCACCCAAAACGCGCGCCTCAGGATTGGGAGTGCCATCGCGCTGATATTGGGGAATCCTAGTTTTGCGAAAGGTGGCGGGGGCATCTGCCAAGCCTTTTACAGAGAGGTCAACCTTTTTCTTTTCCGCTTCTTTTTTCAAATCCGTCTGCTGTGCTTCATCGAGCTTTTTCCATAAAGAATTGAACTGTGCGGCTGCATGCACCACTTCGATATTCCACGCACGGATAAGCGAACGCACCAGGCGTGGCCGCTTTTCACCTGTTCCCCCACGTGAGTCCCACACTCCAAATACCAGCGATGTGGGCGCAAGGGCACAAAGCGTGGCGGCGTTGCCTTGCTTCAAGTCGTTAAATGCATTGCTAGATAATTCTGCGAGGCCAGGCGATGATTGCACCGTCGCGTCAGCGGCGCGATGAGGTAAGTCAAAAATCGAGACCGTCGTGCCATTGTTGATCTTGATCTTGATCTGCGGAACAAGATCGGCTAATGGTCCGCCCTCTTTAAAGAGCGGTTCCATGCGATTTGCCTGCGACCCGATGCTGTCGATGGTCGCCATTCTGGTTCCATCTGAGAGTGTGTCGATGTTGTATCCAATATCCGCGTATGTTGGGGGGAAGACAATTCCTTGCGTGTTTTCAATTTCCTGTTTGCTTTCAACTGCCTCGATGGGCAGGAGTTTTTGTTTGAGGTGGAGTGCCACAGCGCTCCCAGGATCGGTTGCCCATTTATCCAGCAACTCGCTATTTATTAAGCCCTGTTTTTGTTCGGTCATGATGATATTTCTTCCTCTCCAAACGTAACGATTTTGTTTTTCCCTGATGCACCGAGCGTAAATACAAGCCTTCGGAGAGATACTCCGAAGCGTGCTCCTGCGAGCAGCGGTCGCGCGAGCGATGCTGAAACCAGTTCGCCCCAGGCGGCATAACGTACACGTACACGTCCCTTTTCCCGAGCTTCCAATGGTCGTGCATGTTCCAGCCCGATTGCGGCCAGCAGTTCCACAACTGGGGACGCCGCGATAGCATGTTTCTGATCATTAGGTGAATAGCCTGCATCAAGAGCCGTCCAAGCGCCGCGCGGGTCGAAATTGAAGCTGCCACCTATTGGCGTAACAACATCAAAAGGGCATTCGACGAGACCGTTGGGATTTTCCTTCCAGAGCGCGCGGATGCCCTTCGTTTTAAGATCTCCAACTTTCTGAGTTTTTCGGAGCTTTTCTTGTGTGCCGATGAGCATAGCCCGCGCGATGCTTGCTGCGCTCCGATTGCCAGCATAGAGCTTGAAATTATTGCGGGATGAGCCGTCGGCCCAGTGCGTGATGTCGAGGGATCTTCCAATGTGAGTCAGGCGAATGGGTAAGGCCATGCGGTCTGGCTCGCGCGCGAGAAAGCTGCCGGAATACTCCATCCCGTCTGTCTGCTCTTCTTCTTCACTTTCATCTTTGGCCACAGCCTTTGCCTTTTTCTTTTTCGAAGGTGGATCCTTATAGCCCCAAGGTGCGAGACGGCGCAATTCGGCATTCGCAAGAAATTCGAGGACTACCGCAAATGGATTTCTGTCGCTATTAGCATCCAGTACGAAGCGAATGTTAGCCTCATCTGCCCAATCAAATCCTCCGACTGCGCTTGAGCAAAGAACACTGGCCGCTTCGAGGAACCCAAGCGAAGCAAGAACCTGGCCGGGATTGAACAGGTTCACTGGGATGGAAGCTCTACTCATGCGGCTCCTGAGTGGACGGCAGTCACGATCCGAGGCTCGCGAGCATCGTTGTTCCGGGAAGCCTGCTGGTCGGCGGCGCGGAGGAGTGCCTCCCACCACGCTAACCCCCTCGTTCCCCAGCATTGCTGGAGCCTTGCGAAGCGCAGCGCAACCTCCTTAGCACGTGCTTCGAGCACCGAAGGTGGCGCACTGTCGCATCCACTAATCTCTATGAATGGCCGCGCGAACCCGTGGTGAGCAGCAATCAAATGTAGAGCCAATTCCCGAAGATTTTCGGAGAGAGCCTGTAACCGCTCATGTCCTTCTATTGCAAGTATCGATCCGAACTCGTGTCGATAGTGGTCGAGAACTGCAAAATTAATTGGTCCTTCGGTCTTAGCGTAGATATATTTACTGTCCGGCGAGTTGAACGCAAGCTGCCATCGACGTGCGCATTTGCCTTCATCGTGCAAGAATGCCGCGGTGCAAAGCATCTCTGCGTATTCGGAGGGCAAGACTAGTTTCTTTGCTAGCGTCCGCGCGCAATCTTCTGCCCAGGTTCGGTGCTCTTGCAGCAATTGGGGAATACCGGCGGATCGATCTTCTTCGTTTGTCGAGTCGCCCCGTTGTTTTTCCACGACCAACCAGCGGAGCGGTTCCCCCTCATCGGATATTTCTGCAGCAATACGCAGGCGCGTCCACGGTATGTTTTGACTGGCATCTGCAATCCACACCCGAAATCCAATGATCGCCATCCACGGTTGCCCGTCATCCGCAGTTCGAGGGAGAGTTACTTCTCTGTGGTCGAGTAATCCCTCTTTCAAGCCGGCAATGCGGACATCTACAATCACCATCGCCTCGGCAAGCAGGTCCTGAAGTTCCTTGCGTTCATCTTTGTCCGCGTCGAATTCCTCTAGACGCAACGCCCGCTTAACTTTTCCGCTCTTGGTCAGAACGATCATTGCTATGTCTTTACCATTAAGACTGCTCTTCGAGTCGCTGAGGATCGCCTTTGCTCGCGCAGCCAGCCAGCCGACAACGCGAAATGTCTCTATCTCCAGCACCTCGCTTGTGTGTGGCGGCGCCGCCTCGAAGAACGCTTCCATTTCCTCCTTGCTTGCCGCTATTTTGGTTTCTCCGTCGCTGCGCACCGGCAGGTAGGTTCGCCACACAATTTGAGTCTCTGGAGGCTCGTCTTCAAGCCAGCCCCGCAGCCAAGGCTGAATTTCCGGTCGACCGGTATGTAATTCGAGCGAGGTCATCGACCAGGCATCAACAACGGCGCGAGTGAATGCGGGACGCAATGGCGCAGGAGTTATTGCCGCTTCAAGAATCTGTCGCAGTTCAGGAATTCTTTCAGCCCTCTGGTTCAGATCACGAAGGGCGGCAAGACTAGCATCGCCTGTCCCATCGTTGCGTGAGAGAAGATTAATTGCGTTTCGCTTCGCACGGGAACCAGCAACAGCGGCCTCGTATTTCGTTACCATTGCTTTCTCTTTCTCATTACGTTCTTCGGCTTTCCTACCGAGCGCCTCCGAAGTTCGCTTGTCTGGCTCTGGCTCTGGTTCTACTACGACTACCACATCTGCACCACCTGAGACATTACCCCGACGGTTTACGCGACCGAAGCGCTGAACCATACGTTCCCAAGCCACCAGATCACAGATCAGACAGTCGGCATCGAGATCCACGCCTACTTCCGCCGCGGAGGTAGCAAAAAGAACAGCGGAGCGGCCCTGCTTGACCGGTTTCCCCGAGATGAAGCCGAGATCCGCCAATCGCTTGGCTGCATTTTGGCGTTCGAAGACGCGACGCCCGCCTACGAAGAGTTCAGTATCGATTTCCATAGCTTTCGTGCCGCTCTTCTTATCGCCGCGAGCTCGCCCCTCGATTTCCTCTTTCGCCATCACCGCATCTTCACGCTTGTCACAGAAAACTATGCAGCGGATGGGCCGATTGCGATCGTGAATCAGCCTCCAGGTTTCCTCTACGATTGCTCCTATAAGTTTGTCGCCTTTATGGAGATTGCGAATGAACAGCCGCTTTGTAGCCATCAATCTGCGCTTGACTATTGGATGTTTGGTATCCTTTTCGCCGAGATGGAACGCCGCTCTGTCCGACGCTCCACGTGCGCTAGCGGAGAGCGACATCAGCTTGAAAGGAGGAACAAAAGTTTGCAGAACCTCGTCTTTCGGCCCAAGCAGATCATCTCCATCTGCAATATCTCTGAGCAGAGCCTCAAACGCAGGCACAAGGTGGGCCTCATCCAAGATGATGAGAGAGTCGGCTCCAAGCAGGCCCGCGTGGTATGCTCGCATTTTCCGCGAAACACCATAGCCTTGGAAAAGAAGGCGTGAACCAATCATATCGATGGTGCCAACAATGATGGCCGGAGCTGCAGGATCATCGAGCCATTCGCGATTGTCTACATATTGACCGCGCAGCGTGGAAACAGGCAATGTGCGGTTTAAAAGACCAAGCTGTTCTTTAACCTTTGGTGTTTTTTCCACAAACTCCCGGAGATCCATGGCGACTTCAGTAGCTTGATCGACCACTGCCCGGCGGTCAACCACATAAACAACTCGCCGGGGCAGCCGGGCCCCCAAGGAACGAGCTATAAGCCAAATTGCCATGACCGAGGTCTTGCCAAGTCCGGTAGGTATGTCAACGGCTGGCCATAGTTTCTCTTTTCGAAACTCGTCCAGTAGCATTAGTTGCCATGGAAACAGGGTGTCTTCTTCCTTCAATCCAAGTGCTTGAGACAACCACTTCGTTCCAATCTCTTCGGTTTCATTGGTCATGCGCAAAATCTTTCAGCCGAATCAGAGCCTTCCTTCAACGAGGCTGCGATCACCTGATCGCAGAAATCTTAATTCTTGCTGCGATACAAAAACCACAATGCCAAATCTTCAATGAGGCCGCAACGAGTTTCATCGCGAAAACAAATACACCTCCACTTAACAAGCCGTTTTAACTTTTTTAACTTTACTGTTCCCTACGTTTTCATCAGAGCGTACATGCTTCGAAAAACCGGTGATCTTAATTTCGGGCGTGGCGATGCGTCTCGCGATCTTTTTGCGTGCTCGTCTCTTCTTCGTTTTCCTGATAAAGGTCTTCGCGTTTTCTCGTTTGCGCTGTATGCGTGGCAAAACCCAAACGTGGATGATGGTCAATTTCATTTTGCTCCCTCATGCCAATTTCCCGCGAATCAGGGTTAAGAATTTGCACCAAACGCCCCTCTCCTGATACCCGCTGAGCGCCTGAAATTGCTCGCGGAAAGAGCCGGACCGTTGCGGAGCTGAGGCCAGGGTTGCCATAAAATAAAAGGGAGCCAATAGTACTTGATAAGATAAGAGAGTACAAGGACTTTCTGAGCAGGCCCGCCGATCCCAACAATTTAGCTTCAATGGCAAGGAGGCGACGCTCACCTAAGTATTAAACTGAGGCTTTCCTTTCAGTAAGAGATAATTAGAGCGTGTCCTTATACTGACGGCATCCTGCCAGCACGCATTCTTCTGGCGAAAGCGCTGTCTAAAGGGGTATGCTTTTAGCTTCCTATTCCCCGGGGGATCCTCATGAAATCTGAACAGGGAAGCGTTCGTCTGTCGGCGAGCGATCTCAGCAACCATCTTTTCTGCCATCATTTAACTGATAACGACCTGGCGGTAGCGCTGGGGCGGAAGGCGGGGCCGCAGTGGAAGAGTCCGGATACATGGATACTGCAGGAGCATGGCTTCCAGCACGAGCAGAACTATCTCGACCATCTTGAGAATTCCGGGCTTGCCGTTACCGATCTTCGGGAGATAGATTCCGAGGAGCGCGCAGTGGAAGCAACCTGTGACGCTATCAGGAGAGGCGCTGAGGTGATCGCACAGGCCACGATGAGGACTGGGCGATGGCTGGGACGGGCCGACGTCCTGCATCGGATCAATAATCCAAGCGCTCCCGCCGGATGGTCCTACGAGGTGTATGACTGCAAACTGGCGCGGGAAACCAAGGCGGCGACTATTCTTCAGCTTTCGCTCTATTGCGAGCTGCTGGAAAAGATACAGGGCATTTTGCCAGAGTGGATGTACGTGGTACCGCGAACAGAAAACTTTGTGGCTGAGCCTTATCGGGTGCTTGATTACGCGGCCTACTATCGCCAGGTAAAAGCAAAGCTGGAGCGGGCGGTGGAACTCTCAGGAGGCGCTGCGGGCACGTATCCGGAGCCGAATCCGCATTGTGAAGTTTGCCGCTGGGAGCAGGAGTGCGATTCCCGCTGGCGGAGGGACGACCATCTTTCGCTGGTTGCAGGCATCACCAAGTTGCAAAGGAAACAATTCCTCGCGTGGGGGACGCCGACCGTCGAGAGGCTTGCTGGTTTTCCGCTTCCGCTTCCAGAAAAACCAACTCATGGCTCGATTGAGAGCTACGTCCGAGTACGCGAGCAGGCGCGGGTGCAGGTTGCCGGGCGCAATGAAGGCCGGCCAGTATTTGAATTGCTGGAGATCGAAGCTGGTTGTGGCTTGGCCCGGCTGCCTGAGCCGTCACCCGGCGACATCTTTCTGGACATCGAAGGCGACCCATTCGTGGGACATAGCGGATTGGAGTACCTGTTTGGATTTGTAAGATCCGATGCGGCGGGCACGCCGGTTTATGAGTGTCGCTGGGCGCGAAGCCAAGTGGAAGAAAAAGCCGCTTTCGAATGGATAGTGGACTCCATTATGCAGGCATGGTCACGGCATCCGAATCTGCACCTCTATCACTTCACCCCGTATGAGCCGGGCACGATCAAAGGGCTCATGGGCCGTTATGCCACGTGCGAGGACGCGGTGGACAGGATGCTGCGAGCGAGACTGTTCCTCGATCTGCACAGTGTTTTTCGCCAGGCGATTCGGGCGAGCGTGGAGCAGTATGCGCTGAAGAGCCTAGAGCCGTTTTATGCGTTCCAACGGCAGGTCACCCTTAAGCACGCCACCTACGCCAAGCGCACCATCGAGCATAGCCTGGAGCTTTCACAGTCGATCCAAATGTGGGAGTCGGCGCAGAAAACATTAGAGGACTACAATCACGACGATTGTCTCTCCCTCATTATGATGCGCAATTGGCTGGAGCAGCAACGCGGCGCGATGATCCAGGCAGGTCGTGAAGTGGCCCGTCCAGCTTCGCAGGACAGCGCTCCGCCGCCGCAAGTTGACGAGCGTCAGCAGCGGATCCAGGAATTATTTGGCCAATTGACCGGCGATGTTGCCGTCGAACCCGATGAGAGATCCGGGGAGCAGGCGGCGCGCTGGTTACTGGCAAATCTGCTGGATTGGCACCGGCGGGAGAACAAGGCCGAGTGGTGGGAGTTCTATCGTCTGAGAGAATTATCGGATGAGGACTTGTTGGCTGAGAAATCCGCGATATCGCAGTTGCAGTGGATGCATCGCTTGGGCGTGGAGCGCAATATTCCCGTAGACAGGTATGTCTTTGCTCGGCAGGAGACGGATATTCGCACCGGGGACACGCTTCATAATCGAGAAGAAAAGATTGGCACGGTGCAGGCCGTTGACTTGGTAGCTCGGACCATCGATATCAAAAAAACCAAGAAGACAGCGGAGATGCATCCGAGCTCAGCCTTCTCTTTCTCCACAGTCAACTCAAAAGTATTAGCGGAGTCGCTCTTCCGCCTAGGCGCCTGGGTGCAAGCGAACGGCATAGATTCGTCCGGAGGCCATCGTGCCGCTCGTGACTTGCTCTTGCGCAAGCCGCCGCGTATTTCTGGGGAGACCGGCGGTCCGTTGGTTTATGAAGGCGAAGACGTATTGGAAGCGGCCAAGCGAATTGTAGTTGCAATGGATTCCTCTGTGCTTGCCATCCAGGGGCCACCGGGTACCGGCAAAACCTATACCGGCGCGCGGATGATCTGTGAATTGGTGCGCAAAGGCAAGAAAGTGGGTATCACCGCCCTCAGCCATAAGGTGATTCGGAATCTGCTGGAAGAGGTGGTCAGGGCGGCGAGGCTAGAGGATCTCGCTAATCTGCATTGTATGCAGAAGGTAAATGAAAAGTCCGAAGCGCCGTCCGAATGTATCAAAGAAACTACCGATAATGCAGAGGCGCTCAAAGCACTCCAACAGTCTGGTGCGCAAGTCCTCGCCGGCACGGCATGGTTGTGGGCGTGCGAAGAATTGTTAGAAGCGGTGGATGTATTGTTTGTTGACGAGGCAGGACAGATGTCTCTGGCAAACGTATTGGCAGTCGCGCAAGCCGCAAAGAGCATTGTCCTGTTGGGCGATCCCCAGCAACTGGAGCAACCGCTGAAAGGCAGTCATCCGGATGGAGCAGAGATTTCCGCTTTGGAACATCTACTCGCCGGCGCTAAAACTATTGCGCCTGATCTCGGGGTGTTTCTTCCGGATACGTGGCGGCTGCATCCGGCAATTTGTTCCTTTACCTCAGAGGTCTTTTACGAAGGGCGCTTACAATCTTCCGCGGGTCTTGATCAACAAGAGATCAAAGGTCACGCTCGGCTTGACGGTTGCGGTTTGCGGTTCATTCCTGTTGAACATGAGGGCAACCAAAATTCTTCTCCGGAAGAAGTGGATCGGGTCGTGGAATTGGTAGAATCGCTGTTGCGACCAGAAGTGGTGTGGGTCAATCATGAGGGTAGGAGTCGGCCGTTTGAATTGAACGATATTCTGATTGTTACGCCTTACAACGCCCAGATGTCGGATATAGCGAATCGCATCCCGGGAGCCCGGGTTGGAACAGTGGATAAATTTCAAGGTCAGGAAGCGCCTCTCGTCATCTATTCATTGACAACCTCTTCGCCCGAAGATGCGCCTCGAGGAATGGAATTTTTGTACAGCATTCATCGCTTGAATGTTGCCACTTCCCGGGCGCGTGCATTGTGTATTCTGCTGGGAAGCCCTCGTTTATTTGAGCCTGAATGCCGCAGCCCACACCACATGCAATTGGCAAACGCCTTATGCCGGTATTTGGAAATGTCTCAAACACTGGAGTGATGGTTGGATAACCGCGAGGTAGGGACTTCTCCGAGTCCGCTTGCAGGACCTTTCGGGACGAAGTCTGGTTTCATATGTGCATCATCTCAAGAGGCGCAACTGATCCGGTCGCGAGATAGACGGTTGTACCTGCCAGAGTTCGAGAGAGAAGTGAATACATAAGTCTCTCGTGATCTCGCCGCCTTACCAACGCGGTCCCGCTCTGTTGTGATGTTCCTTCAAATTTTCTTAGCTCCGCAGGAGTGTGCTGTTTGGAACGCTCCACATTTCGGTTTGTTTTGTGTGCTTCTGGTCGGTTTGGCGACGCGCTGTGATCTTTGGAGAAGTCCCTTGTAAAAGCAGAAACAATAGGAGAGTAGGTCAGTGTCACTCTGTTAAACAGGGCGTGAGCCTAGACTGGGCCACAACTGTGAATTCGGTGGATCAGGACAATTGTGTGAAAGAGTATCTTTTCTTCGTCGATGAACCACTGGCGACGCTGCTTAGCCGTGTTCCGATCTTTGAGCGAGCCTGTCTGTCTAAATGGGAACCGGAAAGCGTCGCGGTATTGGCGCGCAAGAAGCAGGCGAATTCTCGGAGCTACACAGGCTTAATCGAAAATTTGATCACGAGGAATTAGAGAAGTCTGGAGATTACTTATATGGAAAACCGTGAGACCGAACACGCTATCAACGTCTCAGATAGCGTGAGAGACACGATCAACCAGGATGGCGCCGTGTTGTTGGATATTGAGCAGGGTCTTTGTTTCAGCATGAACCCAGTGGGAGCAAAGATTTGGGAGATGCTGAAGCAGGGATTTTCGCCCGAGGCAATCGTCGATGGCCTAGAGAAAGAATTTCAAGGAGTATCCCGATCGCAGCTCGAAGAGGATGTCACTGAATTCCTCCAGGACCTGCGGAAGCGGAGCTTGATTCATGCGGGAGAGGAGCGCAAACCCAAGAGGTCTGGCGTGCTATCCAGGTTTCTCCGCAGAAATAAGTCCGCATAAAGTCGCGCCGGGGTCTGAACCCTGAACCGGTCGGGTTTTGAATCAGGCAGTTATCTCATCAGCCAGGGCACTCGCGTAAACGGAAATGTCACGAAACACGCGTGCTTGAAAAGGACCACTGGCGCCGGCCTCCGCCAGAAGATTCGGTAGCATGTTTCGCGTTTTGTCGTAAATGGTTCTCATCTGCTGCACGGTTGGCTGACGTTGGCTTCTCACGAACGCTTGGGCAAGCTCTCGAAAGACACCGTGGATTCTACCATCATGGATATAAATATCCGTTCCATTCAGGTCCGAGAGCGATTTTTGCAGCCGCCATTTGACGGTCTCAAAAACAAACCATGTGTGCTGTCCGTGGGTCTTTTCGTGACAAACGGCCAAGCCAAGTTCGAACGGCATGTTGAAGCGCGGGGTACGTGGAGCGTTCCGGTCGAGTTTTACATATGACATGTCGTGAATCGAATAACGGCAAGTTTCGATGAGAGAAATAATACGATCGAGCCTGCGGGTACTACCCGGAATTTCAAGCGTTGCCCTTGGGACAAGGCCAAAGGCGCTTACTCCAGCGATATAGGCAAGGAAAAGAGTAACGAAGGACTCGTCATAAGGAACATTTAGAAAGACCGCATCTTTGGCGCTATCGCTTTTTGGAGGCTTTACGCGCCCTTGCTTCCGTGCCATTTGTACTCACGTGGGGTCTCCGTTTCGATTTCGCACGATGTTCCGTGCCGAGGTCTTCCTGCGCCAAGGTTACGAGCCGGCGAGTTCGGGCAGGCGAGACGCCGAGTACTTCCGCTGTCCGTTCGGCAGTTGCAAAAGCGCTAGTAATTCTTTCACGGGCCATATTTGACTCCAGTATGCCAGTAACAAATGTCGGTTTCAATATATTTGATGCTGGCCTGGGTGCGCCGGACTCCCTTCACACATACAAAGAAGGACAAGAACAGCATTACTTCTTCTTGGCCGCTCGCTGCTGGGCCCATCTTTCTCGTTGTCTCTCGGCAATTTTTGCCTTGGTTGCAGGGCTCATGGGTCGCCGCCTCAGCCCCCGCCTCATGCCATCTCTGCTGTGGCTTTTTGCTCCGAGAATAACATTTCGAGCTTCGGTTAAACGGGCGATTTCCGCATCCAGTTCTTCAATTATTTCTTCTCTCATAGCTTCAGCTATTCTAAATCCAATTTTGCAATTCGACCGACAATCATTCCCGGATGGACCGAAGCGCCAGGACCGGTTCGGGGTAGTGTCCTAATTCGATTTTCAGGAAAGCAGGCTATAAGAGTCCAGGTGAATAAGATTGATCTGCCTTCTTTGGGCTACTCTAAGCATTCATTCCCAAACTTTGCCTGGATCACAGAGAATCCAGCGTTCCTCAATATATGAGCAAAGCAAGAAAAAACTCGCTTCGCCGGGAAGTCGTCTATTGATTGAACGTTTGCCATTTAGACGATGCGGCTGGGTCTGGATACATCTTATTTTGCTGTCTTTACGCGATGTTCTGCCGAACGGATCATAGTAGAAGGCTGAACTGACAGCGCTTCTGCAATATGAGCCAGGCTTCTCAAGGTTGGGCTCTTTGTTCCTCTTTCAAGCTGTCGAATATAAGTTTCATCAAAACCAACAACATCCGCAAACTTCTGCTGAGACCAGCCCTTCTTAATCCGCAAGTCGGTCAGTTCCGCACCAAGAGCCTCGTCCAGATTTCTAGCCAGACGCTTTTTGTCCGCTCCGATACGTTTCGCCACATACGCATCATGTGCGGTAAAGTGGTATTGTAATCAGGGACTATAGTCCTGTATGATCCGGGCTGGATAGTGGATCGCTATTTTGGGGAGGACGGAGTTCGCGTGGAGTTGCTGGCCTTAGCCGCAGTATCCTCGGCTCGGCAAATGAGATCTGATAGCGAAACACCGAATAGATCGGCAAAGTTACACAGCAGCTGAAGCGTGGGATTTGCTGTTCCGCGTTCGACTTTGCGAATGTAAGTTTCGTCATAGCCGAGGCGGTGAGCCACATACTCCTGCGACCAATGTTTTTCGGTTCTGAGGTTTGTGAGCTCCGCTCCAAGCGCTTGGGCCAATGTTTTGTTAAGCCGTTGTCTATCAGCACCTATATGTTTGGGCACAGAGCATGGTTTCTCGAACGGTGCCTATTGATTCAGGGACTATAGTCATGTATTCGCTTCATCAGCCCTTTGCGATTCGTTGCAATGGCGGTTCAGCAGGGAATTTTTGCGCTGGTTCAGACCGCCTGTCCGTAACAGTCAGCCAACAGATCGTCACTAAAGGCAAAGAGGAGATGTGGGACTTTGTGGCTGTCCATTCAACGCAACAGCCGGATGGCACTCTGAACACGCGGGTCCTGCTGTGCCATCCCGATTGGGATGAACCGTTAGAGATCGTCAACATTGCATCTAGACCGGGGAAGGGAATCGGAGCAGAAGTTACGGGAGTTGTGAGCCGGCCAAATGGAAAAGCGTAAGCAGCGTTCCGTCTTGAAACGAGCGATTTTCCCCAAGGCAAGCGTACTCTGTCGGCATTCCGACACGATTGCTTTATATCGGTCGGGGAAGTCGCCGGATCTCTCGTTTATCTCGCAGGTGTCAGGCTCACCAGACACTTTGGATCGGTTGTATGGAAAGCGGTACTGCGTCTGTTCGAACAGCGACGCGCAATCTTTTGTATTCGGGGGAGACTATGAGTTCACAGGCGAACACCTTGAATGCAGCGCCGACGGCAGCAAAGACGCTCAGATCGCAGGTTGATGCCGCGGTACCTTACGTGGCGGAGCTGACCGACGAAGCATTGATGCTCAAGGTGCAGCAGGGGGACAGGGCTGCCCTAGGACTGCTATTTGACCGCTACTCCCGCCTGGTATTTGGAGTCGCGGTCCGCATTCTGCGGGACGCAAGCGAGGCCCAGGAACTCGTCCAGGACATCTTTCTCTATCTATACCGAAAAGGACAGAACTTCGATCCCGCGAAGAGCTGCTTGAGATCCTGGCTGGTGCAAGTGGTTTATTCCCGGTCATTTGACCGTCGTGACTATCTGAAGTGCCGCCGCTTTTACGATTACAGCAATATCGAGGAGATGGGGGACCTTGTTCCCTCGGGCGAATCTCTGGAAATCCAAGCCGAGAACCGGAGCACTTTGGCGCACGCCCTGTCTAAATTAAGTGAGCGCCAGCGCCTCACTTTGGAGTTATTCTTCTTCGAAGGCTGTCCCTTAGAGGAGATCAGTGTGCGTCTCGATGAATCTCTTACTAATACGCGGAACCATTACTATCGAGGATTGCAGAAGTTGCGCCACAATTTAAAAAACGCGGCTGGCACAGAGAAGAGCCGCTGTCCGTAGACATATAGGAGAGATGGACCGTAAATTTCCAAACCGGGCAAACGACAGCGACCGCCACGAGCGCTACGTTGAGCTTTGTGCGTTGTCCACCTCTGGTTCGCTCACAGCCGACGAGAGCAGGGAATTGGAGGCCCACCTGGAGC
>CAZBCQ010000092.1:7843-16701 GCA_964490255.1 uncultured Terriglobales bacterium | reverse complement strand
TCCGGACAGAAATTCTGCTGTCCCGACACGCACGCCTCGCAACGGCCGCAAAACGTCATGGGCGCCAGCAGCACTCGTTGCTCCTTTTCTAACCACGTGACGTACTCGCCCAGTTCCGCGATCTCTCCGGCGATATCGCTGCCATTGATGTGTGGCAGGTTGACCCCGCGCAATCCACCGCGTACAAACAGATCCAGGTGATTCAGCGCGCATGCTCTCACCCGCACCAGCACATGATCTTTCCGCAGCTCCGGCTCAGGGACGTCCTCATACTTCAGCACTTCAGGCCCGCCAAACTCGTGGAATCGAACAGCTTTCATCGATGCCTCCCGCGAAACCGGCTAACCTATCACACTCCCGTAACCGCTGCGATACGTCACCTTCGTATAGCAATTAGCGCGCCCGAAGTCGCTATAATCATTTTGTCTTGAGGAACTCAGCTTTTCTTCTCCTGATCCTGATTCTCGGCTCCGCTCTGCTCGCTCAATCGAGCGAACCCAGCGGGGACACTACGTCGACCGACACGCTCCTCGTGCTGCCTTTTGAGAACGCGTCCAAAGCCCCCGGACTGGAATGGATTTCCGAATCCTTCCCTGAAGTCCTTGGACCACGCATGGCGAGTGGCCGCTTTTATCTCGTGCCTCGCGAGGACCGCGCCTACGCCTTCGATCGAGCCGGCATTCCGCTCACGGCGCGTCTTACCCGGATCAGCCTCTATCAGATTGCCGAGCAGATGGACGTCGACTACGTTGTCCTCGGCCGTTACGACTACGATGGTCAGCAATTTCGTGCACACGGCCAACTCTTGGACATGAAGGCCCTGCACCTCTCTCCAGAGATGACCGAATCCGGCCCTTTGCCCAACATGGTCGAAATCCAGGACGCCCTCGCTTGGGATCTGCTCCGTCAGGCGCGAGCCTCGGATCTCCCCGCGAAAACGAGTTTCATTGCTGCGTCCGCGCCTGTGCGCCTCGATGCTTTTGAAAACTACATCAGGGGAATGATCGCCACCTCGCGCCAGGAGAAAATTAAGCATTTCCGAGACGCAATTCGTCTTGACCCTGGTTACTACGAGGCCATGCTGCAGCTCGGCCACAGCTACTACGACAATCGCGAGTACGACTCTGCTGCTTCCTGGTTCTCACGCATTCCGCGTTCCAGCGCGTATGGTAACGAAGCCGCGTTCTTCTACGGGCTGTCCGAGTACTACCTCGGCGATTACGCCAAATCTGAAGAGGCGTTTCAATACCTCTCCGGCACTCTTCCTCTCACCGAGATCTACAACAACTTTGCTGTAGCTGCAGGCCATCGTGGCAAGCGCGCCGAAATCGAGTACTTGCAGAAGGCGGTTACAGCCGATCCGAGCGACCCGGATTATCACTTCAATCTTGCCGTCGCCCATTACCGTGCCGGCCAGACCAATGCTGCCGCTCGCCAGCTAAAGGAAGTCCTCAACCTGCGCCCGTCGGATTCCGAAGCCAAGTCTCTACTCGACAGCCTCTCGGCGCAATCGACAGCCGCAGTCAGCCGTGTTCCTCTGCAGCGCATAAAGCTCAACTACGACGAGACCTCCTACAAACAGCTCGCCATGGAGATTCAAAAGGCGAATGAGCTTCGTCTCGCTCAGGCCGATCCTCATACTCGTGCCGAATTCCACGTTGAGCGCGCCACCGATCTCCTCAAGCGCGGCTTTCCCGGGGAGGCGGAGAAGGAATTTGCCGAAGCTGTCAAGGCCGATCGCTCCAACGCAGCTGCTCACGCCGGACTCGCTGTTTGCCTTGAGAGTACTGATCCGGCAAAAGCCGTCTCGGAAGCCCGAGCAGCTCTGCAGTTGAAAGCATCAGCGGATGCTTATCTGGTTCTCGCCCGCATCCATTTGGCGCAGAATAAGCTGGATGCGGCCTCTTCCGAGGTTGCAGGAGCGCTGGGTCTGGAACCCTCCAACTCCGCGGCTCTCGATTTGAAGCGCACCATCGACGAGAGGTCTACAGTAAAGAATTAGTCCTTCGCCAGAAGGGGGCTCTCATGCGAGCCACAATTCGTTGTTTCGCAATCGCACTGATACTTTTTGCTTTCACCCAACTCGCTATTGCCGACATCGTTCATCTCGTCGTCGACGACACAATCCAGCCCATCAGCGCCGAATACATCTCCCGCGGCATCGACGCCGCCAATGCGCGCCACGCTGACGCCGTTCTCATCGACCTTCGTACGCCCGGAGGCCTCGAGACCTCCATGCGCGAGATCGTGCAGAAGATCCTCGCTTCGCCTGTGCCTGTCATTGTCTATGTCTCGCCGAGTGGTGCTCGCGCCGCTTCTGCCGGATTCTTCATCCTCGAATCCGCAGACATCGCCGCCATGGCTCCCGGCACCAATACCGGAGCCGCCCATCCCGTGATGATGGGAGGCGGCAAAATGGACGACGTCATGAAGGAGAAAGTCACCAACGATGCGTCAGCCTTCATGCGCTCCTTCGCGTCGAAGCGCGGCCATGACGCTCAGATCGCCGAAAGCGCTGTGCGCGAATCCAAATCTTTCACCGATCAGGAAGCCCTCCACGACCATCTCATCGACATCGTCGCCAACAGCGATCAGGACCTTCTTCAGAAGCTGAACGGCCGCGAGATCACCCGATTTGACGGCACCAAGATCATGCTCCACACCGCCGACAAGCCTCTCCAGTCCTTTGACGAGACGCTAAAGGAGCAGATCCTGGGCTTTCTCATGGATCCCAACATGTCCTTCGTGCTCCTCGCCGTCGGGCTGCTCGCCCTTTATGTCGAATTCAATCATCCCGGCGCAATCGTTCCTGGCGTAGTGGGTTTCTTCTTCGTGGTGCTCGCCATCTTCGCTCTGAACATTCTGCCCGTCCGCTACACCGCTCTGGCCTTGATCCTGGTCGCGTTCGTGTTCTTTGCTCTTGAGGCCAAATTCGTCAGCCACGGTGTGCTCACCATAGCCGGCATCATCTCGCTCACTTTCGGTGCGCTCCTTCTCGTGGATTCGCCTATCCCGCAGATGCGCGTCCATATCTGGACCGCCCTCGCCGTTAGCGTTCCACTCGGGGTCATCACCAGCTTCCTCATGACCATCGCCGTCCGCGCTCGGCGTAACAAAGTCACCACCGGACAAGAAGGTCTCATTGGGGAGACCGGAGTAGTCCAAACTCCATTCACACCCGACGGCAAGATCTTCATCCGCGGCGAGATCTGGAACGCCGTAGGCGACCCAAATCTACGAGTCGGACAGCGCGTCCGGGTTACCGCCGTCGACGGCCTGACCTTGCACGTGGAACCGGTTGCTGCCATTGAAGATTCTCCCGTGCCGCATCCGTTGCCGTCGTAGCACCCGGGCCGCCATTGATTTCGGCGGTTCCTCGTACCCTTGGTACATACCCCGGCGGACTTCCTGCGCTACAATCCGCCTAAGGTAAGATCGGAGCGCGCCATCATGCCGTTTAGCTTTGGTTTCATCGCCGCTGCCATTGTCATTCTCTATCTGCTCAGTTCCATCAAGATCCTGGCTGAATACGAGCGCGGCGTAATCTTTCGTCTAGGAAGGCTTCTAGGACAGGCCAAGGGACCGGGAATCATTCTCGTCTTTGCGCCTGTTGACCGTATGGTCCGAGTCTCCCTTCGCCAGGAGGCGATGGAAGTCCCCCCGCAGGACATCATCACTCGCGACAACGTCACGCTAAAAGTGAATGCCGTCATCTTCCTGCGGGTCATCGATCCGCGTCGCGCCGTGAACGAGGTCTCCAACTACATGTATCAGACCTCGCAATTCGCGCAGACAACGCTCCGTTCCGTCCTCGGTGAGGTCGATCTTGACGAACTGCTCGCGCACCGCGACAAAATCAACCTCCGCCTTCAGACCATCCTTGATCAGCACACCGACCCCTGGGGCGTGAAAGTCACCAACGTCGAAGTGAAGCAGGTAGACATGCCGGAAACCATGCTTCGCGCCATGGCTAAGCAGGCAGAAGCCGAGCGCGAAAAGCGCGCAAAGATTATCCACGCCGAAGGCGAATTCGCCGCTTCGCAGCGACTCAGCGACGCAGCTCATCAGCTCGCAACCGAGCCAATGACCATACAGCTGCGTTATCTGCAGACGTTGACCGAGATCGGCGTAGAAAAGAACACCACAATCGTCTTCCCGCTTCCGCTGGACTTGCTGGAAGCTTTCCACGGAATGGCCGCAAAACTTACCAAACCGGAGGCTGGTGAAAAGTGATTTCCGAGCAGGAAGTGACTGAAACGCAGGATACTGAAATAACTCTAGGCACCAGCAAGCTCCTGGGCATCTTTGTCGCCCTGGTCGTACTGTGCGCCGTGTTTTTCGCATTCGGGTTCTCTATGGGCCGGAACTCGGTGAAAGCCGGATTGAACCTCACCGAAGCCCCCGATGCCGAACCCGCCTCTGCCGCCTCTAAGCCCACTCCCAGTGCTATCCTGCGTCCTTCGCCAGTGGAAGTAAAAGCGGCGCAAACGTCGCCTGTGGAAGACATCAAACCCGCAGACACGCCAGCCCTGTCGGCTGCGACACCCGCTGCGCAAGTCACGCCCGCTGCCGAAGCAACTCATTCCGCCAGCGCTGGTTACGTCGTCCAGATCGCTGCTGTGAGCAAGCAGGAAGATGCGGACGCACTCGTCGGCGCGCTCAAGAAAAAGGGCTATCCGGTTTTTATCGCTGACGCGCCCACGGATAAGCTGTTTCACGTGCAGGTTGGGCCATTTGCCGATACCAAAGATGCCGAAGCGATGCGCGCTCGTCTCACCGCAGATGGTTACAATCCCATCCTGAAGCGCTAAAGCTTGTGTAAGACAGGCAATCCTGCCTGTCCACCGGCGGCTGCCTGGGGCAGCCGACCTCGGCTGCCGAGCTTATCGCCCTCTTTTGGCGACAACCTGGGATCGCAGCTCTCACTCTGAAAACCTCTGTTCCTTCCACGGATCCCCATACATGTGATACCCGTTCTGCTCCCAAAACCCGGCCACATTTCGCTCCAGCATTTCGAAGCCGCGCACCCACTTCACTGACTTCCATCCATACAACTGTGGAACCACAAGCCGCAGCGGATACCCGTGATCTGCAGTGAGCGGCTCGCCATCATGATGGGTGGCCAGCAATACGTTCTCGCGCATTAAATCCTCGAGCGGGACGTTTGCCGTGTATCCCTGCTCCGCATGCACCAGAACAAATTTCGCGCTCGGCTTGACCTTCACCAGTTTCAACAGATCAATGACCCGCACGCCTTCCCAATGGTTATCGAAGCGGCTCCAGCGCGTCACACAATGAAAGTCACTGGTCATTGTCGACTTCGGCAAGTTATTGAACTCACTCCACGTCCAGCGCGCGGCCTCGTCCACCGCTCCGTACACGCGAAAATCCCAACGTTCAGGATCGAACCTTGGGACGGACCCGTAGTGCAGTACCGGCCATTTCAGAGTCGCAACCTGTCTGGGAGGCAGCCGCCCCTCCTCTCTCATTTTCTCCTCCAGTTCCTTGCGCTCGTTTCCCTCGAATAACATTTCTCCTCCACTCCGTTTGCGGATATGAGATTCTGCACCGCGCATCCCGGATTCGAACCCGTCCGAAATATGGAAATGCTAACTCCACTGCGGTATTTAAACGTTTAAATTTAGTTGCCACGCATGGGCACAAACTTTTATAGTCCTCGGTATACGTAAGTAGCGTCTTCACCAGAGCGCTGCGTGTTTCAGGGAGATCGCATGTCGGATAGCTTTTTGATGGGGGTGGATATCGGCGGCACCAAGGTGGCTGCCGGCCTTGTCGATTCACAAGGCGAGATCATTTTCAAGACCCGCAATCCCATGAATTCGAAAGGCAGTGCCGAAGAAGGCCTCTCGGCTGTTCGCCAGGCTATCGACGACGCGCTCGCCTTCCAGCGCGACGCCAACATTCAGGGCATCGGTCTGATCGCTCCCGGCCCTCTCGATCCCAAGCGCGGTGTCATTATCAACCCTCCGAATAATCCCTGCTGGCGCAACTATCCGCTCGTCGAAGAGGTCCAGAAGCACTACGGACCGCAGGTCGTTCTCGACAACGACGCTAACGGCGCTGCCCTCGCCGAGGCTATTTGGGGTGCTGGTCGCGGGTATTCAAATGTTTTTTATGCCACGCTGGGTACGGGCATCGGCACCGGCATCGTCCTCGATGAAACCATTTTTCATGGCCGCACCGGCGCAGCCGCCGAAGGCGGCCACATGACCATCGACTATCGCAGTCGCTATATCTGCGGTTGCGGCAAGCCGGGCTGCATCGAGGTCCTCGCTTCCGGAAGAGCCGTAGCCCGCCGTGCACGCGAAAAAGCCGTGACGGCTGCAACGGCCGGCGCTCGTCTGCTGGAATTAGCTGAAGGAAAAGCCGACAAGATTACCGCCGAGATGGTCGGAAACGCCTGGAAGCAAGGCGATCCACTCGCCACTGAAGTCCTCGAGGAAACTGCCGACATGCTCGCTGCCTGGATCGGCAACATCGTCGACATTCTCGAACCTGAAGTCATGGTTTTTGGCGGCGGCCTCACCGACCTGATGAAAGATTGGTTCCCGCACATCGAGAAGGAATTCCCGAAGTGGGCCATCAACCAGCGCGCTTCGGAGATCCCCATCGTGCACGCCAAGTATGGCCATGACGCCGGCGTCGCCGGAGGCGCCGCTCTCTGCCTCAGCCTCCCCAAACCCGTCTCAGTGTAGGACAGGCGATCCCGCCTGTCGCGTAAGTCACGTGCGGCAGCCGACCTCGGCTGCCTGGGTGTCCCACCCAGGACCTTGGCCTCAGCTAGATGTTTTGATTTGTCATCACGAGCGTAGCGAGGGATTTGCATTTGGTAGTGGTTCGGGCGCCCTCGCCCGCGGGCCGAAAGGATCATGTCATACAGCCGAGGCTGCCTGGCACTACCGCATCACCAGCCCGAATACCAGGAACCCCACTCCTACCACGCTGCTCACGCCCGACACCGCCCAGAACACGCGCAATCCGGTCAACAGGCATATCGAACTCAGCACGATCGCAATCTCCAGGAAGATCTCTGCGGTATCGTACTGGCTCGCTCGCCTCGAAGTCAGCGCCGTTTCTTTTTCCAGTTCCTCAGCTTGCGCCTTGATCTCTTCTCCGGTCTTCTTCTGCTCTTCCGAATGCGCGCGGAACTTCTCACTTAGCGCTTCATTGCCCGGCAACGCTGCTACAAGTTCCGCAAAATCAGCATGCATGGACGAACGTGTATTCTTCGCCTGGAAATATGCCCACTGATCGGCAGCTTTCGTCTGGATGAGCACTTCTTCCGTGTGCGTCCTGTGTCCCAGCATAGTCGCCAAGGCCAGCAGCACTGCCACAATCGCCATCGTCAACCCGATCCGCTTGTCTGCGGATTCGCGGGCCTCTTCTATCTTCTCTTCGATCTCTTGTGTTTCCATTCGTTTCAGTTCCGGTAAATTTTGGAGAGTGTGGCCGAAGAGTAACACAGCAGCTCACACTGTCAAACCAGAGCCCCACCCCGGATCACGGTACGCATCTAATCAGTTCGGTTCCATTGGAACCAGTGGGAACCCCCGTCAGATCGGAGCAATTGGTTTGTCAGCAAGAGAAGTTGTCCAGCAACTCACTACTAAGTCGCCAGACCGGTCCATTCGCAAAGCAAGTCTCTTCTTTCAGAATTTTCTCAAGCACCCGGTGATGTTGGGCTCAGCCATTCCCAGCTCGCGTTTTCTCATCAACCGTGTTCTGGATTCGCTCGACTGGCCCCGTATCCGCATCATGATCGAATACGGCCCCGGCGTGGGCACCTTCACGCGCGAGATCCTCAGGCGGCTCCGTCCCGACGCGTCCCTAATTGCGATCGAATTAAACTTGGAGTTCGTCGATTTCCTGCGGGACTCGCTACCTGATCCCCGCCTTCGCGTACTGCACGGCTCGGCGGCTGACGTTCGTAATCTGCTGCTGCCGATGAAGCTCTGTCAGGCCGACTGCATCCTTTCCGGCATTCCGTACACCGTTCTGCCTCGCGAAATGCGCCGGCATATCTTTCTCGAAACGCGCCAGGTGCTCTCTCGCGACGGGCTGTTCGTTGTCTATCAGTACACCCGCGCCGTCCTTCCCGATCTTCGAAAGACCTTCCCTTCTGTCGATCTCGACTTTGAGCCGCTAAACATCTTGCCCGCTCGCTTGTTTCGTTGCCGCAAACAGCCGCCATACTTCTCAGACCCGGCGCGATAAGGGATGCTCTGGAGAATCGCTTAGTCCGCTTCCGCAGCAAACGCCTCGGCCCCGATGCCGTATTTCTCCGCGAGGAAATTTCTCAATCGCTCTGGCAACACCTCCGCCAGTTCCTGCCAACTGAGCATCTTGCACCGCGTACGCAGGTCCGCATCGCGCACGCAGCGCATCACCGCAAACCATTGTTCGCGCAGATCCGGACGCCTTGCATCTGCCAACAGACAAAACGACGATCCCGTCGCGAGTGCCGCCAGAACATTGCGGATCAACTGATATCCTTCGTACCGCCCATTCCGTCGCGGCAGCTCTTTGCGTACGAACACCTTCACGAAATCTCTATATTGCTCCACCAATTCCTTCGAGGCGGTCTGGAAATCGCTCTCTGTCAGCTTCGCTTCCACCAGCAAATCTCCGATCACCATATCGAGTTCCGTCCGATCCGCACGCCCTTGCTTCATCGGCACTCGTGCGCGCACGCCAAATTCCGGACGTGCGTCCGCATCGATTCCCAGCGTCGCCGCCACTCGCCCATTCGCAAATGTCTCCGGATGGCAAAACACATTCATCAGCAACGCATCGGAACTAGTGCACGTATCCAGTTCGCACCACCGGTGGTCCCATAG
>CAZBCQ010000092.1:2478-7743 GCA_964490255.1 uncultured Terriglobales bacterium | reverse complement strand
GCTTCGGCAATGAAGTCCGCGCCGCCGTATGTGCTTTCTTCAAACGCCGTGACCACTCCCGGTTCTCTTGAATTGCTTTGAATGTTTCTGGAAGGAAATTGCCGTGCCCGTCGGCCGTTGGCTCAAACACGACAACCGGAGCGTCGCCATAACTCAGCTGATATTGAAGACTATGTTTTCGTGCGAAGACGTCGCTACGCGCACTCAGTTCCCGGCGCAACAACGCGGCAGAAATGGCTCCATTCGCCACATCAGAATTCTATCGCTTGGTGGCGCGGGCGCCCTCGCCCGCGAAAGAAGAAGTCTTTGAAATTGTCATCACGGACGCGCTAAGCGCGCGAGGGATCTGCAGCTGGATTACGCCGCCACAGCCGGCTTCGGAATAATTCGATAGCGCAGGAACTGTCTGCCCTGTGGCGTAATCGAGATGCGGTCATCACTGATGCCAATCAACTCGGCGTCAGCGAGGAATCGCAGCCAGTGCTCGAAGCTCGTCCCATCGTAGAGTTCAGGATATCGCTTCGACGATTCGTTATACGCACGGCGTACTCGATCCACGGTCACTCCACGCCCGCCCCCTGAACAGATCGCTTGCAGGGCCGGTACCTGTGTCTCCCACAGAATGGCCGAGTCTTCCTCGAATGCCTGGGCAACACAAATGACGCAGAACGGACGACCGGGTATATAGAGCGAGAGGCGGCGCGACTCCCGTCTTTCTGCCATCTGGGCAATGGCGAGGGCCGTAACCACCAGGATGAAGAAAATCAGCGCAGCGAGAGTCAGGAACAATACGGGCATATGCGCACCCCAGTCACGCAAGCCTCCATTAAGTTACCCCACTTTATGCAATGCGGCAATTGGGCGCAGTAAGCGAAATCACAAGAAAGTTCCAAACGATTGAAAAAGCTCATGAAAATACATGTTCGCGTCACCAAACTCCAGCAACTCTCATCCTGATTTCCACGCGTTTTCATCTGTTCAGAGTTCCCGCCTCTCGCCGGCACCGTGCGATAGACTAATTGCGAGATCACATGGCAAGCCTGTTCGAACCTCTCTCCCTTCGTTCCGTTCAGTTTCCCAATCGCGTGTTCGTCTCACCTATGTGCCAGTACTCGAGCAAAGATGGCTTTGCTAACGACTGGCATCTGGTTCATCTCGGCACCCGCGCCGTTGCTCGCGCCGGCCTTGTGTTCACGGAAGCCACGGCAGTAACACCCGAAGGGCGCATCACCGCCGCGGATCTTGGAATCTGGCAGGACGCCCATATTGACTTCCTTTCCCGAATCGTTCAGTTCATCGAGTCGCAAGGCTCTGTCGCTGGCATGCAGCTCGCACACGCTGGCCGCAAAGCTAGCACCGAGGTCCCCTGGAAGGGCGGCGCCCCCGTCAGCCCCGCCGAAGGCGGCTGGTCACCCATCTACGCCCCCAGCCCAATTCCGTTCGCGCCCGGTTATCAGGTTCCTCATGAACTCAGCCTTTCCGAGGTCCAGCGCACCATCGCAGCGTTCAAACAGGCTGCTCAGCGTGCGCTCACCGCAGGATTTCGCATTCTAGAAATTCACGCGGCTCACGGTTATCTTCTGCACGAATTCCTGTCGCCGCTTAGTAATCAGCGCACCGATCAATACGGTGGCAGCTTTGAAAATCGCATTCGCCTTGTCTGTGAAGTAGCCGCCGCGATCCGGGAGGTCTGGCCTGACGCTCTTCCCCTCGCGATCCGCATTTCCTGCACCGATTGGGTCGAGGGCGGTTGGGACATCGACCAGTCCGTCGATCTCGCGCGCAAACTCAAGCCGCTCGGCGTTGATTTCGTGGATTGTTCTTCAGGAGGTCTGGTTGCGACTGCTGTGATTCCTGTCGGCCCTGGCTATCAAACCCAGTTCGCCGAGCGCATCCGTCGCGAATCTGGAGTTCCTACAGGCACCGTTGGGATGATCACCTCGCCTCAGCAAGCCGATACCATCATTCGCACTGGTCAGGCCGACGCCGTTCTGCTCGCGCGCGAGTTCCTGCGGCATCCCTACTGGCCATTGCATGCGGCTCGCGCCGTCCACCACAAGATCGCCTGGCCACCACAATACGAACGCGCCCGCGATTGAATTTTGCTGTGAGGAAGGTGCCGCGGGCGCCCTCGCCCGCGCGTTTGAAACGCAGCGACAAGGTTCTTCCCGCATTTGCTATACCGGCCTTACTGTTCAGGTTTTCAATCACCCAATTACTAAATGACTCAATCATCAATCGCTTTAGGGTCTCATTCCCTTCAGCCAGATCCCCACAAACGTGTCCACCGCATGCTCCAGTTCGATGTCGTGCAGGTGCTTGGCGCCGAACAATTCCTGTACCTGGAAGTGATAGACCAGCATGCCGAAGAACGATCGTGCTGCCAGGATCGGATCAACTTCGCGAAATGCGCCTTCCTCAATCCGCCGTCGTATGTAATCCCCGAGGATCTCGTAATACGATGAAACGTGTACCTTGAAGAAACGTTGCGATACCTCATGGCGCTCGAGTGCGCTGAACAGCAGCAACCTGGGTAGCGTCGCATCGCGGTTTAGGAACTCGCTCGCAATGGAAGTAAAGATCTGCTCCTCGTCCTTCCCCGATACGAGTGCTTGCTCCAGCTTTTCTCTTCCTGCCCGTATGCGGCACTGATCCTCAATCACGGCCCAGTACAGATCTTCTTTTGTCGAAAAATGCCGGAAAATGATCGCCTCATTCACATCTGCCGCTTCGGCGATTTGGCGCGTCGTCGTTCCCTCGTATCCCTGTCGCGCAAACAGTCGTGTGGCTACGTCAACGATCTGTTGCCGGCGGTCCCCGGAGGAAAGTCGAGCCTGATGTCCCATAGGTAAGTACTTACTTACTTTCTACGCCTCGCCCCGCAGAATGGTCAACCCGAACCACTTCTCCTCTCACCCATTCATGTGGAATCGCAGGAAAGAAAGGCCCACCCTCATATGGTGCATCCAGGGGTCCGGCACTGTGAGTGCGAGCGACAGCCCTAGCGCGGCGTGCGCGAGCCCAAGCGGGTAGATGTTCCGCCAGCGCCGGAACGCTTCGACGAAAAGCATGCCACCAACCAGCGTGGCAGGCACAAGAATCGGGTTGGGGATGTGTGCGAACGAGAACAGCAGGGCCGCACACAGCGCCGTTCGATGACTATTCCCGAGCAATTTCTCGAGCAGCAGATAGAAGAACGAATTCAGGATGAATTCCTGCTCCAGCGACCAGATCCCGTACCCGAACGCATGCAGATACACGGAACCCGCGCCAAACAGACTGCGCAGCGTTCCCGCCCAAACGCCCAGCACCAAGAACCCGCCGGCCACCAGCACCGCGATAGGCACCGCCACCATGGAGTGCCAGAATCCGGTCCTGCCCAGTCCAAGTTCTCTCAGGCTGCTTCGATTGGCGACCGTGAATCCGATGATCGCCACCATCCCAACAAGCGAAAACATCTTCTGCGTTGGGCCTGTGCTCCACAGAGCGGATTCGATCAGCAGAAAGGCGACAACTATCTCAGCCCAGAGGAAAAATCTCTGACTATCTAGTTCAACATTCCAGGTACTCGTACTCATGGCTGGCCGGGTTCCCACACATCAGGTCTTAACTTAGATTTAACTTTTGCGGTTTGAGTTCAGCTTTTTCTTTAGACCCGTCGCATAAATCAGAGTTGCCCGACGAACAAGTCTTCTTTTCGCTACCCGGGTACCGCAGGTTGAGTCATTCTGTTACAGTTTTTCCATGGTTCGCGCGCCCAGCTTATGTGGCGTGATTCTCGCCGCCGGACAGTCGACGCGTATGGGTCGCCCCAAGGCTCTGCTTCCTTGGCGCCAAGGATCGTTCCTTAGCTCTGCCATCCAGGCGCTCTCGCCTTTCTCTGATCTTGTGATTGTGGTCGCCGGAACCAACGCGGAAGATCTTCGCCCGACCGTCGATTCTCTTGGCGCGTTCCTGGTTGTCAATCCAGAGCCCGAACGCGGCCAATTCAGTTCGCTTCAGGTAGGACTGCAGGACATCCTGAATCGCGGCCGCGATTCCGCCATTCTCACGCTTGTCGACCGTCCAGCTCCGGAGCTCGCAACTGTTTCTTACCTCCGTGACCAGTTTTTGCGCCGTATCAACGAGGGCGCATGGGCTGTGGTCCCCGCGTTTCAAGGCAAGCACGGCCACCCCATTTTTCTCACCCGCGAGTTGATTGGCGCGTTCCTCGCTGCTCCTGCGACTTCTAACGCCCGCGATATCCAACATCAGCATCAGGACCGCATCGTCTACGCAGAAGTTAACGACCCGCTGGTCGCAGCTAACATCGATACCCCCGAGGACTACCAGAAACTGGTCGGCACTGCCGCCACTTCTCTCGCACGGTGAATATCCCCAATCCCATGAGCACTCAAGCTGCAACACCTATATCCGCATCCGCCCGCAAATTCATCGACTCGGTACTCGATCTTCGTCCTCGCCTCGCTGTTTTCGACTGCGACGGCACTCTTTGGGACAGCGATTCCGGCGAACTCTTCTATCGCTGGGAACTGGAGAACAACCTGCTCGACGAGCGCACTGCCCAGTGGCTGCGTGATCGCTACGCCAGCTACAAGCGTGGTGAAGTCAGCGAGGATGACATGTGCGGAGAGATGGTGACTGTTCACGCGGGTCTGTCCATCTCTGATCTCGAACGGGCCGTCGCGCGCTACTTCCCGGAAGCGGTCGCTCCGACCATCTTCCCGGAGATGCTTTTTCTGACCCGCGCACTCGCGGATCAAGGCTGCGATTTGTGGGCAGTTTCGTCCACCAACGATTGGGTCGTTCGCGAAGGCGTGCGCGAGTTCGGCATTCCCGCCGATCACGTCCTTGCCGCCTGCGTCCACAGCGAAAACGGACTCGCTACTGACCGTCTGCTTCGCGTGCCCTCCGGCATCGGCAAAGCTCTGGCCATTAACGAAGTCGTCGGAGTCACTCCCGACGCAGCTTTCGGCAACTCGATTTTCGACGAAGCCATGCTCACGCTGGCAGGCCACGCCTTCGCCATCAATCCCAACCCCGACTTAGAAGTGATTGCAAAACAGAACCACTGGACCATCTACCACCCGCAACGCAAACCCTTTTGATTTGGTGGCTTACTTGAAGAACACGTCGATGCCATGTTCGAAAAAGCAGGGCCATAAATGCGCCATATGTAAGGTTCTCCATCCGGTCTCGTTGATACTTGAGCGGACGCCCTCGCCCACGAGTTGACTTTGTTCGAAAGCGCGGGTGTCCCATCCT
>CAZBCQ010000092.1:0-2378 GCA_964490255.1 uncultured Terriglobales bacterium | reverse complement strand
GCGGACGCCCTCGCCCACGAGTTGACTTTGTTCGAAAGCGCGGGTGTCCCATCCTACGCTCCTTTGCGTAGGGTGGGATAACACAGGTTCGATGGAGCCCGCTCGCATCGAGCGGGCCCCTACATTACTTCGCTGCCCCGCCCGTCTCCAGACCACGATATTTCAGCATAGGCTCGACCGTAGGCTTTTTCCCGCGCCATGCTTCGTACAACGTCTCCAGATCCTCGGTGTTCCCTCGTGACAACACCATATTCCGGAACCGATCGCCGTTCGCGCGAGTCAGCTTCCCATTCTCCTCGAACCACTGATAAGCATCGTCCGCCAGCATCTGCGTCCAAAGATAGGCGTAGTACCCGGCCGCGTATCCACTGCCCCATATGTGCGCGAAATAGCTGGAGCGATATCGCGGAGGCACATAGCTCACTAACAGATTGCTCTGTTTCAAAGCTTCCGTCTCAAACGCGTCCGGCTTCTGCAATGGTGCAGTTGCTGGAAGCGCGTGCCACTTCATATCCAACTCGGCCGCAGCCAACAACTCTGTGGTGTCGTAGCCTTTGTTGAACGTGTTTGCCTTCTTGATCTTCTCCACCAAGTCTGCCGGCATCGGCGCGCCGGTCTTATAGTGCTTGGCATAGTGCTGGAAGACCGTTGGATACGTAGCCCAGTGCTCATTGAATTGCGACGGAAACTCCACAAAATCGCGTGCCGTTGAAGTTCCGGAAAGACTCGGATACTCGGTGTTGGAAAACATTCCATGTAGCGCATGACCAAACTCATGGAACATCGTCTTCACATCGTCCGAGGTAAGCAGCGCAGGTTCTCCCGCGGCCGGCATAGAAAAATTCGCAACATTCACAATTACCGGTTTGGTGCCGAGCAGTTTGGATTGCTCAACATAATTCGTCATCCAGGCGCCACCTTGCTTATTGTCGCGCTTGAAATAGTCGCAGTAGAACAGTGCCAAGGGGCTGCCGTCTTCATTGAACACATCGAACACGCGCATGCCTTGCGCGTATACCGGCAGATCCGTACGCTCCTTGAACGTGATCCCATAGAGCTGCGTCGCCGCATAGAACACGCCGTTCTCGAGGACATTGTTCAACTCGAAATACGGCTTTACCTGCTCTTCGTCCAGATCGTACTTCGCCTTGCGCACCTGCTCGGAATAGAACTCCCAGTCCCACGGCTGCACCTTGAAGCCGCCATTCTGCTTATCGATCACCGCCTGGATATCCTGCGCTTCGCTCGCCGCCCGTCCTGTTGCCGCTGGCACCAGCGCATCCATGAACTTCAACGCCGCTTCCGGCGTCTTCGCCATCTGGTCTTCTATCTTCCATGCAGCAAAACTTGAAAATCCCAGGAGCTTGCCCTTCTGCGCGCGTAGCTGCGCAATCCGCGCGATGGTCTCACGCGTGTCATTGGCGTCTCCCTTTTCCGCACGCCCCCATGAGTTTTCGAAGATGGCCTGCCGGGTCGATCGATTCGTCAACGTGAAAAGATGGGGTTGCTGGGTAGTGTTCTGCAACGGAAGAAGAAATCCGTTCGCCTTGCGGCTCTTTGCCGCCTCGGCTGCGGCGCTGATTTCCGCGTCGCTCAGTCCTGCAAGCGCGGCCTTGTCCGGTGTCACGTAAGCGGCATCCTTAGTAGCAGCCAGCAGCTTCGTGCTGAACGTGTTGGACAAAGTCGCCAGCTCCTCGTTGAGCTTTTTCAGTTCGGTCTTATTCGCTTCGCTGAGATTCGCGCCCGCGTGCACGAACTCCTCGTAGGTACGCTCCACAAGCCGCAACTGTTCGGGATTCAGCTTCAGCGATTGCCGTTTGTCGTAGACCGTCTTCACGCGCTGAAACAACTTCGGGTCCAGATAGATCGCGTCCTCGTGCGCCGCGAGCTTCGGCGCTTCAGTCTGCCTCACTTTCTGCAGCGTCGGATTGGTGTTCGCGCTGACGACTGCGAAGAAGGTCGCAGTGGCTCTCTGCAGCAATTGCCCACTCTTCTCCATCGCAACAAAAGTGTTCTCTAAGGTTGGGGCCGCTGAATTTTCAGCGATCGCCTGCACTTCCTTGCGCTGTTCCGCCATTCCGGCCTCAATCGCCGGTTGGTAATCTTCGTCCTTGATCTTGTCAAAAGGAGGCGCCTGGAAAGGTAGCTTGCTGGGAGAATAGAAAGGATTGTTGGGCCCAAACTCCGCGCCAGAAGCAGGCGTTACAAGAGTTGCGAGGCCGACAACGACGACAGTGGCGACAATGAAATGGTTCATCAGGTAACAGTTTAATCGGAGAAGCCGAATACCAGTCAAATTCGCTGCCTCCCCAGATTTCAGTCGAGTTCAGAAGACGAGGACTTTATCGGCTTCTTCCGTCAGTTGCCGCAGATCGGCG
>CAZBCQ010000091.1:0-16775 GCA_964490255.1 uncultured Terriglobales bacterium | reverse complement strand
GGCACAACAGAGCCGGGGCGTGAACGAGGGGTGGAACCAGCAGCAGCGCCATCGCTGCGCCCGCCACAGTACCGAGCAATCGGAAAACCGACTTGGAGCGCACTGCACCCGCGATGGGTTTGGCGACGATAAAGACCGTAAACATCGCCCAATAGGGGCGTTCCAGGTCATTGGCAAAAGCGATATATAACGCCACCATCACCGCAACGGTGTTGGCGAGCACGAAGGCGAGGTTTCTGCCAGTGACGTGCATGCTAGTGAGCGTCCGCGATCAGGCTACGCCATTGGTGTCGTTCGCCCAGATTCTTTCTGAGCTGGCACTCCATCCGCGGAGAACCACTCAGCCTGCTGCCGCTCCCGGAAAAATCCCGGTGCGGCAGGCTCTCGGTAACCGTTATCTTCGCTGCTGTTTGCGCGTCTCCACGCTGCCGGAGTCTGTCCCGTTGTTTGTCGAAAATGCTTGCACAAATGGGGCTGGTCGGTGAATCCGCATTGCAGCGCTATGTCGCTCAAGGGGGCTTCCGTCTGCAGCATGTATTGAGCCGCCAACTCGACGCGTCGCCTGATCACGAAGGCATGAGGTGACGTTCCAAAGGTGCGCCTGAAGGCGCGCGAGAAATGCGCTTCGCTCAGATGAACGAGCCCGCAGAGTTCCGCGACAAGTACCGGACCTGTGATATGACTATCAATATAGGCACGCACCTTGCGCCCCTGCCACGCGCGCAGGCCCGCTTTCCTTTCTGGAGCTGCTCGCGCGACTTCGGGATCGATCCGCTTACGCAACAGCGAGGCCGCTTGAACTATCGTGCCGTGAACTGCCTGCTCGTGATCCAGCTGGCAAGCAGCCGCATCGAGAAGCGCGATTACGGAATGCATCCATCCGCGTGTCTCGGGCGAACCTATCGTTGCGACAGTCCGGGTCTCTTCGAGGTAAGTGCTCATAACCTGCTCCACACTCCGCCAGCGGCGCCTGGTATTGATGTTCAAGGATTGTTAATGACTTGGTAATTCGACGTGTGGGCTGAGAGAGTAAGTTTATGGTTGGCCGCACTAAGCCTTCGTTTAGATGTCGCAATCACGCTGATCTCAAACGCGCAGGTCGCTCTTCGGGCTCGCGTCACGCGCCTTCGCCACGTCCATGAAGTCGGCGTCGGAGCCGTCGGAGCGAATCTGGCGGGGCGGGGCCCTTTCTTCCTCCTCGCCCTCATTCACCGATTTCTTGAAGCCGCGTACCGCGGCGCCGAGATCCGAACCGATCGTGCGCAGTTTCTTGGCGCCGAACACCACGAGCACGACCAGCAGAATCACCACAAGCTCGCGCATCCCGATACCCATAAGACTCAACTCCCGCTTTGGTTGCAGACTCATCGATCGGAAGGAGGGCAACAGCCCTCCGGACCGACAAGGTTTGTCGTCGTTGATGGCCAGTAAAGGCATGAGCCGTCAAAACGTAACTGACGAATGCAGACCCAGCACGACCACATTGTTGCTCTGGTCGACTCCCCCCGGCGCATGGATGAATTGAACACTCGGCCTGATTGTGATCGCCGGAGTGACGTTCACGCTGTAGTAGACCTCCATTGGATATTCCGCATGTTGCACCTGCACCCGTGAGAGGCCGTACGGCGGCGCTGCTTCGGCGTTGTAGAGAATCTCCCCTTCCGCGATCCGACTATTGACGTGGACGCGGCCGATCGCGAAGCCGAGATCATCGTGAGGCCGAAAGGAGAACGGCCCGGTCCAGAACGCGCCGACTTCGGCAATCTGGTCCTTGATCGTGATGTTACGGTCGGCTTGTACGAAATTCACGAACAACGACAGGCCACGGGTGCCGGATCCGTCTTGCGCCCACACGCGTTGTTGCACCATCGCGTAGAAGCCGGACTGATGATGTCGTTGCAGCGGCGTACCGCCTCTGGTCACCAGCGGCTGTCCGGAAGTGTTCAGGTACAGGTCGTCGCCGCCGACATCGTCATACCACGCGCCGATTCGATACCCGCCATCCGGCCCGGCCGCACTCGGAAGCCAACCAGCCTCCGCTACGACCCGCGTGCCCGGGCCGCCAAACGGTCTCCCAAAGGCGAACCGATACTCATGCTCCTGGAAATTCGGGTTGACCTCGTAAACGCCAGCTTGCACGTACCAGTCCTTCTTCAAGTTGACTCTCGCCAACCCCGCCCAGGTGCTCCCCGGAAATGCAACCCAGTTCGTCACCACCCCATGAGATTGCAGCGTTGCGCAAAAGGTTATGTTTTGGAATTTGCAGCTGAAGGGCATGAAATCAAATGTCCCGGTCATTCTCCCGAGCTTGAGCTCCAGTGTCTTTCCAAACAATTGCTGCTCCCAGTAGAGTTGATTGAGCCTGGTGTAGTTGCCCTCTCCATAAATCTCCTGGACCTCCAATAGGGTGTTCAGATGCGCCTTGACAGAGAGGCTCTCGCCATTGCGATCGGTCAGCGAAAAAATGATCTTTGCATCCGGCAAGGCCACCAGCCGGTGCAGATCGAGCGAGCCGCCCAGGTAAAACTGATCGGCGTCGGCCGTTTCCTGACTTCTCCCACCGCTCACGTTACGCGCGAGCTCGTTGATGTAGCTCAACTGCAGGTCGATGCCGTGATCGACAAGGCTGCGACGGACTCCGCCCCAATCGCCGAATAGACCTTGCGGGTAATCCTCTGCGAACACGGGAATGACCGCGCCGGTCACAAATAACACGAAGCACAGAGCCGCTAACTTAATTGGCGCGGTATTCGTTTTCATATGTTCAGCCAAGGGTACGAGCCTCACGGCGAGCGACGGCGCATCCCCAGCCACGCCGGAGCAGCGGCGTTCGCCTCGCTCCGTGACCTGATGGGAGCGCCATCGCCCACGCATCCGGCACTGCAATCAGTCCGGGTCCCTGCCGGCGACGTATGTGGTCACCATTTTTCTGGGGTCCACGATTCGATCGAAATCGGCAGCCGACACGTAACCGAGCTTCAGGGCGGCCACCCGCAGCGTGAGGTCGTTGTCGTTCGCGTAGTGAGCGATCTTTGACGCTTTGTCGTACCCGATGACCGGAGACAGTGCAGTCACCAGCATGAGCGACTCGTCGACGTACGCTTTGATCTTCTTGAGGTTAGGCTTGGTGCCTTCAACCAGGAACTTGCTGAAGTTGATGCATCCGTCTGTCATCAGCGTGATTGAATGCGTGATGTTGTATATGATCACCGGCTTATAGACGTTCATCTCGAGATAGCCTCCGGCGCCGCCGAATCCGGTCGTGGAATCATTTCCCATGACCTGAATCGCGAGCATCGTCAGCGCTTCGGCCTGCGTCGGATTCACCTTCCCCGGCATGATCGAAGATCCGGGCTCGTTCGCCGGAATAATCAACTCAGCAAAGCCGGCGCGCGGACCGCAGGACATCAGGCGAATGTCGTTGGCGATCTTGTACAGGGACACCGCCAGCGTGCGCAGTGTCCCGGAGAGCTGTATCAATGCGTCATGCGCCCCCTGAACGGTGAACTTGTTAGGTGCCGTAATGAAAGGCAGGCTCGTCAATTTGGCGATTTCAGCCGCCGCGGCTTCCGCGAAACCCGGCACCGAGTTCAAGCCCGTGCCTACGGCAGTGCCACCGATCGCGAGGCGATAGACTCCCTTCAGCGCATCATCGAGCCGCTCGAGATTGTCCGAAAGCATTCCGACGTACCCGGACCACTCCTGACCGAGCGTTATCGGCGTAGCGTCCTGCATGTGGGTACGGCCAATCTTGACGATGTCCTTCCACTCGACGGACTTTGCCGCAATCGAATCGTGCAGCGTCGTCACAGCGGGCATCAGCCGCTGCTTGACATTCAGAGCGGCAGCAATGTACATCGCGGACGGAAACGTGTCGTTGGATGACTGCGCCATGTTGACATCGTCATTCGGGTGGACCGGCTTCTTGCTCCCCAGCGGTGTGCCCGCCAGCTGACAGCAGCGGTTCGAGATAACTTCGTTGACGTTCATGTTGAACTGTGTTCCGCTGCCGGTCATCCACACATGAAGCGGAAACATGTCATGGTGCTTGCCGGCGAGGATCTCATCGCAAACTCGAACGATCAGTTCGTATTTTTCGTCGCTGAGACGACTGCCCTCGTGATTAGCGGTGGCGGCAGCCTTTTTGAGGATCGCGTACGCCGTAATCATTTCCCGCGGAATGAGATCCGGGCCAATGCTGAAGTGCTCGAGCGAACGCTGGGTCTGCGCGCCCCAGAGTTTGTCAGCCGGGACGTCTACCTCTCCCAGGCTATCCGTTTCCTTGCGAAACCCCACGGCTGGAGGCACCGATTCTCCCTGAGCAAATGCGCTAGCGGCCGCCAATCCCAGCGGGGCTGCGAGTGTTGACTGAAGTATTTCACGACGATTCATTTATGTTGCTCCGAGTGTGAGTTCGGCGCACCCCGAGTCGAGGTCCCGCGCCGCCAGGTCTTTATGTTGCAGGAGTTTTGATGACCTGCTGATTCGACGTGTGGGCAGAGAGGATAAGTGTTTGGTTGGCTGCGCTAAGCCTTCGTTTAGATTTGGCGAAGGCGATGCTAAGCGCGGCCACAGAAGCTCGCGGCGCGAGGCGTCGGAGCAAAGCGCACCACTCTCCGCTTGAGTGGCCTGTTAGTCGAGGTACTTATTGGAACGAGAGACCGGGGCCGCCCCGGGCGAACGTTACGGGGATGGAGAGCGCTCCGGCACCAGCTTGAGTTTGTCCGCGATGCGGTAAAGCTCTGCCGTCGATGCGATTCTCATCTTCCGCATGATGTTGCTGCGATGGACCTTCACGGTAGCCTCGGTAATGCCCATATCGCCCGCAATCTGCTTGCTCAGCCGGCCCTGTGCGACCTCGATCATGATCGTGCGCTCACGCGGCGTCAGCGCTTCGAATCGCGTCCTGAGCACACCCAAGACTTCGTTTTTCTCGCGCCGGACACGGTCGCGAGCGAGCCCGAGATTGACCGCGTCGAGAAGGTCCTGGTCACGGAACGGTTTCGTGAGGAACTCGATGGCGCCACCCTTCATCGCCTGCACGGTCATCGGAATGTCACCATGTCCAGTGATGAAGATGATCGGAAGCTCGGCGTTTGCCTCGGCGAGATCGCGCTGAAAATCAAGCCCACTCCGCCCCGGCAGTCTCACATCGAGAACCAGGCAGGTGGGACAGTCGGGCGATTCGAATCCAAGATAGTCGGTAATGGAGGCAAACAGCTGTGGATTGAATCCGACGGACCGTAGCAGTCGTCCGAGCGAAGCCCGAAATGCGGGATCGTCGTCGATGACCACGACGCACGAATCTGCGCCAGGCACCGTAGCGACTGCTGAGCTGGGATCCACGGAAGCGCCTCTTCCGGTGGGCAAGTGCGGCTGCCGACCTCTGTGGCTGAGTCTAGTCCCAAACCATCCGCGCGAACAGGGTCCAAGGCGCAGCCGAGGGTCTAACTGACCTAAACCAAGGCTTATGGCTCCGGATCCTGCTCCTGCGGCATTCTGTGACGGCGAAGAGGCCGAGCCACGTTGTCGGGCCCGTATCGCGGGTTCGATTAACTGCCGGAGGCGTATGCCGAAAGCGTCATTGGTTTCGATCGTTGAAGATGATCGGTTCTTTCGCGAGTCCATGAGAAGGCTCATGAGGTCACTCGGCTTCCGGGTCGAGGTATTCCCGTCGGCAGCCGCCTTCCTCGAATCCCCGCGCCTCGCCCAGACTGCCGTATTGATCGCTGACATCTATATGCCTGCGATGACCGGACTGGAGCTTTACAGAAACCTCATCGACACGGGGCGTCCCATTCCGACCATCCTCATGACGTCCTACCCCGATGCCGACGTCGAGGCCCGCGCGCTAAGTGAGGGGGTCTTGTGTTATCTACGGAAACCCGTTGATGAGCAGCATCTGGCACGCTGTCTTCGTACGGCTCTCGAGTCTGGTGAAGCGACTGAGGAGAACTCCTGAGTTCGTCCGCCGCGCTGGGGACCGTAAACTGAAATGCCGCTCCGCGAGGTTCGTTCGCTTCGATCCACAGACGGCCCCCATGGGCGTCGATGATCGATCGACAAATGGACAGCCCTATCCCAACTCCGTTGGACTTTGTCGTGTAGAAAGTCTCGAATACGCGCTCGAGTTGTTTCGGATCAACTCCCGGGCCGGAATCCCGCACGGTGACAGCGCCATTTGTCTGCCTTTGCTCGGTGCTGACCAACAGATCGCGTGGCCCATCGACCGAGCTCATTGCCTCGATCGCGTTCAGGATCAGGTTCAGGATCACTTGTTGTAGCTGAACACGATCCCCCTGAACGGCAGACAACTCCTCCGCAAGCCGCATCTGGAGCGAGACCCCATGTTTGGTGATGGCGCTCCGCGCCAATTCAACCACCTCGGTGACCGCCTTGTTAAGATCAAAACGATCCTTACGCGGCGGCGCTTTCTTTATATGAGCCCGGATACCGTCGATGATGTCGCCGGCTCGATCCGCATCGCCCACGATACACCCGAGCGCTTCTCTGACTTCGCCCAGATCGGGCGGCGTTTTGGCTAAGAAATTCAGAGCCGCGCGGGCGTTGTTGCGTGCGGCGCCGATCGGCTGCTTGACTTCGTGGGCGAGCGAGGCCGCCAGTACTCCCATCATTCCCACGCGGTTCGCATGTGCGAGATCTGCCTCTAGCTGACGGAGCCTTTCACTTTCCTGCTCAGCTCGTCTACGCTCAGTAACGTCCATCACAGTGCCTACAAATTCAACGAGATGGCCGGACGTGCTCAGAACAGGATGGCTTATCACGTGAATGTCCCTCACGAGGCCATCCGGATGTACGATGCGGTAGTCCGTCTCCCACTCGGCCTTCTCGCGGATAGCCATTCCGATGATTTCCCTGAAGCCGGGTTGGTCGTCAGGATGAATCCGCTGCAAGAAATCCTCGAATCGGGGCAAACCATCCTGTGGATCGAAACTCAGAACACGGTAGCATTCCTCCGACCAGTAGCTGATATCGTGGTCCGGACTCCAGGCCCAACTGCCTGTCTGGCTCAGCCTCTGCGCTTCCGCCAGGTACGCTTCACTGCTCCGGAGGGACTCCTCAGCTGCCTTGCGCTCTTCGATGTCAATACCTGTGCCGTACCACTTGACGATGGTCCCCGATTCGTCTCGCAGTGGTACATTGCGCTGTAGGAACCAGCGGTACTCACCATCAGCCCGCCTCACTCGTGATTCGGCCACGAAGGGTTCTCCGGACGCGAGTGCTGCGCGCCACTTGTCCACGAACCCTTCGACGTCTTCGGGATGGATTGCTGCGGTCCAGCGCCAGTCCAGAAGATCTGTTTGAGGCAGGCCACCATATTCCAGCCAGCCCCGGCTCAGAAAGTCGAGAGAGCCATCAGGCAAAGCGGTGTGAATAAACGCCGGAGTTGTATCTACCAGTTGGCGATACTTGCGCTCACTGGCGCGCAGATCCTCCTCCGCCCGCTTGCGCTCGGTGATATCAGTCACCGCCCCAACAAACTCGCGATTGCCAGACGCATCTTGCAGAGCGTGAGCTAATGCGTGGACGTGCTTGATTCGCCCGTCGGGCAGCAGCAGACGATAGGTATGCTCGAAATCTGTCGCTCCTCGAGAGGCGTCAGCGAGGACCTTCTGCAAGTCGGGCCGGTCCTGCGGATGGACGCGCTGCACTACCGAATCTATTGTTGGCTTGACCGACCGGTCGAACTCGAAAATGCGATAGGTCTCGTCTGACCAGACGAGCTTGCCTGTGTCAGGTTGCCAACCGAAGCTGCCTGTGTGACTGAGTCTTTGTGCGTCGGCCAGGTAGGCCTCGCGGCGCTGCAACTCCTGAGTCAATTGCTCTTGCTCGGTCACATCCATGGCGGTTCCCAGAAGCATTTTGAGAACCCCATTGTCGACGACTGGAACGCCAACGCATCGAACATAGCGAACCGCGCCGTCCGGTCGAATGATCCGCTTCTTCACGTCGCAACCGGAACCCTGTTCACACATGCTCTTTACGGTCTCTGCCATGAAGTCGCGGTCGTGCGGATGAATGGTGGCCAGATACTGCTCGAGCGTAGGGGCGCCCTTCTGCGGGTCGAGGCCATAGATTTGAAACAGTTCCCGAGACCAATAGTCAAAAAAACCCGAAGGATTGAAAGCCCAGCTCCCCGTATGACCGAGACGCTGCCCTTCGGCGAGGTAGAACTCGCTTCTTTGCAGCTCTTGTACACTGCGCTGCAAATCGGCCTGCGCGCGCATGGTTGCTGTCACATCGGTACCGGTGCCGCGATAGCCACGGAATTCTCCGTTGCAGTCAAACACTGGTTTGCCGCTAGCCTTCACGTACATTGGAGAGCCATTGCCGCCCATAGTGCAATATACGAAGTCACGGAACGGTTTACGTGCTTCGAGAGTCCCCCGAACAAGCCGCCACTTCTCCGGTTCCGTTTCAAGGTCGAGAGCGTGATCCCAGCAGGTCGTGCCGATCCGAGCCGCCCCGTTTGAGCCAAACGCATTCTCGGTCAACAGCGTAAATTTGTAGTCCGGACCGGTTTCCCAAAACCAATCGGAGGCACTCTCGGCGTAGTCGCGGAATTTGGCTTCTGCTTCTTTCAGTTTGGCCGTCCGCTCCACCACGCGGCGCTCCAGGTTATCGCGCGCTTCAGTCAGTAGTCGTTCAGCGCGACGGCGTACGTCACTGAACCAGAGAATCAGCAGGCTGAAAAAAACAGTGAACGCAGTAAATTGGGTCAATGCGAAATCTGAGCCGATGACGTGGCCTCTGATGAAGAGGCTGACCATGCCGCACGACAGTACGAGCGCCAGCAATCCTGGGCCGGCTCCCGCGTACCAGAAGGTGATTGCTATGGCGATCAGGCAGAGTTGAGCATTGAACGCCAAAGGCGATTGGATGTGGTTTTGCACGAGCGTCGTAACCAGCACCGCCGCTACTGCGGTGACCGCAAGTCCATAGCGCAATACAGTCTTGGACGCTGGCTCCCGCATAGAACTGACCCTCCTAGACAGGTTGGATCGCCCATCGGGGCGATAAGCGTGTGCGTGGACTCGCCCAGGTGCACAATATCCGACGCGACGTTCGCTGACAAAACGAGTTTGCGCCAGGTCTCCTCGCTCCCCTTGCGGCTCAAGATAGCCCAAGCGATTCCGATGTACGTGCTACAGCGAACAAGCGGCGCGTTTATGCGAGCTGCCATCCTCCTCGCCTGCGACATGCCGCAGCTCACCCTTGGGCGCATCGCGGCCATGCTTTCGGCGCTGCTGGGCGTGGGTGCAGTGAAAGCTGCCGACGAGATCCAGACGGCCAAGCCTACGCTCGAGGAGATTACCGTTACCGCGACGACCAGGGTTGAGGACGTCAACAGGGTCCCGCTCAACGTCAGCGCCCTGAGCGAGGCGCTGATGGTCGACCAGGGCATCAAGCAAATGGACGATATCGCCCGTTTGATACCTGACGTCCGTTTCACTCACACGACGGGCGTTGTGGGCAACAACAGCAGCAATCTCGCCATCCGCGGTGTTTTCTCCGACGTAGGCGCACCGACCACCGGAATCTACATCGACGACACACCCGTGCAGATACGCAACGTCGGCTACTGGAACTCGAATGCCTTCCCGCAGGTGTTCGATCTCGATCGCATTGAGGTTCTACGCGGCCCGCAAGGCACACTGTTCGGAGCCGGCGCAGAGGGCGGTGCCATTCGCTTCATCACGCCGGAGCCTGGGCTGCGCACGTACAGCGGCTACGCGCGCGGCGAGATCTCGGAGACGCTGAATGGTGGTCCAAGCTACGAGGTGGGAGCTGCCGTCGGTGGGCCGATCGTGGAAGACAGAGCGGGCTTCCGCCTGAGCGTTTGGGGGCGGCACGACGGAGGCTACATCGACCGTGTCTCTCCCGATACCGGACAGAGGATCGATGCCAACGCCAACTACCAGCAGTCGGTAGAGAGCAGAGCCGCGCTGACGATAGTGCCGGTCGAGAACCTGAAAGTGACAGCTTCGCTCCTATATCAAGGCGTCAGCAGCCACGATCGTAACGTGTATTGGTCTACTCTGAGTGATCCGGATGCAGATGAATTCAGCCGGGCAAGCCGACTGCGTCAGCCAGCGACCGAGAGGTTCTACTTGCCGGCGCTGAAGATGGAGCTCAGCCTGGACCGGATGCTGTTCACTTCAAATCTGTCCTGGTTCTACCATCTGGAGGAAGCGAAGCTCGATTACACTAACTACTTCGCATCGCTCTTTGATGGTGATCCACTGAGGTTTCTGGCTGGAGACGAGCCATCCGCTGCCTACGTCGACAACAACCAGCGAGGGTTCACCGAGGAAGCACGGCTACAGTCGAACGATCGATCGGCCTTCCTCGTGTGGACGGTCGGTGTCTTCTATTCCAACCTCACACAGACCGATCACAATCTCAGGACCGACGGACAAGCCCTGTATACGAAGGTCAATGGCAATCTCCCCGCCTTCACCCAGTTCACCGAAGCGACTGATCGGCAATTGGCGGGCTACGGGTATGTCGAGGGAAACGTGACACGTGCCGTCAAGGTGATTGCCGGGCTTCGAATTTCCGATGACCGGTTCCATTTCGACCAGACCGCGACCTCCACCGGGTTACCGCTCACGCCCATTTCCGGGACACAGGGTAATCGGTCTGGAACACCGAGACTCGGCATTTCCTATCAGCTTGATGCAGACAACTACCTGTATGCGACTGCCACCAAAGGCTTTCGTCCGGGAGGCGTCAATGGTAACGTGCCGCCGAACCTGTGCAACACAGATCTTCATGCGCTCGGGTTGACGACGACGCCCGCCACTTACTTGCCCGACTCGCTATGGAGCTACGAGCTCGGGGCGAAGGACAGCCTGTTCGGGGGACGCCTTGCCTTTGATTCGAGCATTTACACCATAAAGTGGCAGGCTATTCAGAGACCCGTCCTGCTGCCATCTTGCGGATTTACCTATGTGGGCAATCTCGGCTCGGCAACCGGCTATGGCGGCGATATCTCCGCACGTTTCAAACTAACACAGAAACTTCTTGCAGGGTTTAACGCAGGCTATGTCAGTCTGACCTACGATCGGAACGTCTATGAAGGGCTCAATGCCGTGCTTGTCGAGAAAGGGGACGTCATCGGAGGCCCGCCGTTCTCTATCGCTGCCTGGCTGGTCTACAACTTCACGCTAGTCCACCACAGGACATTCTTCCGGGCCGACTATAGCTATCATAACGGTTACCCAGCTTTTGATCCCCGAACTTTCGGGTACGATTCCACAGCTCGCCTCGCGGGCTCCGAGAAATCACTGGACGTGCGCGCTGGGATTTTTGTGGGTCGTTGGGAACTGTCGCTCTTTGGAAAGAACGTCACAAACGAAGAAGCGCCGCTCGCGATTTCGCACAACGCGCCGGGCTCACTGCCCTATTACATGTTGAGCCATCCACCTCCCACTTACGGCATCACCGCCATCCTGCGCTATTGAAGAGCGGCAGTCAGCTATTCGATCCTTCGCAGTTTGCGCATGGGCGCGAGATCTAAAGCTACTCCAGCAACAGCTCGTGACATGGCTTCGCGCCTGACACTTTGGTAAAGCGTCAGCGTTCTCGAGCTCGGCTGCACTCCCAATCTCTTGAGCAGAAGCTCGCTGCACCGACGGTAAGCCTGCACAGCCGCCGCGTGATCTCCAAGCTCGCGGTAACACATCATCAACCCGCGATGAAACTCTTCCTCCAGGCCGTCCACCTCGATTCCAACCTGGTATACGCCGGCGGCCTCCTGCCACAGACCGCGCTTCTCATAACTCCGCGCGAAATCACCGATGGCCCGGACATACCTCTCGCGCAGGATCTGACGTTTTTCAACCGCCCAGGTTTTTTCACCCTCCTGCGCAAGAAAATGCCCCACGTAGAGCTCACGCAGTCGCGAGAGTCGGTCAGCAGGGCTGCTGTCATCCGCAGTTCCCGCTCGCAGCTCACTCTCGAATGCCCACATATCCACCCAGAGCTGCCGGCTATCCAGCGTAAGTTTTCCACCCGCCATGACGACGGCACTCGGCGCACCGAGCAACTGGCGAAGACGGTACAGGGCGCTCTCGAGGGCGTGGTAACCGGCGTCACCTTCGGAGTCGGGCCATAGGGCATCGGTGAGCTTGCCAGCGCCAACCTCGGTGCCACCGAATGCAATCAGTGCCTGAAGCAGCTCTAGCGGCTTGCGCTGCTGGCGCCGCGAGAAGCGAATCGGGGCATCGTCCTTGAGCACTTGAAAGCGTCCCAGCACAAACACCTTGAACGGCCAGGTCCGCGCGCTTTCCAGCCCCGGAGAAGGCCGTCGGGAGTACTGTTTGGTGAGCTCGCGCACCGTCTCGGTGCCCGAACGTAAAGCCTCGATGCAGAGCTCCGCCATTTGCGTCGGAAAGCGAGCAAAGGCTTGTGATGCGATCGGCGAAGCGGCGAGCGAGTGCGCCAAGAGTCGATGGCACTCTTCGCGGTCGGGGCGTTGCAATGCGACGTAGGCGGCCAGCATTGTATGATCGCGCCATGACAGCTTCCGAGGATCAACTTCAATCAGCGCCCTTGCCGCTTCCACTACTTGCGTCGTCTCGGCACGGTCGAGCTCAGCGACAAGGGGGGAGCACGGTAAAGCAGAGCCTTGCGGCATTTCAGGCCTCCTCTAGACAACCGCCGCGTCTGGTGCGGCACTTCGATCTTGAGGACCTTATTTAGCGCGAAGGGTCGATCTGGCGCTTGGAAGTTCGGGACCTCCTTTTGGTGGTAAGCGCCTCCGGCAGGTCATCCCACTCTTCGCAACCCTAGATTGCCTGCCACCCGGTAAAACGGTTTTGCCTTCTCGTGTTTTCAGATTGTCTGCGCTTACCGGCGGCCAACGAGATAACCCCGAGTATCATGCCCAGGGCAGGGCGGGTACAAAATAAGCGCTCGACTTGGTAGCTGCGTGATTCTCCGTGCAGGCACCACTCGCAGAAGTGTTCGCAGTTATTGCGCAATATTCGGTAGCGGTTCTCGCCCACGCGGGAGCGGGCCCGCCCAATCACTTCTTGTGGAGGAAATTCCGGCAGGTCGGAACTTCGTGTCCATACGCCGCGGCCGTATGCGAACTGCGCGAGCGACACTTCTTCGATTCGTCCACGGAATTGTCCGCGTGCGAGACCCGAATAGTGCACGACCTTGCCATCACCGACGTAGATCCCATGGTGCATGTATCCGCGCCGGGGCGAGATGAGATGTGACCCCGGTTGCGGTTCCTCGCCTCTAACTAGAAGTTTGTCCCGATGCTGCGGCTCGACGCCGCTTGGAACTTGAGCAGGACTGCCATCGACTCGGTTAACTGCGGGCGAGCTAGTGGGCTGCCGCCTCGAAATCGCTCTTAGCGAGCTGCCACCAGGCGCGCGGTCGAATGAAGGCGGTGTCGCTTCACAAGTTGGGAATTGATCCGACATATCGTCTGCAACTTAAGCATTACCCGATCAATGAGCTGGCCTGATGGATGCTTCCTGCCGAAGCATCGTCTCAATCCCCCGTTCGCCGGTCTTGGCGGACCCCGCCCCGTGCGTGTATGTACCGGCTTTCTTCGATGGCGCTCGGTTGGGCAGATCGAGCCGCTGTCGTGTGCTGTCAGTGAGTTCCGTCGTGATCTTCTACGCATTGATCAGCTAGCGCGTCTTTCGCGGGCGAAGATGGCAAGACTCGTCTCGCAGGTGGTGGCACGCGGTTTGCGAGCCCAACCGCGCACCGGGAGTCTCCTTACGGCCAACTCTACATCGCCCTGGACTTCATCCCGGGGACTCGCCAGACAAGATTTAACGTGGGCGCGCGCCCACTGGAGATCCCGACGGTCCCGGGGAGCGTTCAGGAGTTGCAGCAGAAGCTCGTGAGCATCGTCGACAAGATCGATCGTATTCCTATAGTGCAGATCGGCGGGCATCTCGATGAGGACCTCGTCGACCTGGACAGCGCTCTCCGAGAATTGCGAACAGACGTGCTGCCGGCGGGGGATGCAGCTCTCAATTCCCTGCACACGACGCTGGGAACGGTCGACCACGCGCTGGCCGGCGATGCTCCATGGCGTGACAACATCGACCAGACACTGGTGGAAACGCGAAGCACCCTACGCTCCGTGCGTTCGCTGACCGACTATCTCGACCGTCACCCGGAGGCCCTGCTTCGCGGCCGACATCCTTCGCAATCGACGGTGAGCAAATCATCTACTGCCGCTCCGCGGGGGACCGAATGAACGTCGTGCGCTGGTCATGCATCGTCATCACGTCGCTCTTGGCTGGTTGCGCTTCGACATCCCCTCGCTTCTATACGCTCGTGCCCGAATCGGGGCACAACCCCTCCGGGGCGGCGGCAGCTGGCTCTAGGATGAAAGTCGACCCGGTCAGGATTCCCGCTCAGGTCGATCGCTTGGAACTCGTTACCCAGCTCCCCGGTAGCGGCATCGCGATTGCGGACGGCGATCGATGGATCGCTCCGGTCGCTGATGAGCTGCAGAACGCTCTTTCGGTTGAGCTTCTGCAGAGACTCGGCGATGGCGATCTCGCCAAGGCGACAGGAGCAGATTCCATATCGGTGCGTCTCAATGTTGAGCGCTTCGAATCGTCCCCGAATCAATACGCGCTCATCGAGGCTTCGTGGCGTTTTGAGCTGAAGGAAGCCGGAAAGGACGTCCGGGTCGTCTGCCGAACACGCGCGTACGAGCAGGTGAGGGAGGGTTACCCGGATATGGTCAGGGGGTACCAGCGCGCCGTCGCCCTCATCGCCGATCAAATCGCAACGGTTGCGCAGGGATCTGTCGGCGGTGGAGTCGCGGAGTGTCCAATCAGCTGACAGGTCTCGTCATTCGCGCCGGCCGGTCTTATCGCAGTCGCGACGGGAGCCTGCGAACGCTTGAGCGAGGGATTGGACCGATTGTTATGCGTATCGGGACGGCGAATGTGAGACACACACTAGCGACGCCAGGCCGCAGGCGTAGCCTGCGGCCTGGCGCCACTAACGCTTACTGCTCGGCCGCCGTGGGCTCGGCAGAGAACATCGACTCCGGAACCCACAACGTGAGCTCCTGGTCGGTGCGCAGATCGGCCACGTCCGTTTCCTTTCCATCCATGATCACGCGAAGTTTCGAATCTCTAACCGTAACCGTTCCCAGCGTGTTGCCATACGGGTCCATGAGCGCAACCGACAGCGTGGGGTAGTCGAGGATATAGACATTGCCCTTCACCTCCATGTATGTCTCACCCTTGTACACGCGTGCTTCCAGACAGGCTGCGGGAGCGGTCGGATACTTATCCAAGAACGCCTTAGAGTAACGCAGCGATGAGCATTCGACTTTGGGCAGCTTGTACGGATCAACGGTCTTTGATGCAGCGATCGTCACGCTCGAGACAAGCGATAGGACCGCGGCTACGAGTATTTCCTGGCTTGAAATTCGCACAAATCATCTCCTCTTGCTTCCTATAAATCTCTGACCACCTGCACTGCGCCCACAGCGCGCGTGCCATGCTGGAGTTGACCCTACGACGGCCGGACTCGCATGTAGCACACCGATCGCCAGCTTCTGCTAACCACCGACAACTGCTTCTTCCCAGCTGCATCCACGGGTGGTGTCCGTGCCGCGTGCCGTTGCGTTTGCAGACAATGGCGAGATCCGAAGCCGAAACGCAATCGGCTTCCGTGGTTCCTGTGAGCCCCCCTGTTATAGGGTCTCTACACGAGGGATGAACGCATGGGTGCTGCGTTTGTGACACGGGGGTCGACAGTATGCTGTCATCTGCAGTCGCCGTAGCGACAGGCTATTTGAGCGGTCTACGCAGCTACTGGCAGCTCACGAAGCCCAAGGTCGTGGCAGCCATTGTCTTCACGGCGTGCGTGGGGATGCTGTTGGCGAGCCGCAGTCTCCCGCGACTCGATCTGGTGCTTCTCGCCTGCGTGGGCATCTGGCTCGCGGCGGCTTCGGCAGCCGCGCTGAACCATGTGATCGATCGTGAGCTCGATGCGGCGATGAGGCGCACCCGGCGCCGTCCGCTGCCGAGCGGCCAGCTCACGCAGCGCCAGGCACTGGTATTCGCGATCATGCTGGGCCTGGCGGCCATGACGGTTCTGGTGCTCTGGGTTAACATATTGACGGCCGCGCTGACCCTCGGCTCGTTGATCGGGTATTCCGTTCTTTACACAGTGTGGCTGAAGCACCTAACTCCGCAGAATATCGTGATTGGGGGCGCGGCGGGCGCGGCGCCGCCGCTGCTGGGCTGGGCCGCGGTCCAGAACAGTGTCGACGCAAACGCGTTGCTACTATTTCTGATCATCTTTGTCTGGACGCCTCCCCATTTCTGGGCGCTGGCGATCGCGAGACGCGCGGAATATGCCAAGGCGGGCATACCCATGCTGCCGGTGACACACGGGGTGGAACTCACCTGCACTCACATTCTGCTCTATGCCGTCTTGCTCTGCGTCGTGACCACGTTGCCCTATCTCACTGGCCTCAGCGGACTTGCATACCTCGCAGGGGCAACGGTGCTGAACGCGATTTTCGTAGGGCGGGCATATGCCCTGAAGGCTCGCTGCAGCCCGGAGCGGGCGATGGGCGTTTTTCGCTATTCGATTACTTACCTGCTATTGCTGTTCGCGATCCTGCTGCTCGATCATCACTACCGCCCCTAGTGGGCACGCCGCAGGCGTAGTCCGGTGGGGACTCGCTCCGGTGCCCGCTCACCTTATTACTTCTCGCTTCACGCCAGCGATCCCAAGGACCC
>CAZBCQ010000090.1:11301-16790 GCA_964490255.1 uncultured Terriglobales bacterium | reverse complement strand
TCGCGAGATGATATCCGGAGATGGGAATTCTTAAAACAACGAAAGTTGTTTCCGGAAGGCGGGAGTGGTTTTGTCCCGTTTGTCGTCCATCACAGTACGCCCGCCGATAGATGGCGAAATGGCGCGTTCGTGCGCGACCGCTTCCTCAAAGTTTGCCGTTGGTTGCAATCGGCGTTCGATCGAGCGCGTGAATCGGTCGAGACGCTTGAAGCCGTCGATCTTTTCTGTATCGCCAACCTTTGCGCTGTCCAGCGCACGTCTCAAAACAGAGAGCGATTCATCGTAGGTCTTCAGCGGCACGGGGAAGGGATGGCCGTCTTTGCCGCCGTGTGCGAAAGAGAAGCGTGCGGGATCGCTGAACCGGCTGGGCGTGCCGTGGACGACTTCGGCGACGAGTGCGAGAGACTGCAACGTGCGCGGGCCGAGAGTTTCCAGCAACAGCAAAGAAGCGAAGTCGCGGAATTCGCGTTCGTAGGCCAGGGCGAGTACGGCTCCGAGACGTTTCAGGTCTACGTTCTCAGCGCGAACTTCGTGATGCGATGGAAGCGTGAGCTTGCGGGCTTCCGCGAGAGTCTTGTCCGGGTGCTCGTGCGCAATTGCGAGCAGTGCGTTTTGCGCGGGCCGGGCTTGGGCGTCCACCAGGTTCATAATTGTTCCCTGCGGTTCGCCAACGATGGCGGTGTGCGGCGCGAGCGTGAAGTCGCGAACCGACGCGGAGTGCCAGTGATAGCGTCGTGCCAGGCCAGACGCATCATTCATCCCTTGCTGCACAACCGTCCAGTCTCCTTCCCGGCTGAGAATGAATCCATGCAAGTAGAGCTGGAAGCCATCGGCAATGGCGTTGTTGTCGACGCGCGCGGTAAGACGACTGGTACGCACGAGCGAGTCGCCATCGAGACTCAGCTTGTCGGCCAGTGATCGAAGTTCATCGGGCGTGCGCCGCGAGTGCCGGCCTCGCCCTCCGCAAACGTAAATCCCCAGTTCGTCAGAACGCGGATTCAGACCGCGTTTCAGTGCTCCCAAAACTGATGTGGTGATCCCCGATGAGTGCCAGTCCATGCCCATGACACAGCCGAGCGCCTGAAACCAGAAAGGATCGCTGAGGCGCGATAGCAACTCGGGGCGTCCGTAGTGATGTAGCACGGTCTCAGAAATGGCGGTGCCCAGCTTGGTCATGCGCTCCGCGAGCCACGGAGGGACGCGCCCGCCATGTAGAGGGACGTCGGCGGTTCCGGAACGCTTCATGTATCCATTCTAGTGCAGTGGGGTGGGCCCCTCGCCCGCGGAGTTCGTACTCCCACCCACGCCAAAAGAAGGCGAGGGTGGGGCACCCGCCCTGTCCTACACAGGTGACATTTGTCATCGAGCAGCCGTGATGATCGGCACTAGCGGTGGCCAATGAACAAACCGATGATGTCCGCGTTGGCTGATGGAGGGTGCATGACAGCGACAGTGCAGCAAGGGATCAGAAGGCCGGCGAGACATGCGGATTCGATCATCGCAGGGCTGCGGGGCGTGACGAAAAAATACGGTGCGGTCTGCGCGCTCAATAAGGTGGATTTCTCTGTCCGCAGGGGTGAGATCGTTGCTCTGCTCGGCCCGAACGGCGCCGGAAAGACCACAGCAGTGCGACTGTTGCTCGGCCTCACACCGCCAAGCGAAGGAGTGGTGACCGTATTCGGTGGCGATCCGCGGAATCCCGAAAACCGCCTTCAGACGGGTGCGATGCTGCAAGTGGGGCGAGTCCCCGAAACGCTCAAAGTTCGCGAGCACATCGACATGTTCTCGAGCTATTACCCGAATCCGATGCCGCTCAGTGAAGTCATCGAGGCGTCCGGTCTCAAGGGACTGGAGAGCAAGCCATTCGGCGAGCTGTCCGGCGGGCAACGGCAGCGGGCGTTGTTCGCGCTCGCGATCTGCGGCGATCCCGACTTGCTATTCCTGGACGAGCCCACGGTTGGGCTGGATGTCGAGGCACGGCGCCTGCTGTGGGATGAGATCCGCAAACTGGTGGCGCGCGGAAAGACCGTGCTGCTGACCACGCATTACCTACAAGAGGCGGATGCGCTGGCGAATCGAGTTGTCGTAATCAACCGCGGAGAGATTGTGGCCCAAGGATCCCCGGCCGACATCAAGGCGCAGACCGCCGGCAGAAAGATTCGGTGCGTCAGCAGAGTCCCGCTGGAAGAGGTACGTGCGATGCGAGGTGTACTGGAAGCAAAGCAGGATCGCGATGCGATTGAAATCCATGTTTCGCATGCGGAGCCAGTTTTGCGCGAGTTGCTGGCGCGCGACCTGACGCTCAGCGATCTGGAAGTGGCAAGCGCGGGATTAGAAGAGGCGTTCCTGGCATTGACGCAGAGCAACAACGGAAATTCAGCCGCGGAGACGAGGTGACGAAATGAGTGCAGCTAGCACAGTCCTGAATGAGCAGACGATTCGACGCCATCAGCCCGACGTGCTGAAAATCTACGCCAAAGAAGCGAAGTACGAGTTTCTGAAGGCGATTCGCTTGCCGGTATTCGCTGTCTCGACCATTCTGCTGCCGGCAATGTTTTACATCCTCTTTGGACTGGTGATGGGCGGCAAGCAGGCGCCCGGGCAGTTTCCTTTTTCAACCTTTCTGATCGCCAGCTACGGGACCTTTGGCGTAATGGGCGCCGCGCTTTTCGGTTTTGGGGTCGGCATGACGGTCGAGCGTGGACAGGGCTGGCTGGAATTGAAGCGAGCCAGTCCGATGCCGCCCTACGCCTATTTCGCAGCCAAGGTGACTACGAGCATGTTGTTCAGCGCGATCATTTCTCTGCTGCTGCTCGCACTCGGCCTGGCGTTCGGCGGGGTGCATTTGCATGCTCTACAGATCCTCAAAATGGTGGCGGTACTTATGCTGGGGTCGATTCCGTTCTGCGCGCTGGGTTTGGCGATCGGCTATTTCGCAAAACCGAACTCGGCTCCGGCGATGGTGAACCTCATCTATCTGCCGCTATCGTTCTGTTCCGGATTGTGGATCCCGGTGCAGATGCTGCCTAAGACACTGCAGCACATCGCCACCTATCTGCCGCCTTTCCACCTGAGCCAACTGGCGTTGCAGGTGGTCGGGTTAGCCAACGCTGGCTCGCCATGGTGGCACGTACGGGCGCTGCTTGGCGCCACTCTGCTGTTCCTGGGCATTGCGCGCATCGGCTACTCGCGAGATCAGGGAAAGCTGTACGGATAACAGCGAGGTGGATTATGAGCTTCTGTCAGATTGAACGAATTTTGTGGAGCATGGCGTTGTTTGCGCTGCTCGCCGCCCTTTACTTCGGAAACGCGCAGAAGGTCGGAGTAGTGCTCGCGTCGGCAGCGGGGATTTGGTACGGCATCGTCTGTCCGTTTGCGGAAGAGGTTCAGGACTTGTTCCCGACGAACAAGGAACGGGTAAACTGACGCCATGCGGCTGCTGCCCAAAAATCATTTCCTGGGATGGACGCCCTACGCGTGGCTGGTGTACCTCTGTTTTTTCTTGATGCACCCAATCTTCGACCACGTAGGTCGCAGGGAATGGGCGGTCACGATCGCGGCGACAGTGGTGTTCGTAGCTTTGTATCTGCGGGGATATTGGCTCTCCGGATGGCCATTGGTTCTGAACACGTCGGGAATCGTCTTGCTCGGTGTTCTGCTGACGCCCTCGAATCCGGGCGCGGTGGCGTTCTTCATTTATGGATCGTCATTCATAGCCTTCGTCGGTGATACCCCGCTCGGGCTCAAGCTGCTTTGTGGGCTGCTGGGGATCATCTGCCTGGAATCGTGGTTCACTCATGCGGCGACTTCAACCTGGCTCACCGGACTTGTATTTTCGGCGCTTGTAGGTGGAGTGAACCTGCACTTCGCGCAGGCGAAGCGTCAGTCGGAAAAGCTGAAGATGGCGCAGGAAGAAGTTGAGCATCTCGCCAAAGTCGCTGAGCGCGAGCGCATTGCCCGCGATCTGCACGACGTACTGGGACATACGCTTTCAATCATCGTGCTGAAATCGGAATTGGCGTCGAAGCTGATGGAACGCGATCCGGAGCGCGCCAAGAATGAGATTCGCGATGTGGAAAAGATCTCGCGGGACGCTTTGAGCGATGTACGCCATGCGATTCGCGGTTACCGTGCGAAAGGTCTCTCCGAAGAGATGGCGCGTGCTCGGGCCACGCTGGAAACTGCGGGCGTGAGATTCGATTGCGAAGCGAAAGAGATCGGACTCAGTCCCGCACAAGAAAGTGTTCTGGCCCTAGCGATGCGTGAGGCGGTGACGAATGTAGTGCGTCATGCCGACGCACGAAGCTGCAAGGTCGAGTTGCAGCGCGTGAACGGCGATTGCCTTCTGCAAATTGAGGACGACGGACGCGGCGGCAAACAGGTGGAGGGCAATGGCATTCGCGGAATGCGTGAGCGCATTGAAGCCTTAGGTGGACACGTGGAGCGCTGGACGGCGCAGGGGACACGGATCACGATTACCCTGCCGCTGAAGTCTGGGGAGGGGCACGCGTGATGAATCCGGCGGTGAAAGATGCGCGGAAGACGATTCGTGTACTGATCGCCGAAGATCAGGGCATGGTGTTGGGCGCGCTCGCGGCGCTGCTGGAGATTGAAGGCGACATCGCAGTGGTGGCGCAGGCCAGAAACGGACGCGAGGCGCTGGACGCCATCATTGGAAATCACCCCGATGTGCTGATCACTGACATCGAAATGCCCTTGATGACGGGACTGGAACTGGCGGGCGAGCTGAAGCGCCGCCATATCGGAACGCGGGTCATCATCCTCACGACGTTCGCCCGGTCGGGATATCTGCGGCGCGCGCTCGATGCGGGCGCGTCGGGATACTTGCTCAAAGACATGCGTGCCGAAGAATTGGCGGATGCAGTGCGGCGGGTGCATCGCGGGCTGCGTGTGATCGATCCGGAACTTGCGGCGGAGGCCTGGAGCGAGATGGACCCGCTAACCGATCGCGAGCGCCAGGTACTTCGTATGGCGGGCGATGGACTGGCAAGCAACGATATCGCTTCCAACTTGAACTTGTCCGAGGGAACGGTGCGGAATTATCTGTCTGAGGCGATCAGCAAGTTAGGCGCTGCCAATCGGGTGGAAGCCGCGAGGATCGCAAGGGCAAAGGGATGGCTGTAAGTAGTTGTCAGTTGCTAGTTGCTAGGAAGATGGACGACTAGGTCTGGCCTGACAGAAATCCTAGGAGAAATAGCGTTCCCTCGCTGTGCTCGGGATGACAGCAGGGGAGTACACAATCTGCATTTCGTGTAGACGCTAGCTGTCATTTTCATGCGGTAGACTCCACTTCCAATCCATGATGAAATGCCGAGCGGGGCAGAAATCATGAGCGTTGCCGTACGCTGCCACAATGTTCGAAAAACTTACGACGGAAAAGTAGAGGCCGTGGCCGGGCTCGATCTGGAGATCCAGGCAGGCGAGTGTTTTGGCCTGCTCGGTCCCAATGGAGCAGGCAAGACCACGAC
>CAZBCQ010000090.1:7363-11201 GCA_964490255.1 uncultured Terriglobales bacterium | reverse complement strand
TCCTGGAAGGCCTGCTCGAACCAACATCGGGCGACGTCGAAATTTTCGGCAAGACCTGGGACAAGCATGCGCAGGAGTTGCGCGAGTTGATCGGAATCTCGCTGCAGGAGACACGTTTGGGCGAGAAACTCAGCGTGCGCGAGACCATCAATCTATTTGCCAGCTTTTATGAGAATCCGCGACGGCCCGAAGAAGTATTGGAAGATATGGCGCTCACTGAAAAGGCCGACGCATGGGTAGGAAAGTTGTCCGGCGGACAGAAGCAGCGGCTGGCAGTGGCGACGGCGCTGGTGGGGAATCCGAAGCTATTGTTCCTCGACGAGCCGACGACGGGACTCGATCCGCAAAGCCGGCGCCAGCTATGGGAGATCATTCGAATTTTCCAACAGCGTGGCGGAACGGTGTTGCTGACCACGCACTACATGGATGAAGCAGAGAAGCTCTGCGATCGGCTGTCGATTGTCGATCACGGCAAGATCATCGCGTCAGGCACGCCGCGCGAGTTAATCGAGCGAACTTGCGGCACACAGATGATCGAGTTCGTAACGAGTAATGGCCACGCCGTCGCTAAAGACGAATGGCGCAAGCTGCCGGGCGTTGAGGCGGTGCATCAGGACGACGGTTTGACAGTGCTGAATGCGCGCGAGCCGCATGCAACCATTCCGGCGTTGCTGGCGGCAGTCGAAGAGCGCGGTCTGCAGCTGGATCATCTGACAACGCGCCAGGCCAGCCTGGAAGATGTGTTCGTGCAATTAACCGGACGACATCTTCGCGAGGAGTAGAAGACGATGAATGCGCATGGTGCTGCCGAGTTGGAAGTCAAAACTGATAGCAAGCCAGGTTCGCCTGCACCCGCGCATCGCAACAGTCATTGGGCAGGCTATTGGCATCTGCTGGGTGCGCGTCTGAAAGAGCTGCGGCGCGAGCCGGAAGTCATCTTCTGGATTTTCGCGTTCCCCATCCTGCTTGCCCTCGGATTGGGAATTGCGTTCCGCAACAAACCAGCCGACGTGAGTCGCGTGGCGGTGGTCGCGGGAGATAGTGCGGGGCGCACGGCAGAGATGCTCAAGACAGGCTTTCATACCGAGGTCCTGCCGCGAGATGAAGCGCTGAAGGCATTTCGGTTGGGCAAGTTCGATCTGGTGGTCACGCCTCAAGCCGATGGATCCATGCAGTATGAATATGATCCTGCGCGGCCCGAGAGCGTATTGGCGAAGTCGCAGGTGAACGATGCGATCCAGACAGGTAGCGGGCGCAAAGATCTGGTGCAGACGTCGACACACGTCTCCAGCGAGCCAGGTGCGCGCTATATCGACTTCCTCATTCCCGGCCTGCTCGGGATGAACCTGATGGGATCGGGTATGTGGGGCATCGGTTTTGCGCTGGTGGAGATGCGCCAGCGAAAACTGCTGAAACGATTCGTGGCGACGCCGATGCGGCGAGCGGATTTTCTGATGGCGATGGGCAGTAGCCGCCTGGTCCTGATGATCGTGGAACTCGTGCTGCTGTTGGGATTTGGTGTGCTGGCGTTCAAGCTACCCGTCATGGGTTCGTCGCTGACGATTTTGCTGATCAGCACGCTGGGCGCATTGACGTTTGCAGGATTGGGTCTGCTGTCCGCGTGCCGCGCCAACAAGATCGAAACCGCGAACGGCATAATCAACATCGTGATGCTGCCGATGTGGGTGTTTTCGGGATGTTTCTTTTCGTACGAGAGATTTCCCGCGATCATGCAGCCTTTCATCAAGATACTTCCTTTAACCGCCCTGAATGACGCATTGCGGTCGACGATTCTCGAAGGCGGGTCATTGGCCGCGCAGGGAAGCAGGTTACTCGTGCTTTGCGCGTGGGGCGGGATTTCGTTCATCCTCGCGCTGAGATGGTTCCGGTGGTCGTGACGGAGACTGGTAATCGAGGAACTTTGTAGTTTGTGATCGAAAATCAGTCCTCGGTTACTCCGGCGCGCGAAGAAATGTTCTTTACCCACTCCAGCGCGTGTGGGCTCCATCGAGCTTCTGGGGCTCTACTAATGCATTGACATCCAGCACAGCCTCCGTTAACGTTCACGGTCAGCAAAAACAAACGATTGTGCCAATGCCGAGGAGGGGACTGAAGGATGGTTTCAGTTCTCACTGATAAACGATGATTCCTGCTCTGCTGCTGGTCGCGCCTTCACGTCTTGTCCATCTGGGCGCGGTGGACGTTGTCATTATCGCCTTTTATTTCGCCCTGGTTCTGGGGATCGGTTTTTACCTGAAGCGCCAAGCCAATACAGGCGAAGACTTTTTCATGGCGGGCCGCGAAATGACCGCGTGGATCGCGGGCTTGGCATTTCTCTCGGCCAACCTCGGTGCGCTGGAGCTTATGGGATGGGCCGGCTCCGCCTATCAGTACGGGATCCTGGCGACGCACTGGTACTGGATCGGCGCAATTCCCGCGATGCTGTTCCTGGCGCTCGTGATGATGCCGTTCTACTACATCAGCAAGACACACTCGGTGCCCGGATATTTAAAGCTGCGCTTTGGTGAGCCGGCGCGCGCTGTCTCGGCAGTTTCGTTTGCCTTCATGACAGTGCTGATGAGCGGCGTGAACATGTACGCAATGGCCAAGGTGCTGCAGATCGTCCTGGGATGGAACATTCACTTCAGCATATGGGTGGCATCGATCACGGTGGCGATTTACGTCGTGCTCGGCGGACTGCGATCAGCGATCTTCAACGAAGTCCTGCAGTTTGTGTTGATCTGGGCAGGCGCGATGCTGGTGCCCATTCTCGGATTAGTCGAGGCCGGCGGCTGGACGAACCTGAAAGCGCAGATCGCGCACAACGCGTCTGCCGAATACACCCACCTGTGGTCCACGCTGGGAGACTTCAATAACAACCCGATGGGGATTAACTGGATCGGCATCGTGTTCGGGTTGTGTTGCGTGATCTCGGCCGGTTATTGGACGACGGACTTCCTGGTAGTGCAGCGCGTTCTTGCGGCGAAGGACCTGCGCTCAGCGAAGATGGCTCCGATTATCGGTGCCGCTTTCAAAATGGCAGTGCCGTTCATCGTGATCCTGCCTGGGCTGCTTGGCCTCGCGGTGCTGCGCGATCCCGCGACCGGTTCGATGATCAAGCTGGTTCCAGAGAGCGTGGCAAGCACGGCTGCGGGAGTTGCGCAGGGACTGCACAGCTATAACGATGTGCTTCCACTGATGCTCGCGCGTTACTGCGGTCCGGGATTGCTGGGGCTCGGCATGACGGCGCTGATCGCAGGATTCATGTCCGGTATGGCGGGAAACGTGACCGCATTCTCCACGGTGTGGACTTACGACATCTATCGCGCGGTGATCAAGAAAGACGCGACCGACCACCACTATCTGAATATGGGACGGTGGAGCACGGTGCTCGGCGTTATCGTCAGCATCGGCACGGCGTACCTGGTGATGCGATCGGCGAGCATCATGGATTACGTGCAGGCGCTGTTCAGCTTCTTCATTGCGCCGCTGTTTGGCACGGTGATCCTGGGAATGCTGTGGAAGCGCGCGACCAACGCAGGCGGCTTCCTGGGTCTGCTGGCTGGGACAGTGTCGTCCATTGGAATGTGGGCCTGGGTGTACAGAGATCCGAGCGCGCTGCGCTATATCGCCATGTCACCTGCGGCGAAGCCAATGGCGGAAAACATGTTCCGCGCGCTGTGGTCGGCGCTGATCTGCATCGTGGTGACTGTAATCGTGAGTCTTGTCACGCGTCCGAGGACGGAGTTGGAGTTAGATGGTCTGGTCTATGGCGCAACGACAATCCCGCACGAAGGAGACATGCCGGTGTATCATCGCCCGTGGTTCTGGGCTGCAG
>CAZBCQ010000090.1:0-7263 GCA_964490255.1 uncultured Terriglobales bacterium | reverse complement strand
TATCATCGCCCGTGGTTCTGGGCTGCAGTCGTTTCGGTCGTATTCGTAATTTTGAACTTCATCTTCTGGTAGGTGCGAAATGCATGATACTCATATATCGATTTGGTTTTTCATCGGCATTTCGTTGCTCGTGAATGGCGTGCTGATTCTTGGCGCCGGAATCTATCAGGTATTCGTTCCACCAGCGCAACCTACCGTTTTAGCCCAGTTGCACCCGGGAATCTGGTGGGGTGCATTGATGGCTATTCTCGGCGGTTTCTACTGCTACAAGTTTTTGCCGTCCAAAACCCAAACTCCTGTGCGTCCGGAAATCAAGAAGGCTACGGAAAGCAGACCAGTTAGTATTCCGTAATGGTTCAGGGCACAGGCACCAGCAAGCTAATTCAGGTTACATGCAAGGCGCTACTGTTCGACATGGATGGAGTCCTGATCGACTCCACTCCGGCGGTGGCGCGCGTATGGCGGCAGTGGGCGATCGAGCACGGCTTCGACCCAGAGTCGACGATCAGGATGGCGCACGGGCGGCCGAGTATCGCCACCTTGCGAGATCTGCTCCCTCACGCCGATCATGAAGCCGAGAATCGCGAAGTGGAGCGGCGCGAGATCGAAGACACGGAAGGCGTAGTTGCTCTTCCTGGCTCGCGCGAACTGCTGTCGGTTTTACCTAACGACCGCTGGGCAGTCGTGACGTCGGCCACACGGCCGCTGGCAGAGTCGAGACTGCGCGTCGCGGGATTGCCGATCCCGAAATTCTTTCTGACCTCCAATGACATCGTGAACGGGAAGCCGGATCCGGAGCCCTACATCAAAGGCGCCGCACTGTTGGGACTTTCCGCGGCAGACTGCGTGGTGGTGGAGGATGTTCCCGCGGGCATTCGTTCAGGCAAAGGCGCCGGAGCGAGGGTGATTGCGTTTACCACTACCGTTGCGCCGGCGGACCTAACTGCAGCGGGGGCTAATTGGATATTGCCGAATTGCAGCGCAATTCGGCTCAATGGGACACCGGACGCCTTGGGGCTCTTGTTGGAATTGCTGCCGCAGTGACGTTTGTCGCCCTCCGGTAATCTCAGGCGGGTTCGATTTCATCTTTCACATAGTTCACGATCGCGTCGCGGATTGTGGCAAGCACTTCACCACCATCTGCTTCGGCCGTGTCTCCGGACGCATGCCCAACAAAAAATCGCTCCCGCAACGCAGCGTAGATGCGCGTCGCCAGAACCAACGAGTTGACTTCAATCTCCATTGCTAATAATCCATTGCTCCGCCTTAATCGCCCCGCGCCTCTCTACCGTGCCGGCGCCGGGGCCGGTTGCGGCGTAGGCTGCGGCGTTCCAAAGTTTACGCGCGGTGCCTGGCGTGATCCTTCATCGGCTTTGAAGTAGGCGTCATTACGGGTGAATCCGCTCATGCCGGCAACGACGCTATTAGGAAAGAGCGAAATGTAGGTGTTGTAGTCCTGAACCGTTTCGTTGTAGCGGCGGCGTTCGACTGCAATCCGGTTCTCCGTTCCCGCCAGTTCATCCTGCAAGCGCATGAAATTCTCATTGGACTTGAGCTGCGGATAATTTTCCACGATCACCAGCAATCGCCCGAGAGCCGAATCCAGCTGACCGTTCGCGGCAATCTTGTCGCTGGGAGACTTCGCATTCAGCAGCTGCGAGCGAGCAGCCGCGATGTCCCCGAACACCTTCTGCTCCTGCCCCGCATAGCCTTTCACCGTCTCGACAAGGTTAGGGATGAGGTCGGCGCGCCGCTGGAGGACAACATCAACCTGCGACCAGGCGGCGTTGACCGTCTCGCGTTTGCGAACCATTTCATTGCGCCGGCCTACATACATGCTGCCCAGAAGAAACGCAATCAGAAGCAATACGATAATTACAACGATGGCTCTCTGCATTCGATATCACCTCGAAATTCCGTTTGCGCAGCCTTAGCGCACTCTTTGCCACTGTTCCGTTGGCGCAAGCTGATCAATGCGATTGATGGCGCCAATAATAGCCAAAACATAATTTTCGTAAATGCTTATCAGATCATGAGTGGACAACTTCTCGTCTTTGTCGTCCCGAAGCCGGACGACATTCTCCAGCGCTGCGGGCTCAAAGCCAAACAGTTGAGCAGCGCGAGGAAGAGCCTCCCGATTGGAACCCGGCATTTGGCCCTGAACGGCGAACACCGCGTGCCGCAAGAGGGTCAGAGCGCCAGAAACGGATTTTGCGAGCACAGCGCGCAGCCGGGCGTCTTCGCCGTGGGCAAGGAAATAATGATTCCGCAATTTCAGCAATAGGGTGCGTAGTTCGTGTTCGAGTTCAATGCGGTGGAGATTGAGAGGAACATCGATGTCGCGGACCACATCCTCTCCGAACAGGACTTTGTGGCGTGTCTTGATGTCCAGAAGTTCGATCGCGAAAACATCCGAAGATCGCTCTAGTTCCCCCGCCGTAAAAAAGAGCGGTGGATGCTCGCCATGCTCCACGGACCACCACTGCACCGGGCCTGCGATCTTGGCCATATTCTCGCGGGTTAATTTCTTGAAAACGCAGAGCAGGTTCAGATCAGAGTAGCTTTCGTGGAACCCATCTTGAGCCGCTGAACCGTACAACACAACGGATTCGAGGTCCGGTCCTGCGGCAAAGCGCAGGCGCTCAACAAATTCCTCCAGGAGTTCGCGACGAGTCTTCATGATTTTGCGGCTACCAGCTTCCGCTGGCGCCTCCGCCTCCGCTCATTCCGCCACCAAATCCGCCAAATCCTCCGCCGCCTGAACTACCGCCAAAGCCGCCGCCGCCCCAACCACCGCCGCGTCCCCAACCGCCGCCCATCGGAGGAAGCCAGAATATTCCTGGGCCGCCACCTCGACCTCCGCGAATGTTGTTGCGCGACGCGCGCGCGATCAGCCTGAGGACAATGAAAATGCCGAATATGACAAGCAGGATAACCCAGAACGGAATGCTGGAGCTGTCGGACGGCGGTGCACGCGGAGCGACGATGCCGTTCAAGGTCACGCCGCGATCGGCCGCAATCATCTGCGCGATCTGATTCACGCCGGTGAGAATCGCGTCGTTGTAGTTGTTCTGACGAAGGAAGGGAACCATGGCACGGCCGACATCGCCGGCACGGGCGTCATTGATGACGGACTCCAATCCGTAGCCGACTTCAAGACGATAGCGACGCTCGGGAGGCGCGACCAGGATGAGGACGCCGCGACTGTCCTTCTTGCTGCCGATCCCGAGGTGCTTGTAGAGGTCGACAGCGTAATCCTCGATTGGCTCACCGTCGAGCGACTTCACCGTGACCACGCCAATCTGCGCTCCGGTTTTTTGCTCGACCTCGTAGCCGAGGGCTTCTATTTTCTCTTTTGTCGTAGGGTCGACGACCCCGGCGAGATCGGTGACGTACCCCTGGGGGTGGATGTCGGCAATCTTCTCCGCGCGGCTCGCGGCCGCGACAAGAACAACCACAAGGAGAAGTATGCCGATGTGATGTCGACGCAAGTGAATGCCTACAGTTAACGTACCTGCGCAGAGAGGCCGCGTCAAGAAAGCGCAAAACAAGTGGATCAGGCACTTTCTGTGTCTTCAGGGAGCACCGATCCGGCAGCATGCAACTCGAAAGCAGCAGCTCGCATCAAACAGGTTAATTCATCGGGGAACGACATTATTTCCAGAATTTCTTCGCTACAACGAGAGGCGCCTTCAGCTGCCCAAGATGGTTTTTGCTCTTGTGGCGACGATCGCTGACCGATTACGTGCGCAATGGGACGGGATGGGGCGAGAGGAAGAAACCAGGGCGAAGGTTGATCAGTTCATTCGGGATGAGATCGACAGCGTTCCTCATCTCGAAGCGCTTCTGCTCGTTTGGAACCGGCGCCCTAAACAATGGTCGGCGGAGGAAATGGCAAGAGAACTCTACGTTCAGTTCGAGCGGGCCACAAGAATTCTGCAGGATTTGGCGAACCGCTCCTTAATTCTTACCACGCAGGAAACGAACCCAGCGTTCTTTTACTACGAATCGAAGTCGAGCGAGCGGGATGATCTCCTCGATGCCCTGGACAGTATTTACCGTTCGGAAGTGGTGCGCGTCTCCAACATGATTCATGCCAAGGCTTCGCCCGCCGTGCGTGATTTTGCGCGCGCCTTTCGTTTCACGAAGGAGCGCGAATAATGCTGGCGGAAGCCGTCTACGTGCTTGGCGCACTCGTAACCCTGCTGTGCGGCGTCCTGCTCATGCGTGGATATGTGCGAACGCGCCGGCGCCTGCTGCTGTGGAGCGCACTTTGTTTTTTGGGATTGGCGCTCTCCAACCTCTTGATTTTCGTCGATCTGGTGCTACTACCGCATGTGGACCTATACCCCTGGAGACTGGTTACGGCGGCGATCGCGATGGCGTTGCTGCTCTATGGGTTGATCTGGGAAGGTGAGAATTGAGGCTCGAAGCATTCCTGCTTGGCGTGATCGCCGCCAGCTCCATTACGGCCGCTGTCTTCTTCCTGAAGTTCTGGAAACGGACGCACGATTCTCTCTTCCTGGCGTTTGGGGTGGCTTTTCTGATCGAAGGTGTGAATCGGGTAGCGGTCCTTGAAGTGGAGCGTCCGAACGAAGGCAGCCCATGGACCTATGTCGTGAGGCTGATAGCGTTTCTGATCATCCTTGCCGGGATTCTCAACAAAAATTACGGCAAGGACGCCTGATCTGGTCGGTTCAGGACATGCCATACTAGGGTTAAGACCGGGACTGTAAGTCTGGACCAAGCTCCTGAAAACCCGCTATGGTAGGGCAACGGGGGTCCGTGGGTAGCGGAATCTGAGTACAACCTGAAATTCGCATTCTGCATCAAAGTTGCGGTTATCTGAACTCATCGGCGTAGCGGGTTCGGTGTAAGTGCACGTGGAATGGTGCGTTTGCCGGATTCGATGGTGTGTTTGGATGGACCTCGCTGGCACTTGGGGGCGGTTAGTGCAAGGGGAACGAGTTTCCCCACAGATTTAGGAGAGCGGGATGAAGAGATCAGCTCGAAATGGTATGACCGCGGAGGGAGCCACAAACACGGCGCACGCGGGCAGTAATGGAACTGCCGTGGCCGTGGCGCCGGAACCGACTCCGGTCGACCTTGCCGCGATTCTGGCGGGACTCCAGACGATGCGCAATGGCGACTTCTCGGTGAGGCTGCCCGGGTCGTGGACAGGATTGGGTGGAAAGATCGCGGACACCTTCAATGAGATCGTCGCTGCCAACCAGCAGATGGCGCAGGAGTTGCGCCGTGTTGGACAGACGGTCGGCAAGGAAGGTAAGACCCGGGAACGCATTCGCTTCCACCAGCCACGGGGCGCATGGGGTGACATGGAGACCTCGGTCAATACGCTGATCGAAGATTTGCTCCGCCCGACCACTGAAGTCACGCGCGCCATTGGCGCCGTCGCACAAGGAAACCTGACACAAACCGTGCTTCTGGAAGTGGACGGGCGCCCGCTCGAAGGTGAGTTCCTGCGCTCGGCGAACATCGTCAACACCATGATTCAGCAGCTCGGCGTTTTCACCCAGGAAGTTACCCGTGTGGCCCGCGAAGTGGGTACGGACGGCAAACTGGGCGGCCAGGCGGTCGTGCCTGGCGTGGCCGGCACGTGGAAGGATCTGACGGACTCCGTAAACCTGATGGCGTCGAACCTGACTGGCCAGGTGCGAAACATCGCCGAGGTGGCGACCGCTGTGGCCAGCGGCGACTTGTCACGCAAGATCACGGTCGATGTGCGCGGTGAAATTCTGCAGTTGAAAGAAGCCATCAACACGATGGTGGACCAGTTGCGATCGTTCGCTTCCGAAGTGACGCGCGTCGCTCGGGAAGTAGGTACAGACGGTAAGCTCGGCGGTCAGGCGGTAGTGCCGGGCGTGGCAGGAACCTGGAAGGATCTGACGGACTCGGTAAACGCCATGGCCGGAAACCTGACGGCCCAAGTCCGAAACATCGCGGAAGTGACGACGGCTGTGGCCCGCGGCGATCTGTCCCGCAAAATCACGGTGGACGTGAAGGGCGAGATTCTCGAATTGAAAGACACCATCAACACGATGGTGGACCAGTTGAACGCATTTGCAGGCGAAGTGACGCGTGTGGCGCGCGAAGTCGGTACCGAAGGAAAACTTGGCGGCCAGGCGCAGGTGCCCGGCGTCGGCGGTACCTGGAAAGATCTCACTGATAACGTGAACTTCATGGCCAGCAACCTCACTGGCCAGGTCCGAAACATCGCCGAAGTGGCAACGGCCATTGCGAACGGCGATTTGTCCCGCAAGATCACGGTAGACGTCCGCGGCGAAATCCTTCAGCTCAAAGAAACCCTGAACACCATGGTGGACCAGCTCAACAGGTTCGCCGGCGAAGTGACGCGTGTGGCCCGCGAAGTAGGTACAGAAGGCCGGTTGGGTGGTCAGGCCAACGTACCCGGTGTCGCCGGTACGTGGAAGGACTTGACAGACTCAGTGAACTCGATGGCCGGCAACCTCACGGCCCAGGTCCGAAACATCGCCGAAGTGACGACCGCTGTGGCTCGCGGCGATTTGTCCCGCAAGATCACGGTAGACGTGAAGGGCGAAATTCTTGAGTTGAAGAACACCATCAACACGATGGTGGACCAACTCAACGCCTTCGCCGGCGAAGTGACCCGCGTAGCCCGCGAAGTGGGTACGGAAGGTAAGTTGGGTGGGCAGGCGCAGGTGCCGGGAGTCGCAGGTACGTGGAAGGATCTCACCGACAACGTGAACTTCATGGCCAGCAACCTCACGGCGCAGGTTCGAAACATCGCGGAGGTGGCAACGGCCGTAGCTCGCGGCGACTTGTCCCGCAAGATCACGGTGGACGTGAAGGGTGAAATTCTTGAACTCAAAGAAACGCTTAACACGATGGTGGAACAGCTGCGATCGTTCGCTTCCGAAGTTACGCGCGTGGCTCGCGAAGTGGGAACGGACGGCAAACTGGGCGGCCAGGCGCAGGTGATCGGCGTCGGCGGCACGTGGAAGGATCTCACCGACAACGTGAACTTCATGGCCAGCAACCTCACTGGCCAGGTCCGAAACATCGCCGAAGTTTCGACGGCCATCGCGAACGGTGACTTGTCGAAGAAAATCACCGTGAACGTCAGCGGTGAAATTCTGCTGCTGAAAGAAACCATCAACACGATGGTGGACCAGTTGAATGCGTTCGCCGGCGAAGTGACGCGCGTGGCCCGCGAAGTGGGTACTGAAGGCCGGTTGGGCGGTCAGGCAAACGTGCCCGGTG
>CAZBCQ010000089.1:5664-16833 GCA_964490255.1 uncultured Terriglobales bacterium | reverse complement strand
CTGCTTAGAGAGATGCGGGACTGCTACGCGGGAGATGCAACCAGCGCCGTTGGCGTTCTGTAGGCCGGGAACTCTGGCCATGGCACGTGACTAGGCCAAGAAACGGGGGCCGATGGTTATTCTGAGCAGTCGATCTTTCGGGCATGTATGGTTCCGACTTCCTTCTTCCATCCGCAGCGTTTGTCACACCACTCCTTCAACTTGCCCGTAAGTTCGCCATGCGATGGCCTTAGAGTACCGCGAAAGCCACCGAGTCCCCCGCCGAAGGAAATCCGTACCTCACTGTCCCCGGGAATCCAAAACCAGGATTTTTCCAAAGGCGAATCATTGGCAGGGACACTTTCAACACTGAAAACATCACGCTCGGGTTGTGTTCGATTTCTGCTGAGTCGAAATCGCGAAGGAATGACGCTAATACGGTTGTCAGGTGGCTTCCAATTCAGTTCGCGTACTTCGTAACATCCAGCAAACGCCGTGACGCGCCCTTGCGCGTTCTGACCATACAACGTGAGCGCACCCCAGAGCGCCGCCAGCAGATAGCACGTCACCAATCGCATATGGAGGACATTATGCGGTGATCGCTTGTAGATGTCGATAATGCGGGTTATTACTTACTGCCGACTGTAACCTCATCGCTCGGCGGAATTGGTGCGGCAACGTCAGCGCTGACTGCTGGTTTCGATTTGGCGAGCGCGGGCGAGGCGTTAACAAGAGATCGGTGCGCGCGAAGTTACTGGACGAGAGTTGGAGTCCGTAGAGGATGGTGCTGGCGTCCTTGGTGCCGATGGGGCGCTTGATGAGATAGCGCAGCACGCGCATGATGGCGATCTGAAAACCTATTTAGTCGACGGCTGCTTTTCCCAAGACATTTCGGTGCGCCAACTCTCGAAGACGCGCACTATGAGCACGGACCTGTTGAATGTCTGAATTTCACTAGGCGGCACACTCACTCGCGCAAACCCAGCCTTGGTCACTGCCACTAGTTCAATTCCCGTGAAAGTGGGCCTTTTCGGCCACGGTAGGCTTGTGTAAATTCCTCTGTACCATCCACGCGGCTTGACTAGATGCTGAGGTGCATCTATCCAACCCTTCTCGTCTGTGCTGCATGACAGCCGGTCTGATGTTTCTGTCCATGCACCAAACGCGTGTTCAGGGTAAGGGTAGTCGAGAAAGCGCCAACCGTAATTCACCGCCACGTCCTGTGAGGCCATAGGCTGACCAGAACTAGCGTTAATGAAGCGAACTCTCATTGAAGGCACCGTGAAGGTATCGCCGAATATGACAGCAGGGCGGTCTTTCTTCGGGTCTGGAGCGGCTACAATTGCGTTCTGATATGTTTTGGGTTCTGCCCACGCTTTGCAGGTACTTGTACTTTGCTGCGCCGCTGCGCAACAGGCCAAGCTAAAGAAAACCACGAATACAACTGAGAATTTCATGATGTAAGACATTGTGCCTGACGACAGCTGATGTTAAAGGGCCTTGGGATCACCTATGGACCACTAACGCCGCCCAACAATTCCTTCAACCCCGCCTCATCGATCACCTTCACTCCAAGCTCGTTCGCTTTCTCCAGCTTCGAGCCGGGATCGGCGCCTGCCACAACGTAGTCCGTCTTTTTGCTGACTGAACCGGAAACGCGGCCACCGGCGTCTTCGATCATCTTCTTCGCCTGGTCACGGCTGAGATTCGGAAGCGTACCCGTCAGCACGAACGTCTTGCCCGCGAGTTGCGTTCCACGCTCTTTCTTCTTGCCCTTGAACTGCAGACCGGCTTCGCGAAGTCGTTTCACGAGATCGCGATTCTTTGGCTCCTCGAAGAATTCGCGGATGCTGAACGCAATGCGCGGTCCAACTTCCTCCACCTCTTGCAGCGCCTCCATGGCCGCGGACTCATCTTTCAGCGTGGCCGCTTCGATGAGCGCGTCCATCGATCCGAAATGTTCGGCGAGGAACTGCGCGGTGCGCTCGCCCACGAAGCGCATGCCCAGGCCATAGATCACGCGCTCCACGGGCAGCTTCTTGGACGCGTCGATCTCGCGTAGTACATTCTGCGCCGACTTCTTGCCCATGCGCTCCAAGGTCAGCAGCTTGGCTTCGTCGAGATCGTAGAGGTCGGCGACGTTGCGCAACAGCCCGCGATCGACCAACTGGTTTACGAGCGCATCGCCCATGCCCTCGATGTTCATCACGCCGCGCGACGCAAAATGCAGGATACTCTCGCGCAGCTTGGCCGGGCAGTTTGCATTGATGCAGCGCCAGTCGGCCTCGCCTTCCTCGCGCACGACGTGACTGTTGCACTCCGGGCAACGTTCGGGCATGTGGAATTGCTTGTGCCCGCGCGGATGGTCCTTGTCCTCAATTACCTTCACGACCTTGGGGATGACGTCGCCGCCACGCTCGACCATCACCCAGTCGCCGATCTTCACGCCGAGCCGCTCGATCTCGTCCTCGTTGTGCAAGGTGGCGCGAGTTACGGTCGTCCCGCCGATGAATACCGGCTTCAGCCATGCGACTGGAGTCAGCTTGCCGGTGCGTCCAACTTGCACGCCGATGTTCTCGATCTGCGTAACGCCCGAACGCGCCGCCCACTTATAGGCGATCGCCCAACGCGGCGCTTTGCCCGTGAAGCCCAATTCGTTCTGCAGACCGATGGAGTTCACTTTGATCACCACTCCATCGATTTCATAGCCGAGCCCCTCGCGCTTGCTCTCCCATTCACTGATGTAGGCGAGCACGCCTTCGATATTCTTCATGGGCCGCCAGTTGGGATTGACCTTGAATCCCGCGGCGGTGAGCGCTTTCAGCGAATCAGAATGCTGATCGAAATAAGGACGGCCATTCACCAGCAGGAAGTACGAATAGAACTCCAGATTCCGTGAGGCTGTGATGTTCGGATCGAGCACGCGTACGGAACCGGCTCCGGCGTTGCGCGGATTGGCGTACTTCGGGCGCCCCAGCCTCTCCTGCTCTTCGTTCATGCGCTCGAATGACTTGCGCGGCATGATCACCTCGCCGCGGACTTCGAAAGCTTCGGGCAGTTTCGCCGTGTTCGTATTCACGGAAAGCGGCACCGACCGAATCGTGCGGACATTTGGCGTTACGTCTTCGCCGATCATCCCATCGCCACGCGTGATGGCACGCGCGTAATTCCCGTCAGTGTAGTGCAGCGCCATGGAAAGCCCGTCGAGCTTCAACTCGCAGACATATTCAACGTTCTTCTGACCGGTTAGCTCGTGGACGCGCCGCTCCCAGTCGCGCAGTTCCTGCTCGTTGTAGGCGTTGTCGAGCGAGAGCATGGGCGACGAATGCGCAACTTTGAGGAAGCCCTCGCGCGGTTGTCCGCCGACGCGTTGCGTGGGTGAATCGGGCGTGATCAGCTCGGGGTTGGCGGCCTCGAGCTTCTTCAATTCCTGCATCAGGCGGTCGAATTCCGCGTCGCTGATCTCGGGCTCATCGAGAACGTAGTAGCGATTCTCGTGATAGCGAATCTCGTCGCGCAGTTTGTCGATTTGTCGCTGAACGTCGGCAGCCGTGGCCATTTTCCCGATTATAGCGGGACTCGGCAGCTGCTCGGCAGTCGGACGGACCGCTCTCTGCTAGGCGTGGGGTGTCCCAAAGCATTATCATCGCGCTGTCGATATGTCAGAACATCTGCGTGATTTTTTGCGGCTTCTTGGCGTCGGATTTGTCCTGATGGGCATGTTCCTGTTGGGAGCCGCCGGACTGCTCATATACCGGCAGAAGGCGATCACCAAAGGATGGGCGAATACAACGGGCGAAGTCGTCAGCGGCTTCGTGTATAGCGTGCAAAGCAACCGCGTTGGCCACCGCGGAACCATGTACGGCGCGCGTTGGCTGGTTCGCTACCGGGTTGGGGATTCGCTCTTCGATTCCACCACCAACGCCGGCTTCGAAGTGAGAGATCGCAATGCAATGCAGAAGCTGGTGGACGAAAAGCCCACCGGCACGAAGGTACAGCTGATGTATAGCCCTGAGGACAGCGGGCGCATCGTTCTGGCCGAAAGCATGCTGTCGAAAGATTCGCCAGTACTCAAGATCATCGAGTCGGGGAGCGCTTGCTTCGTGGTCGGTCTGTTGCTGATCGTTGTGGGACCACGGCTCGGCTCATCTTCATCATTGAGTCACTGAGTGATTGGGTCACTGGGTAAATCTTCCGGCAGTGGACCGTATTGGCTTCTTAAATTACCCAATAACCAGATTACAAAATCACTAAATGAGCCAATGACTCAATCAGTCAATCGCCCAATACTTACTGGTCCAATCAGCTAAACTGTCCTCAGCTGAATTCATGCGCAACGCTCTCTTACTGCACAACCCGCAATCGGGACAGCAGCGCCATCATCGCCGGCTCGCAACCATCGAAGCGGTGCGGGATGTGTTTCGCCAGAGCGGTGTCGAAGTGGAGATTGCGACTCCCGATACGCCGCACGCTGCTGCTCCGCAGGTCCGGTCGGCGATATCGAACGGTATCGACACCGTCATTGCCTGCGGCGGAGATGGCACAGTACATCAGGCATTGCAGGCGCTCGCCGGAACCGATGCTGTGCTCGGAGTGATTCCGATGGGCACCGCCAACGCGCTCGCCAATGATCTCGGATTGGGGCGTGACCCGCTGCGCGCCGCACAGCTCGTGCTGAATAGCAATGTGCGACCAGTTCGGCTGGGGAAATTGACATTTCAGTCCTCCGCCAATACACAGGAGAGCCGCTACTTCATCCTTGCCGCCGGTGTCGGTTTGGACGCCGCGATGTTTTATCAGCTGGCCGCCGTCGCCAAGCAGCAACTCGGCGTGATGGGTTATTACATCGAGGCCTTCCGGCAATGGAGCCGGCAAAAGTATCCGTTCTTTGAGGTCGAGTTCCGCGATCTGGAACGTGCAACTCGCAAAGAGCGGGTGACGCAGGTGCTCGCCGTCCGGCTTAACAATTTCGGAGGCGTGATCAAGCGCTTGGCGCCGGGTGCGAGTCTCGAGCGCTCCGATCTGCAGCTGATTCTGTTCAAGACGAAGAGCCGCTTCCGTTATTTGCGATTCATCGCCAGCCGTTTGTTCGAGCGCGAATGGCACGATCAGTACATCGAGCTGGTGCACAGCACGGCTGTGTGTTGTCGAAGTCTGGAAGGCGTGAGTTCGGCGGCATCGACACGCATTTATGCGGAAGCCGATGGTGAGCTACTGGGAGGATTGCCAGTGGAAATCACCATCGTGCCGGAGTCGGTGAACCTGCTGATGCCGCATGCGAGAAAGAACTGAAGAGGCCCGCAAGATTGGAACCTATCACGCACTTTCTGACCGGCGCGGTCATGAGCCGCGCCGGCTTCAATCGCAAGACCGCCCTGGCAACGCTGACCATGACCCTCGCCGCCGAGGCGCCCGACATCGACATCGTCACCTACTTCAAAGGCTCGCTCTCCGAGTTTGCCCACCATCGCGGAATCACGCACACGTTAGTTGGTGTGCCCGTCGTGACCGCTGCCGTGCTGCTGCTGGTGTGGATCATTCAGCGGATCCGCATGCGTTCTCAACAACGAGCCACAGCGTGGGCCGATCGATTGAAGAAGCGGGGCTATCCAACACAGCCTAGGTGGGGCCTGCTCTACCTATTCGGACTGATTGCCGGCTTCAGCCATCTACTGCTCGATTACACCAACAATTACGGGATACGCCTATTCGAGCCATTCTCCTACCATTGGTATGCGTGGGATATCGTCTTCATCTTCGAACCGCTGCTCTATGTTGCTCTGATCGGCGGACTCGTGCTGCCTTCCTTGTTCCGGTTGGTGAACGAAGAAATTGGGGCTAAGACCCGCGGACCCCGTGGGCAGATCGGAGCCATTCTCGCGCTGCTGGGCGTGGTGGCGGTTTGGGGTGTTCGCGATTACCAGCACCGCAAGGCCGTCTCCGCAATGCAGTCGCGTGTTTACCAGGGCGCCGATCCACTACGCGTGAGCGCTTTCCCGTATCCTCTGAATCCGTTCACCTGGTACGGCGTAGTGGAGACCCGCGACTTCTTCGAACAGTTGCAGGTGGATTCTCTGACTCCGGAAGTCGATCCGCACGAAAATGCGCGAATTCGTTACAAGCCGCAGGAGACGCCTGCAAGCCTGGCGGCGAAATCGTCCTATCTGGGTCGCGTGTATCTCGATTGGGCGCGGTACCCGCTGGTTGAGACCGAGCACCTATCGCCACCGCAGAGCGGCTATGTGGTGCGCTTTGAAGATCTACGTTTTATGTATCCGGGTTCGCCTGGCGGCCTGCTATCCGCGTCGGTGCAACTGGACGAGAAGCTGAAGGTTGTGTCGGAGCAATTCGGGGCAGCCGCGCATCCTAGAGCGCCAGTTGTCGATCCAAATTGAAGGCCACTTGACGGGGTACGTCACTGGGCCGCAGAATCAATGTCTGTCTTTGAGGTGACCATGCTGGCATATCTGTTCGTTCTGCTTGGAGTTGCCGTCCGGTTCCTGCCGCATCCGTTTGCGTTTACGCCGGTGGGCGCATCGCTCCTGTACTTCGGCGCCAAGGGTCCGCGCAAGCAATGGTGGATTCCCGTGGCCATGCTGGCTGCTTCCGACCTGATCCTCACGCTTTTCGTCTACAAGTACCCGTTTACGCCAGAGCACCTGGTGACCATTGCGTGGTACGCCGGGGCGATTGCCTTGGGCACACTGCTACGCAACAACGCCAGCGCGCTACGCGTGATTGGCGGCTCACTGGCGCTGGCAGTTTCGTTTTTCCTGATCAGCAACTTCGCCGCGTGGCTTGCGATGTATGACATGTATCCGCGAACGCTCGCCGGGTTGATGGAATCCTACACGGCGGGAATTCCATTCTTCCGTCGTGACGTGATTGGCGACCTGTTCTTCTCGGGCGTCTTCTTCGGATTGCCAGTGGCCGCGCGGTCATTGACTGCAGCCATGCACAAGCGCGCTCACCACGAAACGGCTGCATAGGTTTTTAGGGAATTCACAGACAAGCGCCGGTTGCGACCGGCGCTTTTATTTTGGTGATAAACCTCCGCGTCCTCCGCGCTGAGATTACAAAATCTGCTTTGCTTCGCTTCCTTCTGGCCCCGCGACCCGCTGTTTTCCATTTCGCCTGACTACCAGCACCACCACTACTGCGAGGATCGCCACCACAATCCCGATCGTCATCCCGCGATGGTGTCGGAACAAATCGGTGATCACATTGATAATCTGCGGGCCGAAGTACAAGACCAGGAAACTGAGTATTGAAAAGCGCACGACGCGCCCCAGGAAGATCGCCAGCAGAAATCGGCGGATGTTCATCTCGAAAGCAGCCGCCGCAAGGACAAACAGCTTGAATGGCGATGGAGGAGGCAGAATGGCCGGTAACATCAGCGCGAGGAACTCATGATCATCAAATTTCTTTTTGATGGTTTCGAAACGCTCTGCCGGCATGCGCTTGCGCAGCAGAGCTTCGCCACCCTGGTAGCCGATTCCGTAGATAACCAGACTGCCCAGCGCCGATCCAGCCGAGGCCATCAGGATGTATAGCCAGAACAGGTTTCGATGGTACAGAACATAGCCGGCAACAATGGCGTCTACGGGCATGCCGAGCAGAGAACCGTCGACTGCGGCAATGGCGAACACGCCCCAGGGACCAAGCGGCTGCAGGACGTGCCATATCCAACCGGAGAATTTAGCGAAGAATTGCGTGATCGCGTGCAAGGTTTAATTCTAAAGGATGCGTTCGTTCACTGAGTCATTTAGCCATTGTGTGATTGAGTCATTGATTCGAGCTCTTGGCGCGAAGGCAAATCGGTTCACAATCGTTCAATGATTCAATGGCCCAATGCTCAATGTTCGGTGCGTCCCTGCAGCAAATCGAGCGCGTGAGGGATTAGTTGCAAGATGAACGAAAGCGATTCGACAGCTCCCGCGGGATTGCCTGGCAAGTTCACGATCAGCGATGCTCCGCGTGTACCACAAACTGCGCGGCTGAGAGCCGCAAAGGGTGTCTCGCGGATGCTTTTGGAACGAATGTATTCGGGGATTCCATCCACCATGCGCTCACACACTGCCCGCGTCGCCTCGGGCGTTACGTCTCGCGGAGCGATTCCCGTCCCACCTGTCGTGATTACGAGTTGCGCGCCCTCGCACGCGCGAATCAGTGCCGCTTCAATTTGCGGCTGTTCGTCAGGAACAACTTCCGCCAGAACGACTTCATAGATCTTCTGACTGGTGAGCAGTTCGATCAATCTCGGCCCGGTCAGATCCTGGCGCTTGCCTTCAAAGCTGGAGTCGCTGATGGTGAGAACCGCGGCAGTGTAGGACATTCAGAAAAGATTGTATGGTAGCCGCCGGAGCAATTAGCAGTTAGAAATTAGTAATTCATATTTGGCCAATCCGGATTCGTGGATGGTTGGCATCCCATCAGGTCCAGGGACTAGAGCTGAGTGCTGACCGCTGATGCTGAGAGCGAGAGCTGAAAGCTAACTGGATTCTTCGCCGTCGCGGTTCGACTCGTCGAGTAGCCGCAGTCCTTCCATGAGAAGTCCCTGCGTTGTCTTGGTCGTGGTCTGCTGGGAACTCTGGCCGTCGAAATCAATCTGGAAGTTGCCGACGGTCCACGTCAGCACTTTGTATACGGCTTCATCGCCGCGCAGGCTGCCATACACGGCATGGTTGATCTGGCCTTCGGAGAAGAAAAGCTCGCATTGATCGCCGTTGTTGGTGATCGTGAGCGCGCACGTTTTGCGGCCCATCTCCAGCGACTGGAGCAGGTCGATGACGTTCATCTGCGCCAGGCTGCCACGCAAAACGGTTTCGCCGGGGGCCTCGCGCGCCATCTTTTCCAGCGCTATTTTGTCGAGCACGCGTTTAATGCGTGCTGTCGCGTCCTTCATGAAGAACGGCTTCTCGACCAGATCCTCGACCGAGCCCTGAATGCCGCGCAGTTTCTCGCTGATGTCGGTGCGGGTCGCCATCAGCACAAACGGAATCGTCGAGGTCGTGGGACGCTGGCGAATGGTTTCCACCAGCTGGCGGCCATCGAGTCCGGGCATCTGGAAGTCGGAGACGATCAGGTCGGGCATCTCGTTCACGGCTTTCAGCAGGGCGTCCGCGCCATCAGAGGCGGTGGTCACCGGAGCAAGTTCGGCCAGTTCGCGCCGAAGCATGTTCAGCACCATCGGGTTATCGTCAACGAGAAGAATCTTAAGATTGCCAGCCATATGGGCCCTGATCAGGAGCGCTGCTTGCGCGCGGCGCGGCGATAATCGCCGCTCTTGCCACCAGATTTCTTCTGCAGCACCACCTCGCGGATCTCGATGCCTTTGTCGAGCGCCTTGCACATGTCGTAAACAGTGAGCGCAGCCACGCTCGCCGCCACCAGTGCCTCCATCTCCACGCCAGTTTCCGCGGTAGTAGTTACTCGCGAGGTAATAGCGACGCCATTCTCGCACACGCGAATATCCACATCAATGTGCGAGAGCGGCAACGGATGGCACATTGGGATTAGCTCCGAAGTGCGCTTTGCCGCCTGGATACCCGCAATCCGCGCGACTTCCAGCGGATCACCCTTGGGATTTTGCGGCAAGGCTTTCAGTACGGCCGGCGACATAATCACCTGCGCCGAAGCCTCGGCCTCACGCTTGGTCGCCTTTTTTTCGGAGACGTCGACCATGGAGGCGCGTCCGGAGGAGTCGTAGTGGGAGAGCTTGTTCTTGGCCATCAGCTGTTCGCTATCAGCACCGATACCATGGCGCCCGCCGCAAATTCTTCCCGATCGGGCGGAATGACCAGGTAGCAGTTTGCGCGCGCGGTGGACACCATATCACCCGAGCCCTGCCAGCGTACCAGTTCAACTTGGGTATCGGCGAATTCGCCCGAGAGCAGCGCAGGGAGAAAGCGCGTTAGCCCGGTCTTCGTTTTCACTTCCGACTTCAGCCGTGCCTGCAGGAACCGCAAGGGAGCCGGCGACCCTCCGGAGAGCGCTTCGATCATGGGTCGAGCGAACAGTTCGAAGCAGACCATCGTCGAGACCGGATTGCCCGGCAGTCCGAAGAAGTACGTGGCCTTCTCCGTCACCGAAGCGGATGCTCGACCAAAAACGATCGGCTTGCCCGGCTGAATCTGCGCACCGGTGAAGAAGGACTCGGCCTGCAACTCTGCAAAGACTTGCTCGACCAGGTCATACTTGCCCATCGAGACGCCACCTGTGATTAGCAACAGATCGGATTGCAAGCCTTCTTCGATCAGTTCGCGCAGCGGCTCGGCGCGATCGGGAGCAATCGGAAGCGTTAGCGGAATCGCGCCCGCTGCGTGCACCTGTGCCGCAAGCGAGTACGTGTTCGAATTGCGAATCTGGTTTGGTTCGGGACTTCTGGCAACATCAATGACCTCGTCGCCGGTCGAAAGAATCGCCACGCGCGGTTTCGCATACACCGAAACTGTCGCATTGCCCACCGATGCCGCCAACCCAATCGCAGCCGGCGTAAGCCGCGTGCCGCCCGGCAGGAGCAACTCCCCAGCTCTGCTCTCCGATCCGCGTGGAATCACATTCTCGCCCGAAGAAACAGGGCGCTGAACTTCGACGCGGTCGCCATCGCGCTGCGTGTACTCGACCATCACCACGGCGTCTGCGCCCCTTGGTACAGGCGCTCCGGTCATGATCTCGACGGCGTGCTGGGGTCCAACCGTCAGGGCCGAATCAGCTAGCGATGCCCCGGCGCGAATCTCACCAATGACCTGGAGCGCGGCAGGAACCTGGGCGACATCGGCCGCACGAACAGCAAATCCATCGCGTGTGGCGCGGGGAAACGGCGGTAGATCACGATCGGCGCGGATTTCTTGTGCCAGCACCCGTCCTGCAGCAGAGAGCAGATCAACTGCTTCCGCAGGTCCTGGCCTTACCTCCGCGGCGTGCTGCTCCACTATGTGGCGAGCTTGTTCAAACGAGACGATCGCCGACACTGGCTGGGTAACCATGGGAGCATTCTAGCGCGTGGACTGCCGTTGTCAGTCGGTCGCCCTTTTGTCGGTGGTCGTTTGTCGTTGGTCCTTATGGTCTGCGCTGGGGTAGCTTGTAGCTCGTAGCTTGAACGCTTACGTGTCCGTTCGACTGGTGCAGCCTACGACAACCGACCAACGACAATCGACCAGCGACTAAATCCCAACCGCGTAATCGTCT
>CAZBCQ010000089.1:3975-5564 GCA_964490255.1 uncultured Terriglobales bacterium | reverse complement strand
TTCAGAGGTTCCTTGTCGTAGAACCGGTACGGATTCCGTGGACGCCGCAGGCGCGCCTCGCGCAGCTTCACGCCTCCGTAGAGTCCTCCGGCGATGACCGCGCCGGCAAGCGCAACTCCCAGAAGCGCCTTGCCGGGATTGAGGGCGATCGGACCGGCGATGCGGCTGGCCGTATCCGCCAGAACTCCGGTCCTGCCGAGTTCTTCGCGGAAGTCGCGAATGGCCTTCTTGCCGCCGCGCTCCAGCGCACGATGGCTGTGCAGCATCGCGTAGGTCATCGAGGCACTGGTGTCTTCACCGCCGTGAACGATGGCGCGATCCGTGTTCTGTTCCCGTTCAATACGCAGCAATCCTTCCAAAGCCTCTTCCACCGTCTTGGCGCGAGTCCAAAGCGAACGAAACGCCACGCGGCCAGACTTGTCGATCAGATAGGTGGGATTGGGCAGCTTCCCGTACTGCTTGTGAATTTTGCCGTCGAGATCGTCGACGATCACGGGTATCTGGACTTCTTCTTCGGTGCGAAACAACTCCGCTGCACGGACTTTTTGCTTCAGGGAGCGATGCTCCCGCATTTTCTCGCCGGGATGCGCTTCACGCACGTAAACGAAGAGGAACGCCACATCGTCCCGGCCCGAATAGTCTGCGAACAGGTCGTTCATGCCACCGATGGAGCCCGCCGTAAAGGGGCAGGTAGCTGAACCAAACGTGAGAACGACGTTGCTCTTACCCTTGTAGTCGCTCAAGCGGATCGTCTCACCATCCAGGGTGCGTCCTTTGAAATCGGGCGCCTGCTCGCCGGGCTCGGGGCCGGTTCCAAAGCCGGTCTTGGCGGCGTCAGCGAGAAGAGTCTGGTTGGTAAACCTCTTGTAGTTATAGCGATCTAGGCCAAACATTGCGGGACCTCCCTTACACCCATGAATTGGTACGAATCGGTATAAAGACGGGCGATCTGCGCAAGGAAGTGCGGCAGAGCACCTCCTGCTACGATGCCGCGCGCTCGGATTTATGTTTACTCATTGTAGTCTTTTCCAGCTCAGAGGTTTGCAAGCGACTACTTGCGCCCGGTGAGCAGGGCATCTAGTCTTGTGCCAAGCGCGGAGGCGCGGGGACATGGCTCTCTCAGTCTGTATTCCTGCACCAGAGTTTTCGGTGCCGGGCGTTGTTGGCGACACCCGCACCACGGTTTCTATAGCCGAGCACAAGGGCAAGAACAACGTCCTACTGGCTTTTTATCCTCTTAACTGGACCCCGGTTTGAAGCAAGCAAATGTCGGCGTACAACGAGAACCTGGACAAGTTCGCCGGCTTCGATGCCCAGGTCATGGGCATGAGTATCGACTCGATCTATAGCCACATTGCGTGGCAAAAACACGACATCGGCTGGCTGAAATTCCCACTCGGGAGCGATTTCTATCCACACGGCGAGGTCGCCAAGAAGTACGAAGTATTCCGCTTCAGTCCACCCATAGCAGGAATCAATGAACGGGCGATTTTCATCATCGACAAGCAAGGAGAGATCGTTTTTTCGAAGGTGTACGAGCTAGGCGAACAACCGCCGATGGAGGAACAGTTCGAGGTGCTGGAAAAGCT
>CAZBCQ010000089.1:0-3875 GCA_964490255.1 uncultured Terriglobales bacterium | reverse complement strand
GTCGGATCAATTGCGAACGGAAGCGTTACCTTGTGCTGCTGGGCGAATTTTTCCGCGTAAGAGCGAAGGTTCTGCGCCGTGATCGCGGGCTGGTTTTGATAGATGTAATCGCGGAACGCACCTTCCAGGTTGTTGGTCTTCGTTGATTTGCTGCGGAAATAGTGGGCCATTACCGCCGCTTCCATGGACCACTGGTGCTGGGGCAAGGGAAAGTCGTAAATAACGACGGGGATCTTGTATTCCTTCTTGGCCTCATCCACCAGCGGCTGGGTGCGTGAGCACTGCGGACATTCCAGATCTTCAAAAACGACAACAGCGATCTTGCTCCCTGCTGGAGGGCGCAAGATCGACGATTTGGCGTCCTGTCCGAATAATGCGCAAGTGCTTGCGAAGGCAAGCAGACAAATCAAAAGAAAGTAGTGCACTCGAGAAAACTTGCTCATCGTGAAGGCTCAAACCTCGTTCTGTCCTGAGTTTCCACTAGCTTAATCATATCGTGCGAGCGCGGTTGCTGTCAGATTCAGAAGTGAAGTCCTCAGTAATGAAAACGATAGCGGATAGTCGCGTAGATTTGCCGCGGATAGTTCCAGTGGAACCCTCCGAACGTCAGGCTGTTGTCGAGTTCTACCCGATTGTTGGCGACGTTCAGTGCTGTCACTGATGCCGAGAATTGCTCGCCGAAGTCTTTTCCAACAGAAAGATCGAAGGTTGTGTGTGCCGGCAAGTATTGTCCCGGATAGGGTTGGCCAGGGAAGCCGTTTGTGAATCCCGAGCCGTAATAAACGTTGGTCGAAGCGAAACTGTGCCATGGCAATGAAACGTTGCCACCCACGTTCAAGGTGTTGCGCTGATCGTGGTCGAGCGGACTAAGTCCAGCGAAGACACTGAAATCGGTTAAACCCCCAGTGATGGTGCCGTTGCCTTCAGCGATCTGATTCGAATACGCGAGGTGAACCCTTGCGCGACGGGCGATCAAGGGAGACCGTAGGGTCAGTTCCCAACCGCGAATCACAGCACGCGAAACGGTGACGGGCAAGAAGATGCTGGAATCGCCGATGTTGTTGTGGTCAAGAAAATTAGTGGCATTCGTGCGGAAGTTGTCGGCATCGAGCACCCAGCCCCGGAAGGGAATGGCCACGCCGAACTGGTGCTCCTCGTCCCGTTCTCCAGGTAGAGAGATGAAGCCCAGCCCTTGACCTTGTGTGAAATTGATCAGGGCCGGACCCGACACGGTCTCCAGCGGAGGAGCCTGATAGTAATGCCCATAGAACGCGCGGAACGTCCAGTGCAGTCGGGGCACGGTGAACGTTGCTCCGAATCGTGGACTGATCGACGTTTCGGTTACCGGGGGCACCGCGGAGCTGGCAGAGAAATTGCCTGACGCAAAGCGAGTCGGGCGCATACCGGCAATCAGGGTCAGCCAAGGAATAGGAGTGAACTTGTCATCCACGAAAAATGTTTGCTGATTGGCGGTGGGATGCTCCGTATCGGCGACTGGGGGATTGCCGCTGCCGTCATTGAAAATGGCGCCGAAAAACTGATTGTCCTGCTGATAGAAGCTGAGAAAACCAGCCTGCAGATTGTTTTTTGCAAAATTAGCAGTCACCGTACCTTGGCCACCGACATAGGTCGATCCGCGATTCTGCGTTGTAGCGACCGGCACGTCCGCCGGCGAACTCGCGTAGTCACCGCTGTTGTAGTGGTAGAACGGCGATAGGGTCAGCAGCACCTTTGAATTGAAGGTATGGACCCACGAAAAATTGATTCCCGCATCCGCCTCGTGCTGTCCGTCGCGCAGGCCGATACTTGGATATTGGGGAGTAAAGTCATTCGCTGGAATCGCGCCGTTCTCTATGTCATTTGGGTTGGGATCGTAAGGAACTTGAAAGTAGTCTTTGCGTAGGGAGGTAACCAGCCGAAGCTGGTTGGCGGGGTCCGGGTTGAAGATGATCGTGCCAAATCCGCCGTAACCATTGCTGGCATCGTGCACCAGTTGCGCAACCGGCGGTTGCAATCCGAGATTGCTGCGATTCCCGTTCAAGCTCGCGTAGTACGCGAAACGCTGGGTATGACTTCCGAAGCTGAGGTCTATGTCGGTCATCCAAGGGTTGCCGGCGGAGAGCAACAACTCGCCCTCGTTGTTGCGCTCGAAGCCAGTCCGCGGAACTACATTGAAAACACCGTACGTACGGTCGCCGAGTTCCGCCCCATAGCTTCCGCGGTTGACTTCGAGATAGTCGATATCGTTCGGGTCAAACTGGGGACCGACATTCATCGCAATCGCAGTGCTGATAACAGGGACTCCGTCCAGCAGCCAGGTGGTCTGATGCCCGCCGCGAATATGCAGCATGTCGTGAGTAACGTACGCGCCAGGGGTGAAGTCGGTGATCATGGCAAGACTGTTGGTGAGAGACGCACCCGGGGTGCGCTCGATGTCAGCACGATCAACCATCGTGATCGGGGTCGCCGTGTCGGTAGGTATAACCGGCGGAGCTCCCGTGACTGTCACGGTCTCCTTGGCAGATGCGGGCACAAGCTGATAGTGCAGCACTGGTTGGGTACCCGACTCCACAACTACCGGTTGCGACGTCTGCGCGAAGCCAGTGCTCTCGACGCTAACCGTGTAATCGCCCAATGGCAGACCCTGTACTAGAAATTCTCCTCGAGAATCTGTGGTCACATTTTTCGACCAGTCAGATGTGCTGGACTTCACAGTTACCGTCGCGCCTTGAATGGGGCGGTGTTGAGGATCATGAATCACGCCGCGAACGGAGCCGAAAATCGTGGCAAAGGCAACACAGCTTAGGAACAACACACATGCAGTACTGAGACGAGCCAAACCCATAAACCCTCACGCAGGAGGCGCACCGCTTCCTGACATAGAACAGAGTGATTGACGATCGAATCCCGAGGGGCAGGTCCTAGGGTAAAGGCGGCGCGCGGACGGGAAGCAGACGTTGCGGAGAGAGTCGAGGGGACGCATAGCTCTGGGCGAGGCTAATTCCCTGCACTGTGCTGGGAGCGACGACAAGCTGCCCTAACTCGAAGCTGACCCGCGCAACGGTGCGGACGCTGCGGCAGCAGTCGTGGTTCTGGGGAGACTCAAATTGCTTCTGACCAGAGCTGTCGGTGTGGTGCTTGCGAAAGCAGCAGGCATGCGGGGTAGACGCAGAGGCATCCGCCAGCGCAGGCCATAACATCGGCCAGCCAATTACACACACCAGCAGAATGGCGTAAAGGCGCCTCATCCCACGCGAAGGATTATAAGACCAAATCCCGGGTTGGCGGGTAGCTGGTAGCTAGTAGCTTGTCGCGAGAGTGTCAACTTTCGAACAGACTGATGGTACGCAGACGATCAGCGCCGGTACTGCTCGTCGCTGACGTGCTCCATCCAGTCGACGACCTTGCCATCTTTCCTCTCCTGAATGGCGATGTGCGTCATGGCCGTGGTCGGCGTCGCACCATGCCAGTGCTTCTCGCCAGGCGAAAACCAGACCACATCACCGGGCCGGATTTCCTCGACCGGACCGCCCCAGCGCTGCGCCGATCCGCAGCCAGCCGTGATGATGAGCGTCTGCCCAAGCGGATGCGTATGCCATGCAGTGCGTGCACCCGGTTCGAACGTCACGCTGGCCCCTTGCACAGGCGCCGGATCGGGCGCCTGAAACAATGGGTCGATGCGTACGCTGCCGGTGAACCAATCGGACGGCCCCTTGCCGGAAGGTTGCGAGCCAGCTCTCTTGATTTCCATCACGAATCCTTTAGCCGGAATGCGACTGTTTGTCCATCCACACCCGCCATGTTACCGGTCCGGCTTGGTCGTCTGGAATTGGGCGGCCCGCCAGCTTCAGCGCCAGCTTGATCTGACCGTGATG
>CAZBCQ010000088.1:14646-17020 GCA_964490255.1 uncultured Terriglobales bacterium | reverse complement strand
ACCGTCAATCCCACTCTCAACTGCGCCCATTTTACCTGGCGTTGACTAGGCAACTGGCTCCTCTGGCTGCATTCGATGCTTCACAAGGACGGCAGGGCCCAAGCAATGTAACCACCCGTCGCCTAAGTGTGGAAAAAACGAATGATAGCAAATGCAATGCGATCAGTCAGCTTACTAAGCCTGACTGAGATGACGTTTCGATGACGTTTCAGGCGCGCTGCAATCGTGGCAATAGCAGAAGCGCGAGGACATAGGCCATCGCCGCGCCCTCCAGCGTCACCAGCAGGCCAAACTGGATGGCCACTGTCATCGCTAACACCGATCCCAGAACACTGGATGCCGCGTTCATCGCCCATGCCCATTCGACGAGATTATCGTCAGACCGTGACTCGCAAAGCAGACGCAGGCCACTGGGAAACGGCATGCCCATGACAAAGCCCAGAGGGATCAGCATCGCTGCGCTTAAAACGAGTTTGAGGCCGAATGTTGATCCGACAAAGTGATGCAGCAACGCCCCGAGTCCGAACAGACACAAGCCAAGTAGAGCGACGACCGCCAACAACGCTTTCCAAACTTGCGAAGGCTGCTTGAGCCAATGCCGCGAGGCGAAGCTACCTGCGCCACTTGAAAGCAGCATCAGGAAGACCACGACCGTCATGGCATAGATCGGATGACCCAGGAAAAGGACCAGGCGCTGAATCATGGTGATTTCGAGCGCAATGTAGCCGAGGCCAATCGCCACAAAGTAGAGCAAAGGCAGCCAGCGGTGGCTTCCCGAGGGCGCCTTCACTGCGAGCAGCGGAAAGATGAGGAACACGAGCACCGCGACCGCCGAGATGAGCAGAAGCATGAGCAACACCAGCACGCCCATGTTCACCTTCCAGTCGATGGCGCTGGTGCTGCCGAATCCGAGCAACTGACTGGGTTTCAGAGTGAAGAAGAAGAATGGCGCGTTGTCATACACCGGCTCGACGTTATAGAGATAGCTGGCCGCGAACTGCTCGGGATTCTGCGACCAGATGAGATCGTGAAACGGCTTCGCGGCCTGTGGCTCCGGGCCGGCGGTCGTGGCCAGCGAAGGCATATACAGCGGAATCAGGTTCGGATACCGTGCCAGGTGCGCGCTGACGGCAAGTTCCTCGTCAGCCGTGAATGGCGTCTTCTTGGCCAGAACAGTGACTGGGCGGCCGTCGACGTCCAATGGGCCGTCGGAAACGATGATGAAGTGATTGCGAAGGTCGCCACCGCCAAGCGCTCGCATCGCCTGTGAAACCACGCGCAACGCTTCACGCGGATTCCTGAACTCCCAGCGCGTGATCGCGATGAAACCATCCGGCCGAAGATGGGCGAAATACTCTCGAAAAGCTTCGACGGTGTACAGATTGTTCTCGCTCAGGGCGAATGCGCCTGCTGCAGTGGAGGCCCAGGTGTCCACGAGCGTCATTTGCAGAACATCGAACCGCTGGTTGGCATTGCGAACCCATGAACGTCCGTCGCTGACCTGAATGTGCACATCGGGCCGCTCGTACAGGTGGTACGAGTAATCGGCGTAGCGGTCGCGCATGATACGAGTGGCGATGATCGGATTGATCTCGATGCCGGTCACGCTGGGGCTGCCGTTCGAGATAGCGCGCAAGACATCGACTCCGCCGCCGGGCCCGATGATCGCGTACTCACCGCGCGGGCGCAGGATATTAGCCACTGAGGGCGCCGCCGACATGAGGTTCTTCTGGTAAGCGCTGCCTTCGAATGGAAGCTTCGGATCGAGCGCCATGATGTATGTGGAGGCGTCGGCATCGATGACGATGACCTTCGCGCCACCCGTGTTGTCGACCTCAATTCGCGAGATGGCGTTCCAGCGCGAATATTCAACCCAGGGTTTGTCGCGGCGCATTCCTTTGGCATAAACGATGTCAATGAGGCGGCCAGAGTAGTTGGCGGCGATCAACAGAAGCACAGCCCCCGCTAGCACGCCCGCAATGATGCGACTACGTTTCGCGTCAGCCCAGATCAACGCGGAGCCAGCGAAGCAAAGCGCGGCTACCAGAATGGTGTTGGGACCACCGAGAAAATTCAGTAGCGGCACGATCGCCAGACACGCTGCGGCTCCGCCGAACAGATCGGCCGCATAAAGTTGCGAGATGTGTTCGGTTTCGCGCGCGAACACTGCGGAGAAGAACAGTCCCGTGCAGAAGAACGGTAAAGATGAGATCAGATAAACAAGGGTAAGGCGAAGCAGGTTGCCGGAGTTCAGGTGGAGTTCGACGGGAATATGAAGATCGATCTCCAGTACTGCAATCATTAGCACGGAGCTGGCAATGCCGAGCGCGCTGCCAAGTTGCGGGATCGTCCATTGTGAGAGGCGTGGCTTGAA
>CAZBCQ010000088.1:0-14546 GCA_964490255.1 uncultured Terriglobales bacterium | reverse complement strand
TGCCGAGCGCGCTGCCAAGTTGCGGGATCGTCCATTGTGAGAGGCGTGGCTTGAAGACATAGGCGAACACTCCGCCAGCGCCCAGGCCGAGCAAAGCGATCGAGATCGCCAGAAATGCGAAGTGATAAAACAGGATCACCGAAAACAGGCGCGTGAGGGAGAGTTCGAGAAGCAGGCTGGCCAGGCTCATCAAGAGCACGCCAGCGAGCATCGTTTTACTGCTTTGCCGCGCCGGACTCGAGACTTCCGGCACGACCATGGTTTGCCCCATTGAGTTCTCCTGACGAAAGCCGTTTCGCCTTGCGCGAGCAGGCAAGCCGGGCGACACAAAACCTTAACTGCAGATCCCTCGCTCGCTGGCGCTCGCTCGTGATGACAACAAAGGAAGGCCAAACGTGAAACATACGTGAAACATGAAACTTGAAACGGCCTTTCGGGAAACGTGAACGGTACTAGTCTTCCAGAATCACTTGTGCGATCGCGTGTTGCGCGGTGTGCGACAGGGAGAGCGATGCGCGCTTCATCCCAAGCCGTTCCGCAAACTGACCGGCCATCCCGGTAAAAGCGATGGTGGGGCGCCCTCCGGGCGCGCGCTGCACTTCTACGTCGCGCCAGGCAATTCCCGCTCTCCAGCCAGTTCCGATCGCCTTCAGCGCAGCTTCTTTGGCCGCAAAGCGCGCGGCGAAGCGCTCAACAAAGTTGGCTTTCGATTCGCAATATCGAATTTCCGCCTCGGTGAAGATGCGCTGCGTGAAGCGCTTCCCGAAACGCTGAATCGCTTCGGCGACTCGTGGGACCTCAACAATGTCGATGCCCGTACCGATGATCATTGTGGATCGCTGCGCAGAGAGCAGCAGAAGAATACGGTATCACAGCGGTTTTTAGTGAGCCGGTTCGCGCGTAAGTCTTCTTAGCACCAGGTTCACGAGCATGAGAACGATCGCTCCGATGAAGGCGTCCCAAAAGGTATCTATGCGGAACCCTGGAACGAACCAGGTAGCGAAACGCAACATCAGGGCATTCACCACCAGCCAGAAAATCCCGAGCGTGAGAATCGCCAAGGGAAATGTGACTACCTTCAGGAAGAACCCGAGCGTCGCGTTGATCAATCCGATCACAACCGCAGCGATCAGTGCCGATAAGAAGCCGTTCACGCGAAACCCGGGAACGACATACGCGACAATCATCAGGCTCAGCGCGCTCAAGAGCCAGTTCAGCAGGAGTTTCATGCTGCGTTCCTTTCGCAAGAACCGGAAAACGACTGCTCAACACCAGGCCGCTAACGTCGAAGATCCACCTTCAGATTAATTGTCGGATTTTTGCGCGAATCGAATTGGCTCAACGTCTTCGGATCGCTCTTGTGGCCCCGGTAATCGGCGTAGACCTGGTAATCGACGTCCGCAGACAAGTTCGTGAACCGGTAATTCCCTTCTTTGTCGGCGATGTAGGTATGCACGCTCTGGGTCGAATTGTTCTTCAGATACACGATCGCGTCAGGCAGCGGCGCGCTGGTGTCCGAATTCATGACCTGTCCTACCAGGATGCGCAGGTTCGCATAGGGATCTTTCTCGGCAGATGCAGTAAGAATGACAACGCATAGCACACAGACGAGCAGGGCTACAGCTTTTCCGGATTTCACGAAAACCCTCCGAGGCCGGACGGAATTTACACCTGAACGTGCTGCTCACATTCTAGCGCTCCGGATGGGTTTTCTGAATTATTGCGGAAGGTGAAGACTGGTGTCCACGCGCTCATCGTTCTCAATATGCACGTGGGTTTCCGGTTTTGGCTGGCCCTTTTTGGTTTTTATATCCGCCCAGATGATGTAATCCGCCTGCCCCGTGGGGACTCTTTGGGCGAATTCGCCGGAATGATCGGACATCAGTTCCCAGCGGACCTTCTTTGGCTTGTCGTCCGACCGGCGGATCTTGACGGGAACGCCATAGGCGGGCCGATCGTCTGCAGACCAGACGGTGCCGGAGATCAGAGCGTAATCCGGTTTAGCCTCATTCTTACCGGACCCGCTAGCTTGGCCAGAAGCCCAGGATGGAAAAATCGCGGTAGGAAAAACAAAGAGAACTAGCACGAAGAATGACAAAAGCGTGCCTTTTCTGATCGTTCGCCGGGCATTGGGCCCCAGATGATGAGTGGTGGACACGCTAATAGTCTCCGTCCTCGCTTTCTTCATCCTCTTCCTCGTCGTCTTCTTCCTCCTCGATCTTCGAAAGCTCCAGCGGTTCAGTCGTAACCACCTCAAAATCGGTCCCACACTCCGGGCATGAGATGATTTCGCCTTCGTCTACTTCTTCCGGATCTACATCGATATCGCTTTCACAAACAGGACACGTAACCACGATTGCTGCCTCCTTCTTAGTACCAAAGACCCAGAATAATATTTAGAATTTCCGCCTCATACGTCAAAGAAATTCTTTCGATGAGGGAACACGTACAGATGATTCAATCGCGCCTGGCGATCCTTGGGATGCTTTTCGCAATTGTCCCGAACGCAGTTTTTGCCCAGCAACACCCGATTCATCATACTTCCAACCCGCCGCCGCACCCCTTATCGGCTGCAACCGCTGAGCCCGGCATGCAGACCGCTGCTCCCGATCCGGAGATTGCAGCCGCGTTGAAACAAATCTCGCCAGACCGGATTCGCCGCACGATCGAAAAGCTGGTCAGTTTCCACACTCGCCTGACCATCTCGCCTGCAACACCCGAGGCCATTGCCGCTGGGCGGGGTGTGGGAGCCGCCCGCGAATGGATCCGTTCCGAATTCCAGCGCTATTCGGATGCGTGTGGCGGCTGCCTCGAGGTAAAGACCGACAGTTTTACAGAAGGCCCCGTGCCCCGCATTCCACAACCAACAGAGATCGTGAACGTCTATGCAGTACTGAAGGGCACAGATCCTGCTAATGCGGGAAGGATCTATATGGTTGTGGGTCACTACGATTCGCGCCCCATCAATGTACAGGATGCGGCAGCCGACGCCCCCGGCGCCAATGACAACGGCAGCGGTACGGCCGTCGTGCTGGAATGCGCGCGCATTCTGAGCCAGAAGAAGTTTCCGGCAACGATTGTTTTCCTGAGCGTAGCAGGCGAAGAACAGGGACTGAACGGCAGCCGCCACTTTGCCAAAATGGCACGCGATCAGAATTGGAACATCGAAGCTGTTCTCAGCAACGATATCGTGGGCGGCGACAAGAGTCCCGGACAGGACGTTCACGTGGTACGCGTGTTTTCAGAGGGCATTCCCGCCAACGCCACCCTGGATGAAGTCAAGCAGATCAGGGCTCTAGGTCAGGAAAACGACTCGCCTTCTCGCGAACTGGCCCGCTACACACGGGAAATCTCGCACCTATACCTGCTTCCTGGTTTCGGTTCCAAGATGATCTTCCGGCCGGATCGGTATTTGCGGGGTGGCGACCACTCGTCCTTTAACGACCAGGGATATGCTGCTGTTCGGCTTACGGAATACCGGGAAAACTTTGCCCACCAGCATCAGAACCCTCGCCGCGAAAACGGCATCGAATATGGAGATCTGCCCAAGTTCGTGGATTATGATTACGTGGCGAATGTGGCGCGCCTGAATGCAGCGACTTTGGCGTCACTGGCATTGGCTCCCGGGCCGCCGGCTGATGTGCGCCTCGATACCAAGCAACTCACGAACGACTCGAACTTACTTTGGAATCCTCCCCCGGGCGGTCTGGCATCGAGTTATGAAGTGATCTGGAGAATCACTACGGCTCCCGACTGGGAAAATGCCGAGCCGGTTGCCAATGGAACCAAGGCTACGATCGATCGCTCGAAAGACAACGTCTACTTCGCAGTGCGCGCTGTGGACGGCAAAGGACACCACAGCTTACCGGTGATACCGAAGCCAGAAAGATAAGCAATGCGAAGGAACACCAATTTTCAACTCGGAATGCCGCGATTCAGCGGGGCCGTGCGTAACCTGATCCTGATCAACGCAGTTATTTATGTTGTCCTGCTGCTCTTAATGGCGTTCCAGCGCGGCCTCGCGGAGTTGGTCTTTCAGCTGGGTGTCCTGACGCCAGAAGGCATCAGCCATCACCTGTACTGGCAGTTCCTGACGTACGGCTTCCTCCACCAGGATCCGCTGAATTTCCTGCTTTCCATGCTGGGTATCTATTTCATCGGAGCTTCCGTAGAAGAACGTATCGGATCACGAGCTTTCGTGGAGATGTACCTGATTTCGATTGTTGGAGCCGGTATTCTCGGTTACCTACTGTCGCTGACCGGATACTTCGCTCAGGGAATGGTTTTGGGCTCCGGACCGGCAGCCAATGCCATCCTGATGGTGTTCTATCTCCTGTTTCGCGATACGCCAATTTTTATCTTTCCGCTGCCGATTCCAATTCCAACGAAATACGTGGTCATCTTCACCGCAGCGGTTGAAGGTGCGTACTGGCTGCTGTCGCACTTCGCTCTTTTCTACACGGTTCTGTTGCTCGGAATGGTTGTCGGATATATCTGGTACCGGTTTCTATGGCACCACAAGAGCCTTGTCGGGGCAGTAGAAGACCAGGTATTTGGCGTGCGCAACGCGTATTACCGATGGAAGCGGCGCCGCGCCGGCAAGAAGTTCGAAGTCTACATGCGCAAATATGACAAGGATCGCTATTTTGACCAATATGGGAATTACCGCGATCCGGAGCCTAAAGATAAGAAGGACAATGGCGAATCCCGGCCCCCGTGGGTGAACTAAGTCCTTCGGGCGATTCTTGTGGTCGTAGATTCTGATATCTTTCCGGTAAAGGCCGCCTGTAGCCGCTACTCTGCATCTAAGAGAACTCTAGTTATGTGCCGGGGCGTTCTCATGGGTGGGTAATGGACTTTGGCTTGTCTGCGAGCGAGGGGCGCTCACAACGAAAATACATCCTCTTTGCGCTGATGTTCCTGATCGGCAGCGGAGTGGTGTGGTATTTGGCGGGCCGCAGCGTTCAGCAGACCAACTACTTACCGCATTGGTTCTGCTATTTGGGTAACCGCACCCTCGTCCTGACGCACCTGACGACCGACCTCATCATCGGCATGTCGTATTTCTCGATCTCTCTCACCCTGGGATACCTGGTGTGGCGAACGCATGGAAGCATTCCGTTCCACTGGTTGATGCTGGCGTTCGGGGCATTCATCATCGCGTGCGGCGGCACTCACATTGTCGAAGCCATCACGCTCTGGAAGCCGATCTACTGGTTTTCTGCGTACCTGAAAATAATCACTGCCTCGGCCTCGCTGGCAACGGCCATAGCTCTCCCGTTCACGGTCCCCATGATCCAACGCAGGCTTCGCGAGGCTGATTTGTCTGCCACGCGAGAGCGGGAATTGGAAAGTGCGAACCAGCAGCTCGAAATGGCGAATACACACCTCGCCGGACTGGCTGCGGAACTGCGTCAAATGGACGAGATGAAGGCGCGTTTCCTGGCACAGGAAGCCGCCGATATTGGCGACTGGCAGTGGGACATCAAGACAGGAAAGGTGACGTGGTCCAAAGAAGTAGAAGCCATGCACGGGATTCCTGTCGGCTCGTTCAACGGCAATTATGAAGACTGGCTCAATACCATCCATCCTGAGGATCGTGATGCCACTGTCATGCAACTGACGACGGCAATGCAGCAGCACCGCGATTATGACGTGGAGTACCGGACCATCCGCCCTGATGGTCTTTGGTACTGGACTGCCGCACGGGGGCGATTCGTCTACGACGAACAAGGCGAGCCGATACGGCTGATCGGCATGTGCATGGACGTAACTTCGCGGCACGATGCGCAAAAGCAGATCCAATCGCAGGCTCGCGCTCTTGACTTAGCAAACGATGCGATTCTTATCCTCGATCTGCAAGGAAACATAACCTCCTGGAACCAGGGCGCCGAAACGCTCTACGGTTGGTCGCGGGAGGAAGCGATCGGTAAGTATGTCAGCAATTTGCTCCAAACCAAATTCCCGATGTCTCGTGAAGAGATACAGAGCGTCGTGTTACGCGATGGCGAATGGCAGGGCGAATTGCAGCACACAACGAAGGACGGCTCCGGAGTCATCGTTGCCAGCCGATGGACGCTGGAACGCGATGCGCAAGGACGCCCGCAGGGCTGGGTTGAAATCAATCGCGACATCACCCATCAGCGCAGGGCGGAAGAGGTACTGCGCCGTTCTGAGAAACTCGCTGCTGCAGGACGTCTTGCAGCGACCATCGCGCATGAAATCAATAATCCTCTGGAGGCGGTCACCAATCTCATTTATCTAGCGCGGTCTGAAGACCGGCTACCCGACGAGACGCGTCATTTGCTGGATGAAGCCGAAAACCAACTTGGACGAGTAACCCACATCGCGCGAAAGACACTGGGTTTTTACCGCGATACCTCGCGCCCGATCAGCATGAAGTTGGAAAAGCTTCTGGACGAGATCCTGTCCGTGTACGGCGGACGCCTGCAGTCGCGCAACATCCAGGTAATCCGTGAATACGAGGCCGAGGCGCCAGTCGAAGCTGTGCCCGGCGAAGTTGTCCAAATTTTCTCGAACCTTATCGCGAATGCGATTGATGCCAGTCCTGTAGGGGGCAGTCTCGCGGTACGGACCCGCGAGGTATATGCGGGAACAAATCGGGAGATCCCCGGCGTGCGCATAACGATTGCTGATAGTGGAACGGGAATCGCGCGGGAAGACCGGGCCAAAGTTTTCGAGCCATTCTTCACAACAAAGAAGGACGTTGGTACCGGCCTAGGACTGTGGGTTGCGGCGGAACTCATCCGCAAGCATCATGGATGGATTCGCATGCGCAGCAGCACCGAGGAGAGCCATCGAGGAACCACGTTCATTGTTTTCCTGCCGATAGTACAAAACGCGGGCGCGACCGCCGCATCGATGGCGTCCTGATTACAGACACGCACCGGCAGTCGCGCTACACTCATTGAATAGAACTTCGCCAGAATTCAAAAAAACTGAGAATCACGCCAGCGATGGCCGCCGGAAATTCGGATCATGTCTGGTTACTAGACGAAATTGTCCTTCTGGCAAACTGAGGAACCTCATAAAGCGAACGCTACAATTCACTCTCTTCTACGTGCTGCTGTTTCTTGCCTTTCGTTACTTACCGAGACATAACACAACAGTTCCGACCATCCCCGCAGCCTTGATGGCATTGCCTGGTGCGGCTTACCTGGTGTGGAGATTACATAAAGAAGCAAATTGAGACACTAGCCGATTACACTTGTTTGGCTGCAGCCCAGTGCTCCGTCAATCTGTGCAGCTTCTCGTAAACCTGTTCGACTTCGCAGATCTGGCTCAGCTTCAGCCAACAACGCTGCACGTCAGGATCGTCGTAGGCTTGGCGGCGCGACTCTTCCGTCTTCCAATAGCGCAAATTGAAGTACCGTTCATCCTTCGCATCCTGATAGAGCTCGTCGCGACTATAGCCCTTGCGCGCCAGGGTGGAGTAGAGGTCGCGTAATACCGCGAGCACTTCCGCATCCTTGCCCGGGTAGGCTCGAACGATAGCAATTGCCAGAATCCGTTCCTGCATAATGCCCTCCGGTAAGATCCGAAAGACTTATTTCTTCCGCCGTTCACTGGACCTGGGACGTGACACCTGCCGCCGCGTGGTGGGCAAGTCAGTCCGGTCCGAACCCACTACGTGCAGCCGCATCAGGTTGGTCGAGCCAGACATCCCTGTGGTTCCAGAAATCACGCCGATCACTTGCCCAGGCTTTGTGACGCCGCGCTCTTCCAGAATGCGTTCCGCACCGAACAGCATGTCTTCGGCGGTGAGCGTGAGCGGCCACAGAATCGGATGCACGCCCCACATCAGGTTCAGCTGGTTGCAGATACGGTCTTCGAGAGCAAGCCCGAAGATGCGGCACTGCGGGCGATACTTGGAAACCAGTCTCGCCGTGGTGCCGGTTTGGGTGAAAACGGCGATTCCGCTCATGTCCAACTCATAGGCTGCATGTGCAACCGACTCGCAAACCGTCTCGGAGATCGACAGCGCCCGCCGATCGGCGCGGCGTCGCAGTACCGGATTTTCCTGCATGTGTGCTTCGGCTTCCACGATGATTCGCGCCATCATGTCGACGGCTTCGCGTGGATACTTGCCGCTGGCGGTCTCGGCCGAGAGCATCACGGCGTCGCTGCCGTCGAAAATCGCGTTGGCAACATCGCTGGCTTCGGCACGAGTGGGCCGCGGATTTTCGATCATCGATTCCAGCATCTGCGTCGCTGTAATCACCGGCTTCCGCCATTCGGAGGCACGCCGGATCACCTGCTTCTGAATGATCGGCACCTTTTCCGCTGCGACCTCTACACCCAGATCGCCACGCGCGACCATGACTCCATCGGCGACGTCGAAAATTTCCTCGAGATTATCGATGGCCTGCGGCTTCTCCAGCTTGGCGATCACCAGTGCCGGATGGCCATGACTACGAATCAGCCTCTTGGCCTCCAGCACGTCGCTGGCAGAGCGAACGAAGGAAAGCGCAATTGCGTCGACGCCATGCTTCAGGCCGAACTCAAGATCCTTGCAGTCCTTATCGGTCATTGCCGGGAGGCTGAGCGCAGTGCCGGGCAAATTGATTCCCTTGTGCTCGCCCAGCATGCCGCCGTTAATGATTTCGCACTCGACATCCTCGCCGCGCACCGACCTAACCTTCAACTCGATAAGACCATCGCAAAGCAGAATGCGCGCACCAGGCTGCACTTCACGGGCGATCGGGAAGGTGGTGGAGACCATTCGAGCGTCGCCGGGAACCTGGCGGCCGGTCAGCGTGATCTTCTCGCCCTGTTTGAGCAACACCGGTGCGCCCGAAGCCAGCTTCCCCGTGCGCAGCTTCGGCCCTTGCAGATCCTGCAGAATGCAGATGGTACGATCCTGCGCGGCAGCTACCTTGCGCAGGCGCTGAATGGTTTTCGCGTGATCTTCATGCGTGCCATGGGAAAAGTTCAGACGAGCCACATCCATCCCATGGCGCATCAGGTCATGCACCATCTCCTCGGAGTTGCTGGCGGGGCCGAGCGTGCAAACGATCTTCGCGCGCCTGTCCGCCACCGGGCGACGGTACTCGCCGGTGACATCCATCTCAGTGCTGGATTTGAATTCCGTTGTAGCCATGTAAAAAGTGTTCCTATACCACGCGCTCTGCGATCAGCGCTCGCCAGCTTATTGCTACCCAATTCTTAGAAGTCCAATTCGGCGAGCTAACTGGCGACCTTACGTTCTACCGAGCTGCCTCCAGTGACCACTGCTCGCGGATAAAGGATCGCGTTGAACTCAGCCCCTACCAAAACAATAATCGAAATTATGTACAACCACACCAGCAAAACGACTGCCGTCGCCAGCGATCCATAGAACAAACTGTATTGGGCGAAATGCCGCACGTACACCCGAAAACCGATGGTTGCCGGAAACCAGAGCGCGGTCACCAGGACTGACCCGGGCAGGACGCTGTGCCATGGCTGTGTGCGCGGGACCGCGTGGTGGTAGATGAGCGCCATCACCGCGTTCAGCGTCAGAACCGCGATGACCCAGCGCGTGAGCGTCCACAAGGTCAGGATGTAGGGCTCGACCTCATGGCCCAGTTGCAGCATCATCCCTTCCGCGAGCCGCTGCTCGATCTCATTTCCGAAGGCGACCAGCGCGGTCGCGAAACCCATTGGAATTCCGGCCATGATCACCAGGCCGAAGGCGATCATGCGTTCTTTGATGACGCCCCACATTTTCGGGAGCCGGTAGGCATTCCGGAATCCCTCCATCCAGGAGATGATCACGCCCGAAGCGGTCCACAAGGTGATGAGGGAAGCAAGCACCACAATGCGAATCGGACGATCGTGTGTTGTCTGGAAGTATGTCTCCGCCGTGGACGCGGTGCCCGGAGGCATCACCCGTCCCACCGCGCTCGAAATATCGTGAATAAATGCCTGGGTCTTGGCAAACGAGATGAGGATGGACGCGCTCAACATCAGCGCCGGGAACATGGTCAGAATCGACGAGTATGCCGCACCCTTGGCAACACCGAAGGCGTCGTGCTTGAAAGCACTCCAGATGGCCTTCCGGAAAAGGTCAAAGAAACGCAGCATAGTGGGCTAAACGGTTTAGCGCTTTTAGCTTACAGAGTCGCGACGGAAAAGGGCAATTGCGAAAGAAGGGACGGATTGGTCAGCCTCGACACGGATCAGGACGGCACAAATTCGTCATCTCCGTTGAAGTCATAGTGAGCGAAGCGAACTATCTCTGAATTCCGTAATAAACAAATACGTATTGGGGACCAGGAGTGGTGGCTAGATGGTCGCGATTGCTTCGCTCACAACCTACCGCATCGGGGCCTCTTCATAATGCGCGGTATGCGGATATATCGAGACCTATCCTCTAGCTCGCATTTGGGATGGCTTTTCCGAAGTGTGTCAGCTAAGGTGCGTCCCATTGCAGCGCATAGATTTCATGAGTGCTGATGTCCCGCGCCACTAGCGGGGTATCGTCGAGACCAAGACCAATCCATTCCGTCACAGTTCCTGTCGCTGAACGTCCCAAATCCTTCAGATCCACGATGGTCTCAACTTTGCGATCGCTCAGCCGAATCCGGTCGATCTCCGCGGAACGATTATGATCGGGACTGCGCTCGAAATAGATATACCGTCCATCGTGAGTCCAGCTTGGATAACCCATGTCGGAACCAAACAACTGCGTCCATTGCTGGGTGGTGAAGTCGAAAAGCATCAATCGGAAGGGGCGCTGCGAAGTTATCGCGCAAATGTAACGTCCATCTGGCGACCAACGAGGAGAGAAGAGGCCGGCAGAGTCGGGCAATGTAGACGCCTGGCTCGTTCTCAGGTCAAGGATCCAAATTGGATTGTCCGGAATATCAAAGCTGCCAAACAGTAGAGAATTTCCGTCCGTCGACCAATTAACATCGTTCCGGTCCTCCGCATCGGCAAGCAACTGCTTCGGTGCGCCGCCCTCAGCCGAGGTTAGGTAGATATTCGACGGGCGGCCCGGAAAATTAGCGGCAAAGGCGATTTGTCGACCATCCGGCGACCAATGCGGCAGAAAAACTCGCATGGGCGGGAATGTAAGCTGGACACGGTCACTGCCATCAATTCTGCTTTTCCATAAGGTGCCATCGGGATAGGAGGTGTACGCGATCCATTTGCCATCCTTCGAAAACGACAGCCCCTCAGCTGAGATGCCAGCAAAGTAAGGACTAAATTTTCGATTGCGTACGTCGTAGCGTACGACTTCGGCTCGGCGTAGATTGCCAATCGCGAAAATCTCGTTCCCGTTCTTGCTCGAAATGGGGGCCTCAAACTCAAGCGGACCAGCGGTCAGCTGGAATGGAGGGCTGCCCGAGGTCTTCCTGAGAAAACCGCCTCCTCCAGGTAACGCCCACAGGTCGGTCCTGCCATCATGTTCACTTTGGAAAACAAAATATCCGGTGGGAGTCCATTTCCCGCAGCAGCCCGGGAAGACTTTGCGCGTGCTGTTCCCGCGCATTGACGTTTCCATGATGGAACTCGAACTCCAGATCGCGTCACGCAGGCTGAATCTCAGAACTTGGCCGTCCGGGGAAAAGCTGAATGAGTAAGATGAGCCTGCTTGGCTTAAGAGTTTGCGGGCATCAGTTCCATCCTGCCTCACGAGGTAGATACCATCTCCGTTTCCGTAGACGATGGTGCCTTTGTGTGCGCCCCACGCAGCATCATTCACTAGTGCAGAGCCGACACGGCTAGGAGAACCTCCAGTCAATGGCTGGACCCACAGTGAATCCTGGCCACTATCCGCCGTCATACTGCCGGCTCCGATTTCTTCCTGATTTCCCAGCAGTAAGTCAGCTCCGTCAGGCGAAAGATCAAGCAACCGAGGCCTTCTCAAATGACTTCGCAGATGAACAACCTCTCCGCCCGTGGTGGAAACCTGCGCCAGCGACCGAAGCTGACCAGGCAGTATCTCCGTGAAGTAGATACGAACGCCGTCAGTTGCCATCGGCCCCAACTTGGACTGTCCATCGTTAGTCAGTTGCACGAAACGCACGACCCTCGCCTGTGCAGAAGGCTGTGCTCTCCATTTCCAAGGCGTCAGCGCTCCCATGATGGCGATTACAAAAACAGTGGCGAGAGTTGCAATCAGAAGAACCTTACGACGCGAACGCTCCGTTGAAGTCTCTTGAGTAACTTCTTTAGGAACTACAATGCTGCGATTGACGGGAGTTGGGCGAAGAGCGGTTGCCGGCAACTCATCAGTCGTGGCGGTGCTTTCGGATGAGGACGCGAGTCCATTGGAGACAATGACAGGGGCAACAAAGCGATATCCACGGCGTGGAATGGTTTCGATAAACCGTGGATTTTCCGCTGAGTCGCCGAAAGCCACGCGCAGTTTTCGGATGGCAGTGTTGATGCCTTCGTCGAGGCCGACGAAAGAATCGGCCGGCCAGAGTCTCGCCTGCAACTCTTCGCGTGTGATCACTTCACCGGGCCGTTCCAGCAGAATGGCCAGAACTTGAAACGGCTGATCCTGCAAAGGCACTCGGCGACCACTTTTGTAAATTTCACGAGAATCCAGATCAACTTCGAACAGTCCGGAGCGAACCCGGCGTCGGGAACTGGAGGGTGCAGCCATTAATCTCACCCGAGGGATCACGATTCTATCTCAGAAATTCAGTTCACGAGAATCAATAACTCCTTCGCAAACCGTCGCTTGTGAAGTCAGGAACGGTTTAGGGCTGGTCCATTGACGCGGCAGCGGCCAACACGCTATTAAAACGCACGCTTCGGCACCTCCCCACGGCGAAAGCTGACGAAGAGATAAATAAGTCAAATCCAAAGCCAGTCGGATCGGTTCGAGCAAAATGAGCGCCTTCCCCTGATCCCGGCGAGCCGATCCGTCGCACAAGAGTAAAAGGAGCACCCAATTACCCACAACCCAGGTTTTGACGCAGGCCAGCAGATCATTGAGCAGACCATTACTTACGATGATCAGTCGGACCAGTGGAGCGCTGTGGCGGCGATCAAGTTTACGGACTCAACCGGGGCAACGTACCGGCAAGGGTGCGCGAATGCGTTTCTAGAATATTTGCGACGAATAACCAGAGTTTCAAATTGCTGAACCGTTCGGAATGTTAGCTAAAAGAAAGGCACATATGAACAGCACGATGAGGTCCAGAATCTATCCGCCGATAGCAGCAGCGCTGATTCTAGCAGTGGCGCTTGCCATACCGGCGGCGGCACAGAACCTGATACCCTTCAACGGCGCCATACAAGGACAAGAGACCCACAGCGGGGAGTTTCCGATTATCGCCGCCAACGGGAGTTGTACAGGAATTGCCACCGTTGTCGGTAAACTCTCATTAACCTATCAAGAGACGATAGACCTCAGGACCGCCTCCGGAACAGGGGTTGGTCAATTGGTCGCGGCCAATGGAGACAACATCTATTTGACAAACAGGGGATCGGCTGACCTGGTGTCCACACCTGGTTTTGCGATCATCACAGAAATTTACACAATTACGGGTGGTACTGGCCGATTCGCCGGAGCCCAAGGGAGTTTCTCTCTCGATCGATCCGTAAACCAGGCAACTGGTTTCACATCCGGTTCGTTCCACGGGACCATTACTTCTCCGGGTGCAGCGCACTGAGCTGACACTAAGGAAATTAATGGGCTGAACTCTTTCCCCAATCACTTTAGCGAGCCGCCTTCATCGCGGTCGAAGAGTAAGGATGAGCGCGCAAACAAAAAGGGCGACCCTTTCGGATCGCCCTTCTGACAACTATCAACTATCAACTAGCAACTGACAACTGTTATTCCGCTGCCAGCTCTTCCGTTTCGCCTTCCTGGCGCATGAGTTCCAGTGCGCGTTCTGCCTCTTCGTAGGCAGCCGTGACTTCCTCCTGCACCTTGGCGGCGGCTTCTTCGAGCTCCGGAGCCAGCTTGACGTTCCGGTAGTACTCCATGCCGGTGCCTGCCGGGATCAAGCGGCCCACGATGACGTTCTCCTTCAGGCCGCGGAGGTGATCCACCGCTCCCTGAATGGCTGCCTCGGTCAGGACACGCGTGGTCTCCTGGAACGAAGCGGCCGAGATGAACGAATCGGTCGAGAGCGAAGCCTTGGTGATACCGAGCAACAACGGACGGCCGGTTGCCGGGCGTCCACCCTGCTTGATCGCGCGTTCGTTTTCCTCGCGGAAGCGGAACTTGTCGATCTGCTGTTCCAGCAGGAACTGCGTATCGCCCACGTCTTCGACCTTCACCCAGCGCATCATCTGGCGCACAATCACTTCGATGTGCTTGTCGCTGATGTTCACGCCCTGCAGACGATAGACTTCCTGGATTTCGTTCACCAGGTATCCCTGCAGTTCCTTTTCGCCAAGCACGGCGAGGATGTCGTGCGGGTTCAGCGGACCATCCATCAACGGTTCGCCAGCCTTCACGCGCTCGCCTTCCTGCACGTTGATGTGCGAGCCACGCGGCACCTGGTATTCCTTCTCGGTGCCGTTGTCAGCCGTGACGTACACCTTGCGGTGACCCTTGCTGACTTCGCCGAACTTCA
>CAZBCQ010000087.1:15206-17117 GCA_964490255.1 uncultured Terriglobales bacterium | reverse complement strand
AAGAATCTGATCTGGCTGTCCGGAAGCTTCCCATTCCAAATCGAACCGGAGCAGGATCTCGTTGGTGGCGATCCCTGGAGAAATTCGGTGGACTTCGTGAACGGGGTGAAGATGGCATCGTCTTTGCTTGCGAGTTCGCGTGTGGCCGTGTACCCGATCGATGTACGAGGGCTGCAGAACACTGGCATCGACATGACCTTGAGCACCGCGCAATTGAGCAACTATGTGGGTCCGGGTTCTGGGACATACGGAAATACCCTCAATCAACATTCGGGTCAGCTATTCAATGAAAAGGTTCCCATGACTGAGATTGCCTTCCAGACTGGCGGACGTGCATTTGTGGGAACTAACAATCTTGCTGGTGCCATGAAGAAGGCTATGGACGATGGCTCGACGTACTACACCATCGCCTATACGCCTCCCGAGCAAAAGGAGAAAGGCGAGCCGTACCACAAGATCGAACTAAAGCTTGATCGGCCAAACGTCACTCTCAGCTACCGTCGCGGGTATTACGCAATTCCCCAGAAGACGACTCAAGCCGAAGGGACAGCAGCTCTACAAGGCGCCTTGCAGCCAGGAATGCCTCCGGCGACGATGCTCTATGTAATGGCGTCGGTCGAGCCCCCGAAGGCGAAGAAGAAGACAGTCAAGATCAACTACATCATCAGCCCGAACAATGTGACGTTTTCCGATCTTCCCGAGAACAAGAAGCATGTAGTCGTTGACTGCATGGCGGTCGCTTTCGACAAAGATGGTAAGGAAGTCGCCCACGCCTCCGATACTTTGGATGGTGCAATTCCCATGGCTGCATACGAAGCCGTAATGAAGCAAGGATTGCCTGCAAATCAGGAATTGGAACTGAAGCCGGGCACCTATAACCTGCGCCTCGGAGTGATGGACCGTACGACGCAGCAGATTGGCACGGTCGACGTGCCATTGGAAGTTCCTGAGCAGATGGCAGGAAAATAATCAGCTGAGGAGCAGCGATGCTCGGGGCTGCGCGACGTGAACGGTGGCAGCTGTTCCGCCACTGTGCCCTACAGCAAACTTTCCGACTGAGGCCAGTCTGCTGTAGGATGCGCGCAGGATGGCCTCTAGCAAACCTGCATTGAAACCACGTCGGCGCAAGGGGCCGAAACGAGATGCCCACGAGCGCGTTCAGGTTCGCAAGCCCCGCGCTGGCACGGAACTGGTGATCATCACCGGGATGAGCGGCTCCGGCAAGGCGTCGGTGTTGAAAGTCTTCGAAGATCTCGGCTATTACTGCGTCGACAACATGCCGGTTGATCTGATCCCCAGCTTCGCCGAGCTGGTCAGCCAGTCGCCGGAAACGCATCGCGCCGCCCTGGTCGTAGACGTTCGCGAAGGCGCGCGGCTCGACAAATTGCCCGTTATCCTGAAAGCTGTCAAAAAGATCATTCCCGCCAAGGTGCTGTACCTGGAAGCCAATGATGAAGTGATCATGCGGCGTTATAGCGAGACACGACGCCCGCACCCGCTGGGATCGCATTCGCCGGTGCGAGCTTCCTTGAAGGCCGAACGCAAGCGACTGGGGCCGATTTCGACGATCGCCGACGAGCTGATCGACACCTCGAAATTCAATGTGCACGAGCTGCGGTCGTATATCAGCCAGCGCTTCCGGCAGGAATCGAAAACGAACAACATAATGGTCTCGGTCGTGAGTTTCGGTTTCCGTGAAGGCGTGCCCGAGGATGCTGATCTCGTATTCGACGTCCGCTTTCTGCCGAATCCGCACTTCATTCCCGAGTTCCGGCCGCTCACGGGACGGCATCCCAAGGTGGCCAAGTACATACGTTCTTTCCCGCAGACGCAGGAGTCGCTGAACAGGATTTCAGACCTGCTTACTTTTCTGCTGCCCCATTACGTGAAGGAGGGCAAGAGCTATCTCAC
>CAZBCQ010000087.1:0-15106 GCA_964490255.1 uncultured Terriglobales bacterium | reverse complement strand
GATTCGCCCATCCTAATCAGTAATCCTGTAAAATTGAGGAGTTGCTGCCTCTACATTTCATTTTGCCCGCGATTCAGGGTATCTTCTTGCATCGCGGCGGCGGGCCCAGCTTAGCCCCGTGTTTGTCCCGCCCGCTCGGGAGCCATCCGGCATGCGCCAACTAGGACGATTGCTGCGCTATGTAGCACCGTATTGGGCGCAGGTGATCGTGTCGGTGTTTCTGATGGCCGCCGTCGGCTTGCTCGAGGCGTTTCGCATCGTGCTCATTGGCCCGATGCTCGATCGCGTGCTGCATCCGGCGTCGCAATCCAACGACATCGTCCTATTCAATCTTCCGATTTCGCACCGCACCGTATTTCTGCAGCAATTGGTTCCGCAACACTTCAAGAATGCCTGGACCATGGTGGCGTTCGCGCTGGTGGTCAGCACCATGCTGAAAGGCGTTTTTGACTATACCGGCACCTACCTGGTGAACTACGCCGGGTTCGGCATGATCACCGATCTGCGTGACCGGCTTTATAACAGCATTCTGCGCCGTTCGGCGGCCTTCTTCCAGAAGCACTCCACCGGAACCCTTCTTTCAACGCTGATCAATGATGTCGAGAAAATTCAGTTTGCGATGTCGCAGGTGCTCGCCGAATTCCTGCAGCAATTCTTCACCCTGGTTTTCATGGTCGCGACGGTAATTGTGCTTGGACATCGCGCGGCCTGGGTGCTGTTGCTGTTCGTGCCGGTGATTCTGATGTCCGCCCGCCGGATCGGGCGCAGAGTGCGCTCAACGACTCGGCACGGCCAGGATAAGCTGAGCGAGATTCAGAACATCCTGCATGAGACCATCACCGGCAATCGCATCGTTAAGGCCTTCGGCATGGAGATGTGGGAAGCGATCCGGTTCCGCGGAGCTGCCAGGCGGCTCTTCCGTGCGAACATGCGTTCAGTACGGGTCGCTGCGCTGAGTTCGCCGCTGATGGACACCTTCGGAGCCATCGCCATGGCGATGCTCCTCTTGCTGGGCCGCGATTACATTAAAACGGGTATCTTTACCGCTGGAACGTTTGTCGCTTTCCTCTTTGCTGTTTTCAAGCTCTACGAACCGGTGCGGAAATTCGCTCTCTTCAATAACAATTTCCAGCAGGCGTTAGGCGCTTCCACTTCCATTTTCGAGTTCATGGACCAGGAAGATGTGGTCAAGGAAAAGCCTAAGGCTAAGCCTCTGCCTGCGTTTCACGATTCCGTCCGATTTGAGAATGTCAGTTTCTGCTACAACGACGAAGAGAATGCGCGCGAGGTTTTGCACGGCATTTCGCTGGAAGTGAAGCGCGGCGAGGTGGTGGCCATTGTCGGATCGAGCGGCGCCGGCAAGAGTACTCTCGCTCACCTGATCCCGCGATTCTTCGACGTGACCGGCGGCAGGATCGCGATTGATGGTCAGGACGTGCGTGATGTGACCCTGGCTTCTTTGCGCACGCAGATTGCCGTCGTCACGCAGGACACGATCCTGTTCAACGACACGGTTCGCAACAACATTGCTTATGGCCAGCCGCACGTCCCCCAAGCGAAGGTCGTAGAAGCTGCTGTGGCTGCGCTCGCAGATGGGTTTATTCGCGAGTTGCCGGAAGGCTATGACACGGTGATCGGCGAAAAGGGGATTCGCCTGTCCGGCGGTCAGAAGCAGCGCATCGCCATCGCACGAGCCATCCTGAAGAATGCTCCGGTATTGATTCTGGACGAAGCGACCTCAGCGCTGGACTCCGAGTCCGAGGCTTTGGTTCAGTCAGCACTGCAAAATCTGATGGCAGGGCGTACGGTAATCGTGATCGCGCACCGGCTCTCAACGGTGCGGCGCGCCGATCGCATCGTGGTGCTCGAAGGCGGCTCCATTGCGGACTCGGGCACCCACGAGGATCTGATGAACAGGCTGGGAACTTATCGGCGCTTGTATGAGCTGCAATTTGCGGATTTCGAATCGCCGAAGGTGAGTGTCCTTAACGACAACTGACAACTTAATTCATGTCCATTCGATCCATGACGGGTTTCGCGCAGGTGAAGGCACAGGTGAACGATCACTTGGGATTTACGCTTTCCCTGAAATCGGTGAACCATCGTTTCCTCGATCTCCACATGCGTATGCCGTCGGAAACGGACGGCCTGGAGATGAAGATGAGGCGTCTGCTGAAAGACCGGATTGCCCGCGGGCACGTCGAGTTGACGCTGTCGTTCGAACGCGGAGGCAGCGACGGCATTGCTTTGAACCGGCAACTTGTAGCCGGCTATCTGGCGGCTTTCCGTGCGGCAGCGGATGAATTCCGGGTGAGCTCAGAACCTGATTTGAACGCGATCTTGAAGCTTCCCGGTGCGCTCGAGGGCGGTTCCGGCCTGGAAGACGAAGCCCTCGAGAAACTGGCGCTTTCCAAGCTCGAAGAGGCGATCAGCCGCCTGGATCAGATGCGTGGAGAAGAAGGAAAAGCGATCGAGCGCGAACTTCGCGAACGCATCGAAAAGCTGAGGACCGCGACGGCAGAGATCGACAAGACGAGATCCGTCGTCCTGCAAGCCTACATGGAGAAGCTGCAAGGGCGGTTGCAGGAGTTGACCGGAGCACAGGTGGCTCCTGAGCGCATAATGCAGGAAGCCGCTGTTATGGCCGAACGCAGCGATATCCAGGAAGAGGTCGTGCGCATGCAGACGCACATCCAGCACTTCCTGGACCTGATTGCAGGGGGCAAAGAAGCGGGGAAGAAGATGGATTTCCTGCTTCAAGAGATGGGTCGCGAAGCCAATACGCTGCTTTCGAAGACGTCGGGGGTTTCGGGCGAAGCTTTGAAAATCACTGAGCATGGCCTGGCCATGAAAGCGGAATTGGAGAAGCTGCGCGAACAGGTGCAAAACATCGAATGACCGGAATCGTGTTTATCATTTCGGCTCCGTCGGGATCAGGGAAAACCTCGCTGACCAACGAGTTGCTGAAATACGTGCCTGACCTGGAATTCTCAGTCTCCTACACGACTCGTAAGCCGCGCGGCAGCGAGCAAACGGGACGGGAATACTTCTTCGTCTCGCGCGATCAATTCGAGAAGATGATCGCCAACAATGAGTTTTTGGAATACGCCGATGTGTTCGGCAACTATTACGGGACTGCCCGAAAGTTCCTGGAAGACGCCCAAAGACGTGGCAAAGACCTTGTGCTCGACATCGATGTGCAGGGGGCCAAGCAGGTGAAAGAGCGCCTCAAGGACTCAAAAAGCATTTTTATTTTGCCACCATCCAGGGATGAACTGGAACGGCGTTTGCGTGCGCGCAGCACGGCGGAACAGATGACGGACAGCGAGGTCATCAACCGGCGGCTGGCGGAGGCGGGTCGTGAGATTGAGAATTATCCCGGTTATGACTATATTTTAGTGAACGACGACTTCAACCAGTCAGTCGACAAGTTGAAGGCGATTGTACAGGCCGAGCGTAACCGTCAGCGTGATCCCGGCGAAAGCAGCGCTGATTCCCTGGTTCAGGCCAAAGCAGCAAATGAGTGCCGCCGTGCCAATGTGCAGGAGCGGGCTCAACAGATCCTGGCTTCGTTTGGACTTTCGGCGGTGCCGAATTAGCCGCGAACAACGTATTCGCGGGTAAACCTTTTTTCCGTTTCTTTTTTCTTTCAGGTGATGGCTCATGAAGTTGATTGAAGGTTTTGACAGTAACTACAGGTACATTCTTGTGGCAGCGCGCCGCGCTCGCCAATTGCAGTCTGGAGCCCGTCCGGTCATCGAGACAAACACGCGTAAGCCTTGCAAAGTGGCGCAGGAAGAGATTCGCGCTGGAAAGATCAAGTGGATGATTATCCACCCCGAAAAGACCGCGGCGGAGCAGGCGACCGAGTTCTTCGAGAAAGGCGCAGCCAGCTAGGTTCCAATCGCATTGGGGGCTCGGAGTCGAGTGGGCCCCTTCGCGCGTCTAATACGCAAAGGCGACTCCCCCCGCCTGGAAGCTGATACATCATTTCCGGGTCCGGTATTCGGGGGAGCGCGACCATCATGAAAATTGCACTCGGCGTTAGCGGTGGCATCGCGGCGTACAAAGCGGCGGAGATCGTTCGTCTGCTGCAGGATCGCGGTCTGCGTGTGCAGGTGGTAATGACGCGTGCCGCGCAGGAATTCGTGCGGCCGCTGACGTTCGCAGCCCTTTCTGGCGAAAAGGTCATCACCGGTCTGTTCGAGTCCGGTGGCGAACAGCCCAACGTCGATTCCGCAGTCGAGCACATTGCGGTCGCGCAGGGCATTGATGCTCTGCTGGTAGCTCCCGCTACGGCGGATGTCCTCGCGAAGTTCGCGCATGGACTCGCTGACGACTTTCTCACCACCCTTTATCTCGCGACGACCGCTCCCGTAATTGTGGCTCCTGCCATGAACGTGAACATGTGGGAGCATCCGGCCACGCAAGCGAATCTGGAGATCCTGCGCAAACGCGGTGTTACTGTCGTTAACCCTGACTCCGGCTATCTCGCATGCGGGATGACGGGCGCGGGCAGGCTTGCGGCGAACGAAACTATCGTGAACGCGGTGCTGAAAGTACTGAACCTCGGGCAGGATCTTGCAGGCGAGACTGTGCTGATCACTGCCGGACCTACACGCGAACCGATCGATCCGGTTCGCTATCTAACCAATCGGTCCAGCGGCAAAATGGGTTATGCCCTGGCGGAAGCCGCAGTGCGTCGCGGAGCAAAAGTTATCCTGGTTTCCGGTCCCGTTGCGTTGCAATCACCCGCGGGAGCCGAAGTCCTGAAGGTCGAAACCGCGTCCGAGATGCACGACGCGGTCATGTCCCGTCGCGGCGAAGCAACCGTGATTATCAAGGCCGCAGCTGTCGCCGATTATCGCCCGAAGCGCGTTGCTGCGCAGAAGATGAAGCGGCACGCCGAGTTTGCGCTTGAACTTGTGCCGACCTCCGACATTGCTGCCGAACTGGGCGATCGTAAAGAAGGACAACTCGTGATCGGTTTTGCCGCAGAAACGGAAAACGTGCTGGAGAATGCGCGCCAGAAATTGCTCGCGAAGGGACTGGATGCAATCGTTGCGAATGACGTTTCGCAGCCCGGAGTCGGCTTTGATTCCGACCGAAACGCCGTGACCATCATCACGCCTACGGAAGTGCTGGATGTTCCGGCAGCCACCAAGTGGGATGTCGCCCAGAAAATTCTCGATACCGTACGCAAAATCCGAGAGCTGCGTCCGGCAAAGGTGAGATCATAGGAATTCGCCGGTATCAAGCCGACGATATGAAGACAATTCCTGCCCATGGCTCGAACCCTCGATCCTGAAACCAAACAAGCTTTGGCATCGCGAATCCGCTATTACCGCGATATGGGAATCTACGACTTCTATCGTCGTGACATTGGATCAGCCAATCCCGAACGTGCTTCGGCGCTGCAAGAAATCCCAGAAGAGACGATCACCATTCCTAAACATAAAGCAGAAGCCGACGATCCCATCATCGCTCTTCGCCAGATTCGCGAGAATCTTGGCGAGTGCACCCGTTGCCGATTGCATAAGCAGGGTCGAAAGCAGATCGTATTCGGAGTCGGGAATCCGCGTGCAGAACTCATGTTCATCGGCGAAGGGCCGGGCGCTGACGAAGATGAGCAGGGCGAACCGTTCGTGGGACGTGCGGGCCAACTGCTGAACAAGATGATTGAAGCGATGGGACTGAAGCGCGAGCAGGTTTACATTGCCAATGTGGTGAAGTGCCGTCCGCCGGGAAATCGCACGCCGGAAAAAGATGAATGCGATACCTGCTCGCCGTTCCTGATGCGGCAGATTGACGTAATTCGGCCTAAGGCGATTGTGGCCCTCGGCGCAGTCGCGGCCAAGACACTGCTTGGCGTTGCCGATTCGATGAACAACCTCCGCAAGCGCTCGTACGATTTTCGCGGGACGACACTATTTGTGACATATCACCCGGCATATCTATTGCGCGATCCTCGCCAGAAGGTAGAAGCGTGGAAAGATCTGCAAAGCGTCATGTCGTTCCTCGGACTCGAACTACCCCGCAAAGACTGAACGTGTGCTTTTGTTACATAACTCTGTTTCGTAATGTTACGTCTCAGTACTCAGGGCCGCAGAGTACTACGTTCTGCTACTTACCTCTCACTAAGGTACATACCTTTTAGGGCTATTTTTCCTTTGGAATCAAAGGAGATCCACGGCTACTCTGCCTTCACTTTGTTGCGCGCTCATTACGAAGCCGGTTCGATGCGTTCAGCCGCACCTTCGTCGTCTTAACTCGAACCAGGAGGCACATCATTGCTGAAAAAGATCCTTTGCTTAGCCGTCCTATCCGCCATCGCTTCCTCTATATCGCTCGCCGACGTAAGTACAACTGCTCCCCTGAATGGCGCATCGTCACCGCCTTCCGTACACTTTGTTGCTTCCGCCAGTTCTCCATATAGCCCTATCGCAGCGATGACGATCAACATCGACAGCAAGGACATGTACAAGATCGCGGCCAATCATCTGGACACGTATCTGACGCTCTCGAGTGGCAGCCACTCGGTGTACATGAAGGCTTGGGACAACCAGAATCATTACTTCCAGCAAGTGCTCACGGTGAACGTGCAGAACAATACTCCGTCAAGCAGTGCGAGCGGGGTTGCGGTTAGCAGCCCCATCAATGGATCGACATCGGCGGCGTCGGTGCACTTCGTGGCCTCGGCGAGTTCTCCCTACTCACCCGTGGGCGCGATGACCATCAACGTCGATAGCAAAGACTTGTACAAGATCGCCGCCAACCACCTGGACACGTATTTGACTTTGGCATCAGGGAATCATTCCGTATATATGAAGGCTTGGGATACTACGGGCCACTACTTCCAGCAGATATTGACGGTCAGTGTGCAGAATGGTGGAACGTCTTTTACTCCCCCGCCGCCTCCTCCTCCATCGACCGATCCTGCGTACTATGACATTCAGGCCATGAGCGGATGGTCATGGTGCGGCTCATGCGCCGGCCCAGGCGGCAATGGAGCTACCGTCCCCTTCGGAATGACCCAGGGGATCGCTAATCCTTCTCTGGATGGTAAAGCCGCGCAGTTCTGGCTTGGTGGAACCAGCAAAACTCCCTACGCGAATGCACTGTTCTTTGAGCGCCTGCCGGGGAGCGCGACAGCCACTCACTTCGTTCTCGACTTCGACTTCTACATCAAAGACGCGACCGTGGCCCAGGGACTCGAGTTTGACGTTTTCTACTCGCGCGACGGCAAGAAGAACTACTTCCTCACGGAATGCGATTCCCGCGGGCGCTACGCCGGTACCTGGCAGGTTTCCAATGCTGTCATAGACCAGTGGCAACACACGGGGTATCCGTGCAAGGTAAACAGCTACGCGTGGAATCACGTGACGCTCGAGTTTTACCGCACGCCCACAGGCATGACGCACTTTGTTTCGGCGTCGATGAACGGAAACACGCAGATGATCAACCAGGAATATCCGCCTGCAAACGTCAATTCTTTCGAGATGAATGCCGCGGTCCAACTGGATGGAGACGAGAAGCAGGATAACTATTCGATCTGGGTCGACAAGATGTCGTTGAAGTACTGGTAACAGAACTCGCTGCACGTAATTTCGAAAAAGAGGGTAGCTAGTTGTCGGTAGCTGGTAGCGCTGGACAGAAATGCAAGTGCTACTAGCTACCAGCTACCCCAGCCCGAATGGCGCTCAATACCTCGGAAGGCTCGGCTCTCCCCGTGTAGTCGACATGAATCCACGCATACTGCACTTTTCCGTCGCGGCCGACTACATAGGTCGCAGGCAGAGGCAATTCCCAGCTGGAATCCCCGTTAATGTGCGGCAGATTGATGAATACGCTGGAGAATAGGTTCTCCTGGTACTCGGGGACGCGGTAAACAATTCCGAATTGCCGTGCGACTCTGTTGCCTTCATCCACCAGAAGCGGGAATCGCAGCTTGTGCTGATCGTGCATGAAGTAGGCCTGGTTCACGGATTGCGGCGAGATGGCGACCAGCGAAGCTCGGGCGCTCTCGAACTGGGGAAGCGTACGATTCAAGGCCTCGGCCTCCCCGCAACAGAACGGACACCAGCGTCCGCGGAGGAACGCGACCACCAGCGGTCCCTTCACCAGTAGTTCCGCTGAGCTGACCGGGTTTCCGTTTTGATCGGGCAGAGTGAATGCGGGTGCCTGATCGCGAACTCTGAGCGCGCGCTCTGCGATGCCAGTGCTTCGCAGCTCTTCAATAGCGCGTTCGTTGATGGCGCGAGTTTCGGCTGGCACATAGAGCTGCATCAGACGCTTGCGTTCAGCAAGTTCTTCTCGCAGCGTATTCGCCGAATGTTCCGTCTCGCTTTCCGAGATTCCCCGCCATTTCATTCGAAATTCCCCACATGATTCAATTTCTCCGAGTGTAGCATTCCACGCTTTGCGTCGAAGCCCCACTCATAAGCCCAACCTCGGAACGATTGATGACATCCCACCAAAGACCAAGACATCCCTTCACCTACAGTCTAAGGAGAAGTACATGTTCCATCATGTAAAGGAACTACAATTCGACGCTCGTGTTTCCGCTCCGGATCCCGCGTTTGCCAAGTTGCTGCTGGAACAGTTCGGCGGCGGCAATGGAGAACTGAAAGCCGCGATGCAGTACTTTACGCAGTCATTTCTGTGCCGCCAGGCTTATCCCGATAAATACGATCTACTCATGGATATTGCCACCGAAGAATTTAGCCACCTGGAAATCGTGGGCGCCACCATCACCATGCTGCTCGAGGGAATCAATGGCGAGTTGAAGAATGCGGCGGAGAAAACTGTTCTGACTAACATTCTGAAAAACAAGACGGAGCGTGAAGAGCTGATTCACGAAGCTGCAACCAGTCCGGCCTTCCTGGTTCTTACCGGCGGCGGACCTGCGGTGACCAATAGTGTTGGAGAACCCTGGAATGGTAATTATGTGAATGCCAATGGCGACTTGACCGTCGACTTGCGATCCGATATCGCCGCCGAATCTCGAGCAAAGATCGTTTATGAGTACCTGATGCAGTTCACCGATGATCCTGAAGTGCTGCGCACGCTCGATTTCCTGATGACTCGCGAGATCGCACACTTCCAGATGTTTACGGCTGCGCTGGGCACGATTCAGCCGAACTTCCCGCCCGGAGTGTTGCAAGGAAATCCGCGCTTCACGCATGCCTATTTCAAAATGTCCGATACCGCAGGAGCACGCGGTCCATGGAACCAGGGGCAAGGTCCGTGGGGCCAGGGTGAACAGTGGCAGCTCATCGACAATCCTCTCCAGGTTGTCGAGCAGACCAAAGGTCTCACCGAGATGCCGGTTACCGGAAGCAAGCACACGTTAGATGATGTAAAGCAAAAGAACGCCCAACTTGGAAAAATGCGCAGCCAGGAAGTGAAGTCAGCGGTGCCAATGGAGAAGAACAGCTGGTCCAACTACGCATCCACCACAACTCAGACGCGAAAAGTAGGCTAATGTCAGCGTGACCACAGCGCAACCAGTTTGACTGCGTGGGGCAGTCGACCTCGACTGCCCCGCTACATCAGCGATTGCGGATCGATATCTACAATCAGGTTCGCACGAGGGATCTTCTTATCCGCCGCATACGCGAGCATCGCTCGAATTCCTGCATTGAGCTTCTCACGACTCGCGGACTTCAACACAAAGTGATAGCGATAATCTCGTTTGAGCCGGAGCACCGGTGCGGGCGCCGGTCCCAGCACTTTGATTCCGGGCGGCTCCTCACGCTTGAACCACTCGCCGATATCTCCCGCGTACCGGAGAGCATCGTCCAGGTGATCGCTGCGAATCAGCACATTCGCTACTGAGCTGAAGGGCGGATATTTCATCCAATTGCGAAACCGAAGTTCCTTCTGAGCGAACCCGTGGTAGTCGTGCTTCGCTGCGAATTGCACGGCGTAATGGTCTGGGAAGAAAGTCTGCAGGACCACTTTGCCCGGAGTGCTGCCGCGACCGGCGCGACCGGCGACTTGCGTGAGCAGTTGAAAGGTACGCTCGGCCGCGCGAAAATCGGGAAACTTCAAAGCCGCATCAGCTCCGACGACGCCCACGAGCGTGACTCCGTGAATGTCGTGTCCTTTTGCGATCATCTGCGTGCCGACCACAATGTCCAATTCGCCGGCATTGAGAGCATGCAGCACGCGCTCGAAATCAGAGTGGCCCCGAACCGTATCGCGGTCCAGGCGGGCAATGCGGGCGGTGGGGAACATGCCGTGAAGCAACTCTTCCAGCTTCTCGGATCCCGCGCCGAGAAAGTAAACGTACTCGCTGCCGCAGCTGGGACATTTGTCTGGCACGCGGGCGATGTAACCGCAGTAGTGACACTGCATCTTCCGCTCACCTTTGTGATGAGTGAGAGAGATGTCGCAGTTCTCGCACTGCATCACTTCGCCGCAAGTGCGACATAAGACCACGGGCGCGTAGCCACGGCGATTCAGTAGCACCAATACCTGTTCTTGGCGTTCCAGCCGCTCTTTAATCTCCTCCGCGAGTTTGCGCGAGACCACAGGTTCGTTACCGGTCTCGCGGAATTCCTCGCGCATGTCGAGGATATCGACCTCAGGCAGCGGACGCTCCTGCACACGATCGGGCATTTCGATCAGGCGGTATTTACGCCCAGCATTGTGAAACGACTCAAGCGACGGAGTAGCCGATCCGAGGACGATCGCAGCATTCGACAGCTTGGCTCGCATGACCGCAACATCCCTCGCGTGATAACGAGGCGTTTCTTCCTGTTTGTAGGAGAGATCGTGCTCCTCGTCGACCACGATCAGAGCCAGATCGCTGACGGGCGCGAAGACCGCCGATCGAGTGCCGACCACCACGCGCGCTTCACCACGGCGAATGCGATGCCACTGTTCCGCACGCTCATCGTCGGTGAGCGCCGAGTGGAGAATCGCAACCTCCGAACCGAACGTCTCGTGCAAATGGGCAGCGGCTGCGGGCGTGAGTCCGATTTCCGGAACGAGCATGATCGCCGACTTCCCGACTGCGAGCACCGACTGCATTGCCGCCAAGTAGACCGCGGTCTTGCCCGATCCCGTGACTCCATGCAACAGCGAGACGGAGAACTGCTGGCTCAATGCAGCCGACTCGATCTGCTTGAGCGCGTCCGCTTGCGCCGGATTGAAGGTGAGATCGGCGAGCACATGACGCGAGTTCAGGCGTGAGACGTGGAAGTCAGCTGGCTCTTCTATGACTCGAACAACACTCCGCTTTCGCAACGTCTCCAGCGAACTCCGCGAAAGCCCGAGTTCGCGGAGCGCGTCGATGCGCGCGCGACCGCCGTTGGCCTGAAGTGCTTCGACAATCTTCTGTTGAGGACCGTTCAGTTTTCCCGAGATCTCGCCCAACTCGACAAACTCGACTGTGCGTCGCGCATCGCGAACCGCAGAGACATCTTCTCGCGTAATCCACTTTTTAGCGACCAGCGAATCCAGAAGACGGCGTCCTGCTTTTGTAGCCGCGCGGAGAGTCTGCTCCATGACATCTTCGCGATCGGCGAGATAGCTAAGCACGGCCATTTCTTCCATCTGCTCTTCTGGATTCTTGCGCGAACGGAGCGAAGATCCGCGAGTGGCGGTCTGATGTAACGCTTCGAGTCCAGCGTCAGCGATGCGGTATGAACGCGCGCGTTTTACTTCAGCTCCGAGCGGAAGCATGGTGCGGAACACTTCGCCGATCGGAGCGATGTAATACTGCGCGATCCAACGGCCAAGTTGCAGCAAGGTCGAGTCGAGAACTGGGGAAGAATCGAGAACCTGGACGATATCTTTCGCCGCGACCTTCGGTTCCCGATCATGCAGTTCGACGACGATTCCGGGAAGCCGTTTTTCGCGGAAGGGAACGAGGACGCGCCCGCCGACCACAGGAACGTGTCCATTTACGCGGTAGGTGAAAACGAGATCGAGCGGTACGGGAACCGCGACGTCGCAGAACTGGGATTGAGCAGACAAGCTAGGAACATGTTACAGGGAACAAGGATCAGAAATAAAAATCCCCACTCGCCAGGTGCGAACGAGTGGGGAACCCAGAGGAAGAAAATCTTTACCAGTAAGTCAGGGTCATCTTGTCGACCCATATGGAGAAATTGTCCTGCTTCTCGTCGCCGTCCATTTGCACAGCGGGATTCATCTCGAAGGAGTTCACATCTGCAGGCGGATACTCCATGTCGAAGGTCTGCTTGTCGCCGTTCAGCGTCGCCGAAACGAAGTGCGTCATGGCCGTCGGGGTGCGGTAGAACTCCAGCGTGATGTGATTCCACGAATTCTGTTGGAGCTTGCAAGGTTTTCCGGTGTGTTGCCATGTGTCGATGATCGCGTTGGAGACCTGCCACGTTCCGCTGTACTGGCCGCGCGAATCGCATTCCGTGAGGAAATAGTTTTTCTTACCGTCGCGTGAGTAGAAGACGTCGAATTCCAGTCCCTGCGCGACGGCCACGTTGGTGATGTAAAGATAAAAATCAAGAATGAAGTGGGTTGCGGTCGCGCTTCCCGGCAGGCGATTGAACCATAGGTGGTTGGAGTAAGGCGTGGCGCTGGTGCCGCCCAGCCAGAACTGCGCCGAAGCTCCACTGAGCGAGGGATTCGCGATGTTCTGCGTGAACGAATAGGGAACGCTCGCGCCCACACCACCGGGTCCAGCGCAGGACCCGCACCCATCCCATCCGGTCATACTTTGAATGTTGTTGACGACGATGCTGTTCGCCGGCGGGTCGGTGGGAGTTGGGGTCGGCGTGGGCGTCGGGGTTGGGGTTGGAGTCGGGGTTGGAGTTGGCGTAGGTGTGGGTGTTGGAGTTGGTGTGGGTGTTGGAGTTGGTGTGGGTGTCGGCGCAGGTGTCGGTGTTGGAGTTGGAGTCGGTGTCGGTGTTGGGTCAGGAGTAGGTGTCGGTGTCGGCGTAGGGTTGGACGCGGCGGGTGTTGCGGATGCGGTCTGTTTCGTGCTGGGCGTCGTCACTCCGCCGCAAGCGAAGAATGACATTATGAATAGAAGGAGTACGAGGTAAAGCGAGTCCCTGCGCAAAAGCATTCTCCTGTTTTTCAGGTGCAGACGCCGAATTTGGTGGGCTGTGTCCGCCAGTTCGGAGGGGCGCGCTTGCTTAGTGTTACTTGAGCGGCAGAGTACCTTAACACTGACTATGGAAAAATCGATTTTTTACCTTAATTCTGAGTACGCCGGTGCATGGCCTGATTCGTAAGGGATATGCACGAGGATCAGAGACCGACGCGATGGCTGCGGCGCTCCATTAAGGTGACGTCGCGCCGGCGTCCATTCATGCAGCCGATTCTTAGCCGCGTGCCCAGCGCGCGGAATCCGTGGCGCTGGTGCAGGGCGATACTGGCCACATTCTCCGGAAAAATTCCGGCCTGCAAAGTCCATATTCCGTGCTCTTCGGACGCGGTAATTAACTTGGCCAGGAGCAGCGAACCGACGCCGTTCTCGCGCGCACGCTGCGCGATGTAAATGCTCACCTCAGCGACTCCGCGGTAAACTTCGCGAGCTGAGATTGGGCTCAACGCCGACCATCCGACAATTTCAGAACCGGAGCAAGCGACCAGTCGGCAGTGCGCCAGGTGCGAGCTGTCCCACTTCTCCCAGCCCGGGACTGCGGTTTCGAAGGTTGCGTTACCGGTGCCAATGCCTTCGGCGTAGATGGTGCGAACCGCATCCCAATCTCCGGCGACCATGGGACGGATGGAGAGAGCAGCGAGCATGCCTGAATTATAGGCAGCCTCTCACAAGAGATTGTAAAAGTAGGCAGCCGAGATCGGTGCCCTACCCGTCTTGTCGGTTAATCTGAGTAGTAGCCGTCGCGCGTCTGGACCGAATCGTCTTTTTGCGTCGTGGTCAGATGGATCTTGTGATAGTCGCCAGACGAGCTGGAAGCGCGATCGGGCGTGTAGCCGATGCTGTACTGGTTGCGCAGTTCCTCTGAAATCTGTTTGTAAATGTCGTCGATAGGCTCTTTTTTAGAGACCTCGAAGAACCGCCCGCCGGTTTCCTGAGCGAGGCGCTGCAAAACTTTCTTGCCATCGGCGTGACCTTGCTGCGGGTAGCGTCCGCCGCCACCACCCCCTGGATAGCCGCCACCTCCACCGGGATAACCTCCGCCGGGATAACCGCCGCCGCCCATGCCGCCGCGATGGCCGCCCCAGGGGCCGCCTCCACCCATGTGCGGCCGGTCGAATCCGCCATTGTTATAGGTGTCCTTGTCGGCAAACAGGACGGAGTAGACCAAGGTGTCAGAGCGTTGCGCGGTTTCGATAGCGCGATCGAGGCTGACCTTGCTGCCCATGTCGACACCATCGGAGAGAATAACGACGGCCTTGCGGCCCTGCTGCTTCTTCATCAGCTCGTCGGAGCTGAGAAAGACGGCGTCGTATAAGACTGTGCCCGCGCGGCGCTGGCGTCCTCCCTGGCTAGGGTCGGGTGAACTGGTCCGCTGATATTCGGGGTCGGGCGTTTTGAGCTCGTCGAGCGCGGTTTCGAGCTTGTCGCGCGAGGAGGTCAGATCCTGCAGCAATTCGGTGTCGCGATCAAAATGGATCACGAACGCGTGGTCCTTGTTCTCGCGCAATACATCCTGAAGGAACTTGTAGCTGGCAGTACGTTCCTGGTCGAGCACGCGGCGCTGACTCAGACTGGTGTCGACAAGCAGCCCGAGGGTTAGGGGCAGATCGGTGTCGCGGGTGAAGTACTTGATGGTCTGCGGGCGGCCGTCTTCTTCCAGTTTGAAGTCGTCTTTACCGAGATTGCTGACGACTGCGCCATGCTTGTCGCGCACGGTGGCGAGCAGGTTGACGACCTTCACATTGGCCGAGAACGTGGGCGCCTTGTTTTCTGACTGGGGCGCCTGCTTGTCTTTCAATTGAGGCGTGTCCTGGCTCTGCAACTGAGCGACCACGAGGAACAAGATCGCGGCGAAAACGCCGGCATGCGAATGAAGTTTTGACATGAGCCGAATCCGAAAGCGCTGAGGAACGTAGTAGGTAACACGCTAGTAGTGCATAAGTTGTTGCTTGTGGGTGGCCACCCGGCCCCACCCTACGCAAGAGAAGCGTAGGATGGGCGACGACC